>DATFGK010000027.1:0-16463 GCA_035249485.1 Actinomycetota bacterium | reverse complement strand
CTGCCGTGAACACGCGCAGCTACAGCCAGTACAACGGCGCGGGCATCAATGGCAACCGAGTCGCGTACGAGCTCGGATGGGTGTTCCCCGATGACCCGGTGATCCGAAGCATCGGCTACTCGACACTGACCCAGCCCGAGGGCATCGCACCGACCCTCTACCTGAGGGGTCTCCGCGATAGCGTGCTGGGTGGCCGGCCGTTCGCGACCGCGATGGACTTCCACGGTCCGGTTCCGGTCGGCGCGAACCTGATCATGGAGGGTTACGCCGATCCCGCGAAGAACGACCGCATCCTGGACCTGGCCGAGCGCATCGACGAGAAGTCGTACGACGTGCTGGCCGGGTACCTGGGCGAGCCGGTCGTCGCTGTTCACCAAGCTCAGGGCGACACGATCGAAGAAGTCCGACGGGCTCTGTTCTCGCAGTACAACACGCTCTTCGGTGCGGTGGACGAGAAGGCCGCCTACCTGACGACGCATTGGAGTGAGCACGCCACGCCGTGGGAGCACATCGACTACACCGTGACCTCGTCGTGGGGCGGTTGGGCGGTCAGTCCGGCAGGCCTCGGCGCCGACGGCTTCTCCCACGAGATCCCGTGCGAGGTTCAGAGTGAGATCTTCAACCCGCCCGCGATCCAGCTGTTCGTCGACAACGTCCGCGCGATGGCGGAGACGATGGTCGTCTACGCGGCCCACCGCGGCGACCGTGATGTCGTGCGGCGCTACGACCTCGGCGACCGCCTCGGTTTCGTCGACGACGGCCGGCGCGTGACGGATATCGACGGCAACGCCTCGCCACCACCCGGCGGCGTCCGGAACCCACTCGTCGGCGTCGTCGAGCAAGCTCCCTACGATGTCTCACCGACCGATTGGTACCGGGATCTCCGTGCCGTGACCGATACCGATGTCGTAGAGCTCGCGCCCGAAGAGCTGGCCGGCGACCTGAGCCGGTTCGCCACCATCGCGGTCACCGACCACACCGACGCCGATCCGGCGGCGTTGCGAGCGTTCGCGCAGGCCGGCGGGTCGGTCGTGCTGACCGACGGAGCACTCGCGCTCCTCCCCAAACTCGTGGAGGTCCCCGAGGATGCCGTTGAGAGGCGCTTCGCGTACGTGGGCTACGTCGACCGCGTCGACGACCATCCGTGGTGGGACGGCATCTACGCCCGCGGTCGTCAGACCTACGGACCGGTCGGACTCGGGTTCCCATTGCTCATGGAGCGCGATCAGTACTGGAACTGCGGATACGGACCGAGGGAAGGCACCGTGCCGTTCGGCTCGGTGTGCGAGGAGTCGATCACTCAGAACTCCTCGCCGATCTGGACCGTCGACCGCGCAGCTTGGGAGTCCCTCGGCGGTGTCACCGCAGCTACGACCGACGCGCCCACCGACCGCAAGGGATCATTCGAAGGCACGGGAACCGACGAGACCGCACTCGGCACGCTGGATGTCGGGAAGGGACGCATCGTCATCTTCGGCGCGGTGCTGCCGACCTCGTCCGAGGATCACCCACACTGGAAGGGTCTGGCGCCGTACACGGTCACGAACACCGGCCAGCACCTGCTGACCCGCGCGCTGACCTGGCAGCGGGAGTCGGCGGCCCGCGCAGCATCAGGCAAGCCAGGGAACGTGGCGCAGCCGAAGGACCCGGCGGTCCTGCCTGCCACAGGCATCGGCGGCCACGCATCTACAGCCATTTCCATGCTGATAGCCGCGGTGGGCGCGATCGCGGCCCGGCGCAGGCGGTAGCCCAGGTCCTGGAGGGTCCAAGGGTGCTCACTCGACGGAGTCGAGCGCTGTTGAAGGGGCGTCCGCACCGGCGTGGCTGCGCCCGCGCAACAGGTACGTATGCATAGGGCCCTTCCCTTTGACCTCGATCACGCCACGGTCCTCGAACCGGAAGCGGTTCCCGAGAAGGAGCTTCGTCCGCTCGGTCACGTGGATCGCACCCGCCGTGCCGTGCGACTCCATCCGGCTTGCGGTATTCACCGTGTCGCCCCACAGGTCGTAGATGAACTTTCTTCGGCCGATGACACCGGCAACGACCGGGCCGATGTCGATCCCGATCCGAAGTTCGAGCCCGTCACGTCTCCCTACGGCGTCGAGCATGTCCAGGGCCATCAGAGCGAGATCGTTCGCGTGCGCTCCCTGTCGGTCCAGAAGCCCTGAGGCCACCATGTATGCGTCGCCGATCGTCTTTATCTTCTCGAGTCCATGCTTGTCCGCAAGAGCGTCGAACTCGGTGAAGATGTCGTCGAGGAGGCGAACGAGGTCGGCGGGTTCCATCGCCGCCGACATCGGCGTGAAACCGGCGATGTCGGCGAACAGCACACCTACCTCGGGAGCGGCGTCCGCGATGACCGACTCTCCGCCCTTGAGCCGCTCCGCGATCGGACCGGGCAAGACGTTCAGCAGCAGCCGCTCAGAACGTTCTCGCTCCTGAGCGACCAAGGCGAACGCCTGATCACGCTCGCGGACGAAGAAGTGGAGGAGGACGTAGCACGTTCCGGTGACGCCGATGACGTTCAGGACGAAGAAGGTGACGACGACCCATCCCGGGATCTGGTCGGTCTTCTGCGGCAGTAGTGGGTCGAGGATCCCCGCGACGGCGACGACCGCGAGGAACGCGACGAACCACCGGAGCGCTTCTCGGCGCCCGGCGAAGAGAAGCGCTCCGAGGGGGGCGGTGAACGACCACAGGATCACGCCGCTGGAGGGAACGAACCCACCGAGGCTCAGCTGGAGCGCGAACGGTAGGAGAATGCTCAGCGCGAGCTCCGACGCCCGGAAGAACCGATACCGCCTGGTGCGCGCGAAGACGGCGAGATTGATGACCGAGATCACCTGATACGCGAACGGGATCGCGGCCGACAGCGGCAATCCTAGAGCCCAATAGCTGACGACCCAGACCACAGAGAGCCCGGTGATGACTCCGGCCGACAAGACAAGGGTCTGTTTGCGAAGCGCCTCGTCCGTCGTGTCCGAGGCGTCCGCCCCGATCTCCACCAAGCGCCGGAGGAGGGGCCGCGCAGAAGCCTCCATCCTCATGATCCAAAGCAAACGCCTCGGACGGGCCGAGCGCAACGACCTCGCTACACTTGGGGGTGCGATGGACCGGACCCAGCACTGGGAGAGCCAATACACGACCCGCGAAGAGACGTCGGTGGGCTGGTTCGAGGCCGTGCCCGCCGCCTCGCTCCGTCGCATCCGAGAGGCCGTCGACGCCGGCGCGCGGAGCTTGATCGACATCGGCGGCGGAGCATCGCGGCTGGTGGATCACGTCTTGGAGATAGGGCTCGACCGGGTCGCGGTTCTCGACATCTCCGCGCATGGGCTGGCGATCGCGAAGGAGCGGCTCGGTTCGCGGGCGGCCGGCGTCGAGTGGATCGTTGGGGACGTCACCGCGCTCGAGGACGTCGGTCACTACGACATCTGGCACGACCGCGCCGTGTTCCACTTCCTGATCGAGTCACGCGATCGTGCCCGCTACGTGGAGCTCGCCGAGCGTAGCCTCACGCCGGGAGGGTTTGCCGTGATGGCCACGTTCGCACCAGACGGTCCGGAGCGATGCTCGGGGTTGCCGTGCCGGCGCTACGCCCCGCTCGCGCTGGCTGCGGAGTGCGGCCCGGGATTCGAGCTTCTCGATAGCGAGGGGTACGTTCATACGACACCCGGCGGTGTGGAGCAGCGGTTCGCGTATTCCACCTTCCGGCGGTCGTCTCGCGAACGGCAGCTCGTCAACGCTCGATAGTCGTCACGGGGGTCGCTATGGAAGGGCAGATCGCATTCGTCGTCTACGACGGGCTCACGCCGCTCGATCTGGTCGGACCGCTGCAAGTCATGTCGGCGCTCGAGCGCTTCTCGCCCGAGTGGAAAGTCTCGGTCGTCGGCTCGACGCTCGATACGAT
Organism: Actinomycetota bacterium; assembly: GCA_035249485.1. GTDB lineage: Bacteria > Actinomycetota > AC-67 > AC-67 > AC-67 > DATFGK01. The sequence continues at coordinate 12,556 of DATFGK010000027.1, read as the reverse complement.
GAGCACCGATACACCGCTGCGCGTCGCGCCGAGCGCGACGTTCGCCGACGTGGCCGCGCCGGCCGCCCTCATCGTCCCCGGCGGCGAGGAGGCCACCCTCCGAGCGATGTACGACGACGAGATACAGGACTACGTCAAGAACGCGGCCGAGAGCGCCGAGATCGTGGCGTCCGTGTGCACTGGCGCGCTGATCCTCGCGTCGGCCGGGCTGCTCGAGGGGCGCAAGGCCACGACGCATTGGGCCTACGCGGGTCTGCTCGAGAAGTTCGGTGCGACCTACGTCCAGGAACGCTGGGTCGACGAGGGAAAGGTGATCACCGCCGCCGGTGTTTCGGCCGGGATCGACCTCGCGATACACCTCGTCGCGCGCCTAGCCGGCTCCGAACTCGCTAAGTTCATCCAGCTCGGAATCGAGTACGACCCGCAGCCGCCCCTCGGCCCCATGGACCGCTCGCCGGCCACGCCGGAGCTCTCGGCAGCCGTGCTCAAGAACGCGCTCGAAAAGGCGTTCGCCGACCGGCCGGAGATCCTTGCGAAGCTGACGGACTAGCGGCGCGCCTTCGCGCGCTTCTTCGACGACACCGCATACGCGCGCGGGCGCGCGTTCAACACCGGATCGTCGGAGGCCTCGATACCGTCGACCAAGCGAGTCGGATCGAACAGGAGCGCCTCGCATCCGCCGTCCTGGTCGTCGACGATCCCGGTGATCTCAAGCCGACCGGCGAGGATCTCCTCTCCCGCGGTCCATTCCTGCGTCGGATCGACGGGGTCGTCGCCGTCCGCCGCGAGGCGGATGAACATCGAGAAGGACGCCGAACCGGCGGCGACCGTCGTCACCAGCTCTTCGCGGAGGTAGTCGGAACTCAGCGCCTCGGCTTCCTCCGGGGCCAGCGTGCGAACGCCGCGATCGGGCGTGATGCGGTACTTGCCGAACCGCCCCTCGTCTGCAGCGTTCACGAACCGGAACGCGTGGAGCGCGAAGTACTCGGTCTCGAGGAAGCTCGCAACCGGCGGCGCGCTCACGAGCAACTGGGCGGCTCGCTGCGACTCCGGCCGCGCGGCGACGAACGCGATGAGCGCCTGGATGTCGGGTTGACCGGTCTCCGGATCGGGCTTGCGGAGCCGGAGGAACTCGAGCACCTCCTCGGGCGTGCGGACGACGAACGTCGGTTGGTTGATCGCGACGATGTCGGTCGATCGCCTCTCGTCGAGGTGCAACTTGATCGCCATCCCACGCGGCTCGCGTCCGGCATCGTGCGCGGCGGGATCGCCGCTGCCGTTGGAGAACCGAACGGTCGCGCCGACGGCCTCGCCCTGCATGTGCGGCGCTCTCGTCAGTGCAGCCGCATCCGGGGTCGCCGTGAACGTCGCGGTGCAGCACGTGCCCTTGGCATGCACCGCGCGGAGCCCCTCGTGGTCGCCGAAGAGCGCGTTGAACGCGGCGACGAGATCCTCGGCGAGCGTATCGGCCATCGCGCCACTGTCGGCCGTCGGTGGGACATGGGTCAAATGCGGCGAACGCGTCGCGGAAGGTAGAGTCGGGGCTCTTCGCGAATCACATCACACGCTTGTTTCCTCGGGGGAGGCTCTTGAGATCGGTCCAGCGTTCGCTCGCCGTCGTCCTGCTGTTCGCCGCCGTGCTCGGCCCGGCGGCGGCCGATCCCGACGGTACGGCACGTGAGACGGGATACATCGAGCTCCCGGACGGCGTGACGCTCGCCTACACCGCGGCATTCCCGAACGATGGCAAGCCCCACCCGACGCTGTTCGAGTACTCCGGCTACAACCCCGGATCGGTTCCGGATCAGCCGTACATCGATCGCTGGGTGTTGAAGGGATACGCGTACATCGGTGTGAACCTGCGCGGGACCGGGTGCTCGGGCGGAACCTTCGATTTCTTCGAGCCACAACAGGGCCTCGACGGCGCCTACGTCATCGATCACTTCATCCCGACACGACCCTGGTCCGACGGCGACGTCGCGATGGTCGGCAAGTCGTACCCGGGCATCACGCAACTCTTCGTCGCAGAGGAGAAGCCCACGCATCTCAAAGCGATCGCGCCGGGCCACTTCTACGGCGACATCTACCGCGACGTCGCGTTCCCCGGCGGCATCTTCAACTACTCGTTCGCCGCGTTGTGGGCATTCGTCGCCCAGCCGACAGAGGGCAGGATCTCAGCACTGCAAGCGATCGCCAAGGGCGACGCGACGTGCGCGGCCAACGTGGCGACGCACGAGGTGACGAACCTCCGCTACAACCCGTTCATCCAGGCGCAGGAGCACCCGTTCATCGACGACCTCACCATGGAGCGCTCGCCGATCACGCGCGTAAAGGACATCGACGTTCCTATCTTCACGGCGATCGCGTGGCAGGACGAGCAGGTCGGACCGCGCGAGGTCCACCTCCTCGAGCACCTCGATGTCCCGTACTGGGCGATCCTCACCAACGGCGACCACGGCATGTATCGCACCGGCACCTCGATGAAGCTGCTCGACGCGTACCTGGATCACTTCCTGCGCGGCGCCGACAACGGCTTCGAGAACAATCCCCGCGTGATGGTGTGGTGGGAAGCCGATACCGAGCATCGCGCACCGTCGTGGGTGACCGGTTTGCCGTCCTGGCCCCCGCAGGCGACGCCGAAGCGTCTTTTCCTCGGCGCCGGAGGCGCCCTGAGCGACGACGCGCCGGCGGCGGGTGGTAGGCCCGATCAGTACGTCTACCCGGCGGGCTCGCAAGGGATCGGTAACCCGTACTACGGCAGCGCGTCGGCTCCGAACGTCTACCTGTGGCCGCTCAAGCCGTTGCCTGGTACGGCGCTGTCGTACACCTCCGAGGCGTTCACGGAGAACACCGTGTTGCTCGGGTCGGCGTCGCTGGATCTGTGGCTCGCGTCGACCGCACCAGACACCGATGTCCAAGTCACGCTGACCGAGGTCCGTCCCGACGGTCAAGAGATGTACATCCAGAAGGGCTGGCTCCGCGCATCGCATCGGACCGAGGATGCCGCGATCTCGACCGACCTGCGGCCGGTTCAGACGCACCTGCTCGACGACTTCTCGCCGCTCGTTCCGGGAGCGCTCAACCGGATGCGTGTGGAGATCTTCCCGTTCGGTCACGTGGTTCGTGCCGCCTCGAAGATCCGTGTGTGGATCGAGGCACCGACGGCGCTTCCCGAGCTCTGGGGCTTCGCGTTCCTACCGATCCCCGCGGTGAACATGGTCTACCACGATGCCGAGCACCCCTCGTCGCTGGTGTTGCCGGTGGTCGGCGGGCTCGCGATCGACAAGCCCGCGTACCCGGCGTGCGGCACCGTGATCCGCCAGCCCTGCCGCCCGGCCTAGCGCGGTAGGCTTCGGCCATGTGCCGAAGCATCAAGAGACTCAGAACACCCGAGGGCCCGGCGACCGAGATCGAGATCGAGGAAGCCGCGCTCCAGTTCGTGCGCAAGATCAGCGGATTCCGAGCCCCGACCGAGCGTCACCGCGAGGCCTTCGAGGCCGCCGTCGCCGAGGTGACGGTCACCTCCCGGCGCCTCCTCGACGAGATCGACGCCCGTCTCCGGTCGCGCTGATCGAACCGGCGTGACCGACGAACGGGTCACGTTCTCGAACGCGCGCGGGCTCACGCTCGTCGGCGATCTGCGCACCGGCGGCCCGGACACGATCGTCATCGTCCACGGCTTCACCGGGGACCGTCACGAGGAAGGCCGGCTCGATCGCGCCGCCGAGGCGCTGCACGCCGATGGCTTCACGACGCTGAACTTCGACTTCGCCGGGAGCGGCGAGAGCGACGACGTCCCGATCACGCTCTCCGGCGAGGCCGAGGATCTCCGCGCCGCGCTCGGGTTCGCGCGAGAGCGGGGCGCGAAGCGAGTTGGCATCCTGGCGTTCTCACTCGGCGCGTTGGTGACGGCGCACGTCTGCGCGACGGAGCCGGTCGACGCGATCGTGTTCTGGTCGCCGGTCTCCGCGCCGATGCCGGATCCAACCGTCTGGTACTCGCGTGAGCAGCTCGAGGAGCTCGAGCGAACGCACTTCATCACGTGGGGCAAGGACACGGGCCCGCGGCGTCAACTCGTCATCGATGGGCGGCATCTCGACGAGCGCCGTTCCTTCGACCGGGCCGCCGTGATCGGCGCGATCAAGATCCCGGTCCTCGTCCTCCACGGCATGCGCGACGAGATCGTTCCGTGCGACGACTCGCGTACCTTGATGCCGCTCCTCCCGAACGGCTCGCGGCTCAAGGTCGTCCGCGGCATCGGCCACGTCTACGACAAGCGCCTGCCGACGTTCCTCCGCCACACGCGTCGCTGGTTCCGCGCGTGGCAAGATGCCGGCCGGAGGTAACGATGGACACTGCGGTACGGCTCACGAGTTTCAGCCACGGCGCGGGGTGTGCCTGCAAGCTCGGGCCCGGCGCCCTGGCAGAGGTTCTCGGTCGGCTTCAGCCCAACGCCCCCGACGAGGCGCTCCTCGTTGGGAACGCGACCGGCGACGACGCGGCGGTTTACCGGCTCGACGAGAAGACCGCGCTGGTGTTCACCACAGACTTCTTCACGCCGATCGTCGACGACGCCTACGACTGGGGTCGCATCGCCGCCGCGAACGCGCTCAGCGACGTCTACGCGATGGGTGGTCGGCCGCTTCTGTGCCTGAACCTCGTCGGCTGGCCGGCCGAGACCCTGCCCCTCGAGCTGCTCGCGCGAGTGCTCGACGGGGGGAGCGCGGTCGCGGCCGAGGCCGGCGCGCTCGTCGCCGGCGGCCATACGATCGACGACGCCGAGCCCAAGTACGGCATGGCCGTGATCGGGCTGGCGGACCCCGGCCGCGTCGTGACCAACGCAGCGGCGAAACCGGACGACGTGCTCGTGCTCACCAAGCCGCTCGGGATCGGCGCGATCACGACCGGGATCAAGCGCGGGCTGGCCCCGCCCGAGCTCGCCGCTCAAGCCGTCGAGACGATGACCCACCTCAACCGAGGAGCGTCCGAGGCGATGCTCGCGGTCGGCGCCGCGGCCGCGACCGACGTCACGGGTTTCGGCCTCCTCGGCCATCTCCACAAGATGCTGCTCGCCTCTGGGGCCGCCGCCGATATCGGCTGCCGTGCGGTTCCGGTGCTCGAAGGCGCGAAGGAACTCGTCCAGGCCGGCGCCGTCGCCGGCGGTACCCGGCGGAACATGGCGTTCATCGAACCGTGGACGTCGTTCGACGACGCGGTTGCCGAGGAGGACCGGATCTTGCTGGCCGACGCGCAAACCTCCGGCGGGCTCCTGATCGCATGTCCGCCCGACCGCCTCGGTGAGCTGCGCACCGGACTGGCCGAGCGCGGCGAGGCCGCCGCCGGGATCGGTCGCGTCGTCCACGGAAAGGCCGGGACCATCCGCGTAGGGCTCTGACCGGGCGTTTCGGCGTTTGCTATCCTCAGCGCCGCCCGGCCCCGGACGGGGAGTGGCACCGGGAATCCTGGAGGAAGATTGGACGTTCTACGACTTCCGGAGGCTATGGCGCGGGAGATGATCGAGCACGCCCAAGCCGAGTATCCGAAGGAAGCGTGCGGCATGGTCCTGGGCCCCGGCGGACGTCTCGTGGAGCTCCACCGGCTGGAGAACGTCGATCCCGACCCGGTGATGCGCTACAACGTCGACCCGAAGGAGCTCCTCCGACTGACCAATTACATGTACGACAAGGACTGGGACATGGCGGCGATCTACCACTCGCACACGCACTCGCCGGCGTTCCCGTCCGCCACCGACGTCCAGCTGGCCGGATACCCGCAGGCCGCGTACATCCTCCTGTCGCTTTCGGACCGGCAACGGCCCGATCTGCGGGCGTTCCGTATCATCGAAGGGAACATCACCGAGATGACGGTCGAACGAACCCCGAACGGACAGGTGTAGCGATGGCGGTTGAGGTACGGATCCCGACGATCCTCCGGAAGCACACGGGGGGCGCGAAGGCGGTCGAGTCGAGCGGCGCGACGGTGCGCGAGATCATCGACCGGCTCGACGGCGATCATCCCGGCCTCAAGGGCGCGATCCTCGCGGAGGGTGGAGAGATCCACCGCTTCATCAACATCTATCTCAACGACGAGGACATCCGTTTCTCCGGCGCGCTGGAGACGCCCGTCGCGGACGGCGACGTCGTCTCGATCCTGCCCGCGGTGGCCGGCGGGCGCTGAGCCCCCAGGCCATGCGCTCCGACGACATCCTCGCGTCGATCGGCAACACGCCGCTCGTGGGGCTCCCGGCGCTCTCGCCACGCCCCGAGGTCCGACTGTGGGCGAAGCTCGAGGGCCAGAACCCGACCGGCTCGATGAAGGACCGCATCGCGCTGCGCATGATCGAGGAAGCCGTGCGCTCCGGCGACCTCACCCCAGACCGGATCGTCCTCGAACCGACATCGGGGAACACTGGGATCGCGCTCGCGATGGTGTGCAAACGCAAAGGGTTCCGGCTCGTCTGCGTGATGCCGGCGAACGTCTCGATCGAGCGGCGCCAGCTCCTCGAGATGTACGGCGTCGAGATGATCTTCTCCGAGGCGGAGAAGGGATCGAACGGCGCCATCGCGCTCGCGACGGAGATGGCGAACGCAGACTCGAAGTACTACATGCCGTACCAGTACGGGAATCAGGCGAACCCCGAAGCGCACTACCACGGCACCGCCGAGGAGATCATCCGCGACCTGCCCGAGGTCGACGCGTTCGTCGCCGGCCTCGGCACCGGCGGGACGTTGATGGGCGTCGGACGCCGTATCAGGGAGCACAACCCCGCGGCGAAGGTGATCGCGGCCGAGCCCGAGTACGGCGAGCTGGTCTACGGGCTCCGCAACCTCGACGAGGGATTCATCCCGCCGATCGTCGACATCTCGGTGCTCGACCGCAAGATCAAGGTTTCGACGCGACAGGCGCTCGCCGCGACGCGCGAGCTGCTCGAGAGGGAAGCGATCTTCGCCGGCATCTCATCCGGTGCCGCGCTCGCGGTCGCGATCCGTTTCGCGAAGGACGCCGACGTCCACGACGTCGTCGTGCTGCTGCCCGACGGCGGCTGGAAATATCTTTCCACCGGCGCGTACTCGGGCGACTTCGAAGAAGCGGCCACACGGCTCGAGGGGATCCTGTGGGCGTGAGACATGGGTCACAAGAGACCCACCGGACCTCGGTTACACTGCCCTGATCATGGATCCCCGCCCTATCGGCGTGTTCGACTCGGGCGTCGGCGGCCTGACGGTCGTTCGGGCGCTCATCGATCTCATGCCGCGCGAGCAGATCGTTTACTTCGGCGACACCGCGCGTGGGCCGTACGGGCCGCGCGATCGCGACGAGGTGCGATCGTTCTCGGCGGAGATCTCCGACTACCTCGTCGGACAAGACGTCAAGGTGCTCGTCGCCGCGTGCAACTCGGCGTCGAGCGCCGGGCTCGATGCGGTCGGCGCCGCACATCCGGACGTCCCGATCGTCGAAGTCATCGACCCGGCGGTCCGCGCCGCGGTGAAGGTCACGCGCAACCGGCGCGTCGGCGTGATCGGCACGGCGCTCACGATCGCGTCCGGCGCCTACGACCGCGCGCTCGCGGCGACGCACGAGAACGTCACGCTGATCGGCCGCGCCTGCCCGCGCTTCGTGGAGTTCGTCGAACGGGGTGAGACCGCCGGGCCCGAGATCATCGGCCTGGCGGGCGAGTACCTCTCGCCGCTTGGCGACGAGGACATCGACACGCTCATCCTGGGCTGCACCCACTACCCGCTGCTGACCGGCGTGATCCATTACGTGATGGGTCACGACGTCACGCTGATCTCGAGCGCGGAGGAGACGGCGAAGGACGTCTACGCCGAGCTCGCCGCGCGGGACGGGTTCCGCTCGGGCCCTGAGCCCCGGCACCGGTTCGTCTCGAGCGGCGACGGCAAGACGTTCCAGACGCTCGGCGCGCGGTTCCTCGGTCCAGAGATCGCCGCGGTCGAGGAGCGCTCGCTCGGGCCATCCGGCGACGTGCGAAGGGCGGTCTGAGCGTGGAGCTCATCGTTCTGGGGGCGAACGGAACCTACCCGCGCGCGGGCGGGGCGTGCTCGGGCTACCTGGTGCGCCACGAAGGTTTCACGCTCTGGATGGACACGGGGCACGGGACGCTCGCGCACCTTCAGGAGCACGTCGCGGTGACCGACGTAGACGCGGTGTACATCTCGCACGCGCACCCGGACCACTTCGTCGACATCTATCCGTTCTTCTATTCGATGTTCTGGCGAGAAGACCGCAAGCCGGCCGTTCCCGTGTACGGGCCGCGCATGGCGCACGAGCGGATGAGCCGCTTGCTGACGCCGCGGGACGGACAGGACCATTTCAACGAGCTGCTCCCATGGAACGACTTCCGGCACGGCGACACCGTCGAGGTCGGCCCGCTGCGGCTCTCCGGCTTCGACAGCCACCATTCGTGCACGAACGTGTGCCTGCGGATCGAGGCCGGCGGAAAGACCTTGACCTACACGGGCGACACCGGGCCGCACCCCGACCTCGCGAAGGGCGCGGCCGGCGCCGACCTGTTCCTGTGCGAAGCGTCGTGGCTCGAGGAAGAACGCTCGATCCCCGAGCCGATCCACCTCCGCGCGCGCGAGGCCGGCGAGATCGCGACGCAGGCCGGCGCCAAGCATCTCGTGCTCACGCACGTCTGGCCGCACAACGACATGAACGCCGTCATGGACCAAGCGTCGAAGGCGTTCGACGGGCCGCTCGAGATCGCCGAGCGCGACATGCGCTGGGTGCTCTAGTGCGCAAGGACGGACGCCGCGCGGACGAGCTCCGCCCGATCCGCATCACGCGGGACTTCCAAGAGTTCGCCGAGGGATCCTGTCTCATCGAGGTCGGCCAGACGCGCGTGCTGTGCGCCGCCTCGTTCGAGGAGAAGGTCCCGCCGTTCCTGCGGGGGAGCGGCCGTGGCTGGGTGACCGCCGAATACAGCATGCTTCCACGCTCGACCGCGACCCGCACGTCGCGCGAGGTCCAGAAGGGCCGGCCTTCGGGACGCACGCAGGAGATCCAGCGCTTGATCGGTCGGTCACTGCGCGCCGTCACGCAGCTCGGAGGGTTCGGCGAGGCAACGATCACGGTCGACTGCGACGTGTTGCTGGCCGACGGCGGCACTCGGACGGCGTCGATCACCGGCGCGTACGTCGCGCTCTACGACGCGTTCCGGAAGATGCGCGACGCCGGGCGCGTCGAGACGATCCCCCTCCTCGAGGAGGTCGCCGCCGTCAGCGTCGGCATCGTCGACGGCGGATCGGTCCTCGACCTGCCGTACGAGGAGGACTCGACCGCCGCGGTCGACTTCAACGTCGTCATGACCGGCGGCGGGCGTTACGTCGAGGTCCAGGGGACCGCAGAAGGCGAGGCGTTCGACCGCGAGCAGCTAGACGGCCTCCTCGAGCTCGCATCGACCGGGATCCGGCGGCTCGTCTCCGCGCAGCGCGAGGCGCTCGGCATCTCGTGAGCCCGACGAAGGTTGCGCTCGCGTCGCGCAACCCCGGCAAGCTCCGCGAGATCCGCTCGATCCTGGCGGAGGCGGATATCGATCTCGAGGTCGTCTCGTCCGACGCGTTTCCCGGCTGGGTCGCGCCGATCGAGACCGAGCCCGACTACGCGGGCAACGCGCTCCTGAAGGCTCGTACGCTGGCGTCGTTCGCCGGGATCCCCGCGCTCGCCGACGACTCCGGGATCGAGGTGGACGTGCTCGACGGCGGGCCGGGGGTGCGCTCGGCTCGGTTCGCGGGGGAGAACGCCACCGACGAGGAGAATCTGCAGAAGCTGATCGGTGTTGTACACGACACGCCCGAGTCCCAGCGAACGGCGCGGTACCGGTGCGTCGCGGTACTCGTGACTCCGAACGGTGTGGAGTCGATCGCGATCGGCCACGTCGAGGGCGCGCTGATCACCGAGCCGCGGGGGAGCGGCGGGTTCGGCTACGACCCGATCTTCGTGCCGGTCGGCGAGACTCGGACGATGGCCGAGCTATCGCCTGATGAGAAAGACAAGATCAGCCACCGCGGAAAGGCGTTCAGGGGCCTGGTGGAAGTCCTCCGATCGCTGCCGGATGATCGTGCGAGAGGGGAGACTTGAACTCCCACGGGTTTCCCCACAGGATCCTAAATCCTGCGCGTCTGCCATTCCGCCACTCTCGCGCGGAGCTTCAGGCTAGCGCGTTCGAAAGAAGATGCCCGAGCGTTGTCCGCTCGGGCATCTTGGGTGGGCCGCCAGGGACTCGAACCCCGAACCTTGGGCTTAAGAGGCCCCTGCTCTAGCCAGTTGAGCTAGCGGCCCTGGTCGTACTGGGAGTTGCAGGGCTGGATGATAGTCACGTCGGGTGACCGAGGGGAATCGAACCCCCGACCTCCGGGACCACAACCCGGCGCTCTAACCAACTGAGCTACGGCCACCAAGGAACGAAGCGCGCCCGAGAGGACTCGAACCCCTAACCCGCTGGGTAGAAACCAGCTGCTCTATCCAATTGAGCTACGGGCGCAGGTTCCGCGGAAAGTGTAGCAGCGGGCTCGGAGCCCGCTTTCAGGAAACGCTGCGGGCGGATCTGCGCACCATGAGGCTCCCCAGCGCCGCCAACACCAAGGTCAACAGAGCGGGGAGCGCCAGCGATCCGCGGCCGGTACGAGGGAGCTCGCTCATCGTGTCGGTGGGAGAGACGTCCGGCCCGGCCGGCGACTCCGACTCGGTCGGGAAGAGCCCCGTGTCGGACTCGGTCGGGATCGGTCCGGGGAACGTGAACGTCTCGGTCGGCGTGGGGGAGGGCGACTCGGTGGGGGCGATCACGAGCGGATCCTCGCCTGAGTCTTTGACCGCGACGCTCACGAACCCGGCCACGAGCAGCCCGAAGATCGCGAACGCCAGCAAACGCTGCGAGGTCGCCAAACTCAAACCCTCCAGGTCGACGAATTACAGCCGTGTAACTCTAGCATGAGGAAGTTCGGCCGCGGCCCCGGCCGGGGGTGGGAAGGTCGAGCGGGCGAAGGGAATCGAACCCTCATCACGAGCTTGGAAGGCTCGAGCTCTACCATTGAGCTACGCCCGCGCAGCCGCGCAATCGTAGCATCGCCTGCTCCGTGGACTTTCCCGATCTCTTCCAAACGAGCCCTGAAAAGGGGACTGGGGTGAGCATGGCTCACCCCAGCGGGGGATGCACTCCCGCCTCGGGGGCGACGGAAGCATTCCGGCTCCTACCCGCGCTTCGAACGCTCAAACCTGTCGGGTAAGAATTTTCTGTTTCGAACCTGCGTTCGGCTCGAGACAGGACGATGTGAGCGAGCAGCACAGCCCCGGTGAGCCAACCGCGACGCGCCCGTTCGGGCATTGGCCTCCCGTCCGGTCTGCCGCATCCTTTCGTACATGACTCGTCACTCGGCGAGGATCTCCTCGATCTCGTCGGCGCTCATCGCGCTTCTACTCACCTCATGCGGAGGTCAGGCGGCTGTGCCACCGGGCAGCGCAGGAACCGAAACGCCGCCGGTGCTTCGGGTAAGCGCTCGGGTACCGCTCGCATCCAACATCTCGGATTCGGGGCTTGCCCTGGGAGGCGGCGTCGTCTGGGTCACCGGCGGCTACGATCGTGGGGTCATCGGAATCGATGTGGCCACCGGGAAGTTGGTTCGTGACCTACAGTCCCCCCACGGGAACATCCCGGGCGGAGGGACCGCAGCGACCGTCGCCGACTCTGTCTGGGTTGCCTATGGAGTTGCAACGGATGCACCCGACGGCTTCGACGCGCCGCCGCCGCCGAATCATCAAACGGTTTATCGGAACGGGAAACCGACGACCGCCGATCTCAACCGCGCGTCCACGACCGGAGGGCTCGTGCAGTTCGACCCGTCGTCGGGGCGCTCGCAACGATTGATGCTCTTCATCGACTGGAGCCCCGCCTCGGTCGCCACAACGCCCGGCGCCGTCTGGTTGGCCGCCGATGGGATAGCGAGGATCAACCCGACGAGCGGCGAGGTCGTCGCGCGCCTACCTGCATTCGGCCAACTCGCCGCCGGACTGGGCAGTCTGTGGGTCGCCGGGGACGATCTCGTTCGCATCGACCCGAACACGAATCAAGTCGTCGCTCGCATCGACATTCCTACGGCACGGGACATCGTGGTAGGGGACAGCGATGTGTGGATCACCACGGAGGATTCAGTACTCCGCGTAGACGGCGCGACGAACCGTGTTACGGCGGCGATCGCCATCCCCGATCCCTGGGGGGTCGGCGTCGACGATGGTCGTGTCTGGGTCAGCGGCTTTCGAAATGGAACGCTTTCGCTCATCGATCCAAAACGCAACGTCGTCTCCGCGACGATCAACCTCGGGGGGACTCTGACCGATGTTCTCGCAGCCGGGGACTCGGCGTGGGTCGCGTTCGAGCCGGGCGACTCCTCACGGAGTGCGCTTGTCCGAGTCGATGTGGCCTAGCCCTGCCCGGGAAGGGGCCGCCTTGACCGGGCACGCGTGCTGATCTCGATGCCTTCGAGCATGGTTGCATCGTCGCTTTGACCTCCCGTTTCGTGGTTCGGAAGGCGAAGGGATC
>DATFGK010000026.1:0-19923 GCA_035249485.1 Actinomycetota bacterium | reverse complement strand
AGCCCCAGCCTGCTCCGGCCGTCGAGACCCCGGCGCCGCCCGCCGCGAAGACCGACGAGCCGCCGGCGCCGAAACGCGGGTCCAAGAAGGCGGCGGCGCCCGAAGAGCAACCCGCCGAGGCGCCGGCTCCGCGTCCCGCGGCCGCGGGCCTGGTCGACCTCGACAAGATCAAACGCGACTGGCCGCTCGTGCTCGAGGAGGTGCGCAAGATCCGCAAGAGCTTGCATGCCCTGCTCTCGGAAGGCCGTCCACGCGCGCTCGAGGCGGACAAGCTCGAGCTCGAATGTCGTTACGAGTTCCACGCCCGCCAGCTCGCCGAGGCCAAGAACGCCGCCGTCGTCGCCGAGGCCGTTCGCTCGGTGTTCGGCGTTTCGCTCCGCATCGCTACCTCCCTCGGCGCGCCGCCGGCGGAAACCGACGCCGGCGAGGACGAGGTCAGCGAGGAGTCGGCCGACCCCATCGACGTCCTTTCGTCGCGTCTCGGTGCCGAAGTCATCGAGGAGACCGAGGACTAGTGTTCGAAGGTCCGGTCCAAGACCTCATCGACGCGCTCCGCCGGCTCCCCGGGGTCGGCGCGAAGTCGGCGCAGCGCCTCGCTTTCCATCTGCTGCGTGCCCCCGCCGAGGAGGCCAACGCGCTCTCAGATGCGATCCGGTCGGCGAAGGAGAAGGTCGCGATCTGCGGCGAGTGCTTCAACGTGTCCGAGGGAGAGCGGTGCAAGTTCTGCCGGGACACCCGTCGCGACGGGACGCTGATATGCGTCGTGGAAGAGCCGGCCGACATCATCGCGGTCGAACGCACGCAAGAGTTCCGCGGCCGGTACCACGTTCTCGGCGGGCACATCTCGCCGATCGACGGGATCGGCCCGGACGACCTCCGGATGCGCGAGCTCGTCGAGCGGATCGGAAAGGGCGAGGTCAAGGAAGTGATCCTCGCGACCAACCCGACCGTCGAGGGCGAAGCCACGGCGATCTATCTCGCGAACCTGCTCAAGCCGCTCGGGTTGCGGATCACACGGATCGCGAGCGGGCTGCCCGTCGGCGGCGATCTCGAGTACGCCGACGAGGTGACGCTCGGGCGCGCGCTCGAAGGACGCCGCGAGCTCTAGCGGCCGTCCATATCCTTGCCGCTAACTCCTCCGACGCCGGCGGCGATCAAGGCTCCCGCCATCAACAGCGCGATCTGATAGCGGTCGGCGCGGTAGTCGATGACCGGGATGCGGATCCCCCGTTCGAACACCTGGCCCACGACGCCACTTGCGATCCCTCCGAATACGAGCGCGGCACGAACGAAGATGTGAACGAACGCCATCACGCGCCCGCGCATCGCGTCGGGCGTCCGTGCTTGAACGAGGCTCATCGAGAGGATCAGGCTCACGCTGAAGCTCGTCCCGAAGACCAGCGCCATGAGGTACGCGATCCAGAGCCACGGGAACACGGCCATGAAGATCAGCACCGCTCCCATCCCGAGCAGCGCGCCGCGGATCATCCACTTCGTGCCCTTCTCGACCTTGATCTGCGAGACGAGGAACCCGGCGACCATCCCCGCGCCGAAGATGCCCATGAGCCACCCGAACGCGACGTAGGATCCGTTGAGCGACTCGGTGATGTAACCGATCCCGAGCGCGAATAGAACGCCTCCGCCGAGCATCCCGAGCGAGACCGCGTACGCCAGTCCGCGGTGGAGTGGGGAGTTGCGAATGAAACGCGCGCCGTCGGCGAGGCTCCGCCAGAACGGCTCCGGCTGTTCGCTCTCGTGCTTCATACGCGGCAGGCCGATGCGCGCGATGAACGCTGCAGAGACGAGGAAGGTCAGCGCGTCGAACGCGAACGCGAAGGCGTAGGGGCGGCTGAGGGTCTCATCCCCTGGCAAGAACGGTGGATAGTGCGCTGCCGCGAACGCGAGCGCGGCAAACGCCGGCCCCGAGAGCGGGATCCCCGCGAACGACGAGCCCATCACGACCGCGTTCGCCGGCTCGAGGTGTTCGGATCCGACGATGTTCGGGAGGCTCGCGTCGCGTGCGGGCAGGAACACCAGCGAGAAGCACTCGTGGGCGAACGCGAAGATGTACAGAGCCCAGAGCTCTGGAACGAACGGCGTGAAGATCAAGACGCCGAAGCGCGCGACGTCGCTCCAGATCATGATCCGCTTCCGATCGAGCCGGTCGGACAGCACACCGCCGATGGGCGTCGCGAAGAACGACGGCACGAGACGGAGGATCAAGACGCCGACGACGGCGGCCGGTTCCCCGGGCGCGATCGCGCGTGCGGCGGCGATGAACGCGAGCGTTCCGACCCAGTCGCCGAGCGCCGAGATGGCCTGCCCCCAGAACAACATCCGGAAGTCTCGGATGGCGAAGACGGCCTTGAATCCGTCCAGCGCGATCCCGCCCTTGGGGATGGGCTTGGGCCCGGGAAGTCCGGGTTGCCGGGGTCCGCTCGGGCGGTCGGCTTCGTCGTAGGGCGAGCGCTCTCCGTTCGCCATCAGATGATGGACGCGCTGCGCGGCCGAGCGCCGGCGATGTGATGGAATAGGGGCCGCTTCGGCCGGCACGAAGGCCGCGGGATGGGGGGGCTCAACTCGATGAGACATTATCCAGGGCTGGCAGAGGGAGTCCACCACCCCGGCCGTCCGCGCCCCTGATGCCGACGATCGCCTGGATAGCCCTCGCCTACTGGGTCGGCACGATCCCGTCGCCCTACCTGTTGGCGCGCCTCGGCCGCCGACACGACCTGATCGCCGAGATGCGCCGCCAGGACTCCCCGGGTGATGCGCACTTCATCGTCGCGCGGAAGATGTCCGGCGTGCTGGGCGGCCTCGCGATCGTCCTCGACATATTGAAAGGCTTCATCCCGGCGCTCGTCGCCCGCGTCGGCGGCGAGGATCCCGGAACGCTGGCTTGGATCGGGGTCGCGGCGGTTGCCGGCCACTCATACCCGCCGTACTTCCGCCGCTCGGGCGGGCGGGGGCTGACCACGGCGGCGGGCGTCTCGCTGGTGATCGTCCCGAAGGCGATGGTGGGCAGCGGAGTCATCGCGCTCGCCGGAACCGTCGGAAAGCTCGGAGGCTTCGGCACCAGCGTCGGCTTCGCCCTGCTCCCGGTCTTCGCCATCCTGTTCGGTTATGAGGCCACCCTCGTGCTGATGACGGTGGGCATCGTGGGGCTCATCATGATCCGGCGTCTGGAGGGCATCGAGGAGGACCGTCGCGAGGGCGTCCCGTTCCGCCGCGCGATCCTCGGGCGCTGGCTATTCGACCTGCCGCGCGGGAAGCGCGACCTGTGACACGACGAAACCGGCTCGCCGCCGCCCCAAGGCCCTGATAGAACCTCGACCGATGGCCGTAATCGTCCAGAAGTTCGGCGGAACGAGCGTTGGATCCGCGGAGCGGATCCGGGCCGTGGCCCGGCGCGTCGTGGAGACCCGGATCGACGGCTACGATGTCGTGGTCGTCGTGAGCGCGATGGGCGACACGACCGACGACCTGGTCAGGCTGGCCTCGGACATCACTCCGCTCCCGCCGCCGCGCGAGCTCGACATGCTGCTGACCGCCGGCGAGCGTATCTCGATGGCGCTGCTCGCGATGGCGATCCATTCGCTTGGGCACGACGCGGTGTCGTTCACCGGCTCCCAGGCAGGGATCATCACCTCGTCCGAGCACGGCCGCGCGAAGATCATCGACGTTCGGGCGGCACGGATCCAGGAAGCGCTCGGCTTGGGCAAAGTCGTGATCGTCGCGGGCTTCCAGGGAGTGTCGACGACGTCCGACGTCACGACGCTCGGACGCGGCGGATCGGACACGACGGCGGTGGCGCTCGCCGCAGCGGTCGGCGCCGAAGCGTGCGAGATCTACACGGACGTCGATGGGGTCCACACGGCCGACCCTCGCATCGTCCCCGACGCCCGCGTCTTGCACGCGGTGTCCTACGAGGAGATGCTGGAGATGGCAGCGTCGGGGGCACGCGTCCTCCAGCTTCGTTCGGTCGAGTACGCGCGGAACCACGATGTGCTGGTGCGAGTCCGGTCGAGCTTCAACGAAACGACCGGCACCTGGATCCGAGAGGAAGACGAACGCATGGAGAAAGCGATCATCTCTGGCGTCACCCACGACGTCTCAGAAGCGAAGCTCACGATCCAGGATGTGCCCGACCGCCCCGGCATCGCGGCGCGCGTTTTCCAACGGATGGCCGACGAAGGCGTAAACGTCGACATGATCGTGCAGAACGTCTCCACCGACGGCACGACCGACATCTCGTTCACGGTTCCGCGCGAGGACGGGCTGCGAGCGAAGAACTCGATCGATGCGGAGCTGCGTGAGATCGGCGCCGCCGACGTCACTTACGACGAGGGGATCGGGAAGGTCTCGCTCGTCGGCGCGGGCATGAAGAGCCATCCCGGCGTCGCCGCGACTATGTTCGCCGCTCTCGCCGATGCCGGCGTGAACATCGAGATGATCTCGACTTCTTCGATCCGCATCTCAGTGGTCGTCCGTGAGGCCGACGTCGTCAAAGCGGTTCGAGCCGTGCACGACCGGTTCAGCCTGTCCGACGAGGTCATCCTCCGCGAGAGGCACCCGGGCTCGGCCTAAGTCGGCGCCTGCTCCTGCGGCGGCCGGTATCCTGGCCGCGATGCCTCCCAACGTTGCGGTCGTCGGCGCCACCGGCGCGGTCGGAACCGAGATGCTTCGGATCCTCGCCGAGCGCGCCTTCCCGCTCGCGTCGCTCCGCCTGATCGCGACGGCTCGGAGCGCGGGCAGGAAGATCTCCTACGAGGGTGAGGAGCTCACCGTCGCCGAGATCTCGGAGCGCGCGCTCGAGGGGATCGACGTCGCGCTCTTCGACACCCCGGATGAAGCCGCGATCGAATGGATCCCGAAGGCGCGCACCAGCGGCGCGATCTGCATCGACAATTCGGCGGCTTGGCGCATGGACGATGAAGTCCCATTGATCATCCCGGAGATCAACGCCGGCGCCATCGATCGGCATCGCGGCATCGTCGCGAACCCGAACTGCACCGCGGTGACGCTCCTCATGCCGCTCGCTCCCTTGCATCGCGCGGCAGGATGTACCCGGGTGATCGCATCGAGCTATCAATCCGTGTCGGGAGCAGGCGTCGCCGGTGTCGAGGATCTCTACGAGCAAACCGAGAAGCTCCTGCCCGAGCGCGACGCCGTGCGACGCGGACGCATCGAGGGATCTGTTCCGCTGGGTCGCGCGTTCGCGCACCCGATCGCGTTCAACGTCATCCCGCACGTGGGTTCGTTCGATCCCGCGGGGACGACGAGCGAAGAACGGCGCGTCGCCGGGGAGACGCGGAAGATCCTGGACGCGCCGATCGAGGTGTTCTCCACCTGTGTCAGGGTCCCAACGGTCGCCGGGCACGGCGTCGCCGCCTGGGCAGAGTTCGCGCGACCGATCGACGCCGATGAAGCTCGCGCTCTCCTTTCCGTGGCCGACGGCGTCACGCTCGACGACGATCCGAAGGCATCTCGCTACCCCACGATCCTGAGCGCCGCGGGCGGCGACAAGGCCGTGGTCGGTCGGGTCCGCTCCGATCCGGACCACGCCGTCGCGGTCGCGTTCTTCTCCACCTGCGACAACCTGCGCAAGGGCGCCGCCCTGAACGCGGTTCAGATCGCCGAGCTCCTGGTCGCGCGCGGCCTGATCTGACCGGTCGCGGGGAGGATTCGGCTCCCAGCGCCTCGAACCTCTCTCGAGGCCGGACGCTCGCCGGTCGTCTCCCCGGAGGTTCGATGGTTCGTAGGTGTCTCGCTTCGGCGCTCGCGCTCAGCATGATCGCGGCGCTCTCATCCGCTCCGGCGCTGCCGGCAGCCAGTCGTTTCGCGCAAGAGCGCGGTGTGGACCCCGTCCTGCTGAGCGGAGCCCAGTTTCCGACCTGGTCCGGTGGTCCCGAGCTGACGTTCCGCGAGCCCCAGACCCCGACCAACTACGACACCGCCGATACCCAGGCCCGGCTTCCGAAGGCGCTTCGCAGCGACTGCTACGCGCCCGGTCAGAACCCGTACGACCCCGAAGACCCCGGCGATCACAACTGCAGTCAGAAGCCGCGCGTCGCGATCTACGGCACGCCGGGCCGTGCGGGCGTCCCGATAGACCGGCTGCTCGGTTACAAGTGGGACGGCGGGTCGTTCGTGCAGATCCCGCTCCAGGTCGACGAACGCTTCACGCGGTACCTGTCGAACAACGTCTCCGGCTTCGCGTTCTACTCAGGCGTCGATCAATACCTCACCTACGCGTTCGATCGTGAGGGTTACCGCTTCACGGATAGCGACCCTGCGGATCCGTGCCGCCCGATCCCGCGCGCCGACCCGACCTACGACGGACAGCGCATCGTCGCGGAGCCCGACCCGCTGCCCGGGCTCGACGACAACGACGAGATCGCGTTCATGGTCCGCTCGACCGGAGAGCAGGCGCCGTCCGGAGCGACACTCCCTATCGGGGTCGAGTCTGCATCGGAGGTCGTCGTGGTCGATCCGTCGGATCCCGGTGTGCTTCGGTACGCCTACGTGATGCTCGCCACCGGGGACGGCCCGGCCGCCGCGTTCGATGCGTCCAACGGATTCGTGCGGTACGCGCCGGACGCGAACGCGCGATCGACGTTCGTGTTCTCGGAGTCCTCGTACGAGGGCTACGGGGCGGCACCGAAGGGTCCGTACTGTCTCGCCGACGGGACCCCGACCGGGGAGATCGGGCAGCGCCGTCCGCTCGACACGGCCTGGATCAGGACGCCTCGATACGAGTTCCGTTACGACGGGCGATGGCTTATGACCGAGCTCCACGTCTCGGCGTCGAACTCCGGCGACTGGACGTACGGCCCCGATCTGATCGACCGCTGGAAGGCGCGCGCCTTCCAGCAGGACCCTTCATCGGAGACACCGTGTTGCGGATACGAGGAAGAGGACACGAACTGGGGAGGCTCGGGGATCCTGATGGGCGAGCGGTCGGGACCGGTTCGCACGATCCGGGAAACGTGGGGAGCCGATTCGAGCACCAACAACGTCCGGCGCGAGACCTTCTATCGAGACATGATCCTGTTCGGCGATGCGCTACGCGTCCACCCGATCCCGCCGCTCGATGGGATCTACACGCAGTGGGATTACAACGCGGGCCGTATGTCGCGCTACTTCAACCCTATCGTTGCGGACGGCGTCGCTATCGACGGCAAGAACGACGAAGTTTTCGGGAATCTCGACGACCCATGCAATGCCGACTACGACGATCGGGACGAGGGACTCACGCAGATCTACCGCGACGCGTACGAGCAGGCGCGTCTGTGCGACGCGGTCGAGTACCACCAGAGCGTGGACGTAACCGATCCGACGCTCAACCTGCCCAGCGGCACCCTTCAGTGGGAGCAGGTATCAG
This sequence comes from Actinomycetota bacterium, assembly GCA_035249485.1. Lineage (GTDB taxonomy): Bacteria > Actinomycetota > AC-67 > AC-67 > AC-67 > DATFGK01. Next base: position 12,539 of record DATFGK010000026.1, on the reverse strand, counting down.
GGCCGTACGGCAGCCTGGTCACCCGCTGGCGCTTGCGGGACGTTACTCCGGGCGGCGCGGCACATTCGGTCGTTTCCGTCCCCTACTACCGGGACGACTCGTGCTTCGATGACGGCACGGGGACCGATCCCGGTCCCCGCCGCCGGGAGCGGAGCTCTCGAGAGCTGAAGACGTATCGCGTGCCGGGGAGCACCGCGGATCTGGCGCGCCTGTGTTGGGACCCGTCGAACGGTCTTCCCAACGACGCGTTCGTTGCCGGCCCGCAACCGTCCGACCCCGACGACCCGCAGTCCGCGTTGATGGGCGACGAGTACGGAGACGAGCGCTACTTCCAAGGCGACATCGGAACCCACGGGCTCCATATCCTGGTCATCGCCGAGTCCGACAACGCGCAACTGACGGTCCCGACGACCGAGATCGTCTCCGAGCAGCGCATGGTGGTGCTCCCGGGGGACCAGGGCAACGTCGGCGAGCGTTACGGATACGCGATCGAGTTCCCGATCGTCGCGATCGTTCGCCCCCTGTAGAAAGGCCGACACCCGCGGGAGGGGGAGGCCCGCGGGCGTCGAGGGGGGCCTGCTAGTGAACCCAGACGGGTGTGCCGACCTTCGTCCACTCGAACAGCTGTTTCGCATCGCCGACGTCGACGCGCACGCATCCGTGACTGTCGGGCGTTCCGAGCTTGGTGGCGCCGATGTTGTAACTGGAGCCGTCCTTATGCGGGAGCTGATGGAGGAAATATCCCTCGAAGAAGCGCATCGCGTACGGCATCCAGACCGACCACTTGCGCGACCAGCGGTTCTTGTACTTCTCGAGGATCTTGTAGTGACCCGGCGGCGTCTCGTACCCGCGACGGCCGGTTGAGATCACGAAGCGATAGGCGATCTTCCCGTCGCGCCACGCGGTGAGGCGCTGCTTCGTGATCGAGACTTCGATCAAGCGCCCCATCGGGTTCTCAGGGTCGGGATTCACTGCCACCGGGGCGGGGCTCGGGAGGGCGGGCTCGGGAACAATGGGCGCGTCGGTCGGTGTCGCGGTGGGCGGCGCTGCGATCGGCGCCTTGGCCTGCTCAGCGCGGGACGCGTTGAGTCCGTTGAACAGGATCGTGACGGTCATGATCGATGCGGCGACCGCCGTAGGTCGGAGCCAGCGAGTCATCTCATCCCCCCGAGTGAAGGAAGCGTCGACCCGAATGTAGGGAGACAGAACAAGCGCGACCGTGGACATCGGTCCATCGTTCGCGGCCCGGCCGGACGCTGTACGGAAGGGCACAAAGCCCCAAACGCAGGTCGTTACCTCGTCGAGTATGCTTCGAGGCAAATCAGCCCGCAGTCTCGGGGGAGACGTCGAGATGGCCCGCACCGCAGCCCGTCGACGAAGAAAAGCGCCATCCGGAAGGAAGCAGGGCAAGAGCACTCCGTCCCGCGGCCTGCGCTGCCCGGACTGTGACTTCGTCGCCAAACATGCGATGGGGCTGGGACGCCATCGCTCCTCTCGTCATGGCGTCGTCTCGCAGCGCCAGGCCCGGCGAGAAGCCGAGGGCGGCTGGATCACGCGGAAGGAAGCCGCCCGCCGCGCGGGGGTCCACTACAACACTATCCGCCATTGGGAACAGACCGGGAGGCTGCGGACTTCCCGACGAGGCGGCCGGAACGGTTCGTTGGTGAGCGCGACGGACCTCGCGCGAGCAGGGACGCGAACGCGTGGCTCCGATGGAGCCGACGCGGCTCGGATCCAAGCGCTCGAGCAGCGATTCGACGAGCTGCTCACCGGATTGGAGCGTCTCGTCTCCTCGGCACGCGGCCCGGTTCGCCGCGCGCGCCGAGCGAGGACGTAGCGTGGCCAAGTCGAGCTTCTCGCTTTCGGTCTCCAGTCGTGGCAACGACTTCGTCATCGGCGGGTCGGGTGCGCTCGACGTCGAAGGGATGGACTCTTTGCGCCAATCGGTCGAAGACAGCTGTAAGAAGGAAGGCGCCTCGGTCCTGCTCGACCTCATGCTGGTCTCGGAGCTTCATCCCGACGTCGTGCTCAAGCTCGCTGAGACCGCCGACTTCTGTCGAGGACTCGGGGTCCCGTTCTCGGTGACGTTCAATCCCGAGCTCCTGAGGATCTTGAACGACTCCGGATTCAACGAGGATCTGTCGCCCCTCTCGAACAACCATTAGGCGTCGGGTCGCTCGGTCCTTCCACCGCCCAAGGTCCGCTCGATGAAGCGCTGAACCGCGGCCCGTGCTTCCTCGGATGCCCAGATCCGCATCCCTTCTTCGTCCCGTGCCTCGCCGCCGCGCGCGCGCTCGGCGAACGGCTCACGAAGCGCGCTCTTGGTGAGCGCGAAGGTCGCCGGGGGAATGGCGGCGAGACGGCGCGCGGCCCTCAGCGCCGCCTCCATAAGCGCTTCGGGCGCCACCACGTCGTCGATCAGTCCCATGGTCATGGCTTCGTCGGGATCCGCGAGACGGCCTGAATACAGCATCCGCTGAAGATGCGGTGGCGAGACCGTGAAGCGGACGATCTCGAGTGCCCACATCGGAAACGGGACGCCGACCCGTAGTTCCGGCAAGCCGATCCGGTGATTCCCCGCGGCGCTCACCCGGTGATCGCAGGCGAGCGCGAGGACAAACCCGCCGGCGATCGCATGGCCGTTGATCGCCGCGATCATAGGGATCGGCATCAGGAACATCCGCCGGAAGACCAGCGACGCATAGGGCCGGGCGGCTTCCACGTACGCCGCCCCCTCGTCCAGCAGACGGATCAGGTCGGCCCCGGCCGAGAATGCCGCGCCGGATCCCGTCACCACCGCGGCTCGAGCGGACGCGGCCTCGATCTCGTCCAGAGCGCCGGCGATGCCGGCCAGGAGCTCGGCGTCGAGTGCATTCACCGGGCCGCGCTCGATGCGGAGGATCGCGATGCCCTCGTCGAAGGAGAGATCGATCATGTCGGGCGCATATTAGGCCTTGCGGCATTGCATCTCGACCCGGCTTTCGCGCGCGTCCTCCTCCGGTGCATCATGCGGGTTCGACCGAACGACGGAGGGAACGATGTCCGACGCTCACGACCATGTGATCGATACCGGCAAGGGAACGTTCGGCCTGAGCGAGCTCGGTCCCATCATGCCCGGCATGGCCGAGATCATGCCGCTCGTGGGTTCGAGGATCTGGAAGTGCTACTACGCGGGCAAGGCGCGCAACGTTCCGCTCGCGAAGTTCCAGCTGAAAGAAGCGGTGAACCTCATGGAGAAAGGCGCCTTCCTCCGGCCCAAGTACACCGAGAACATGGAGAAGTTCATCTCGACCGAGGTCGCCGCGGTGAAGAAGGCGATCGAGGATGAGGATTGGGATGCGTTCGAATCGACCTTCCAGGAGATGGTCGTTCAGGCGAACGCGTACCACGACGTGTACGACAAGCCGTATCTGCGCTGGAAGATCCCGGCCGAACCGCCGCCGGACCTCGACCTTGCCCCGCGCGGCTAACGCCGCGTCATGTGGAGTCGGACGACGGATCGGTCGTCGAAGACTCGCATCTGAACCAGGTCGCACAATTGATTCACGATCCATAGCCCCATGCCGCTCTCGCGGTCTGGGCTCGGCGCCCGGCGTCCGGCGAGCGGTTGGTCTATGCGGCCTCCGTCGCTCACCTCGGCGATGATCGAGTCCTCGTCGCACCACATCCGGAACGTTCCGGTGCCACCGGAATGGCGCAAGGTGTTGGTCGTAAGCTCGTTGACGGCGAGCACGAGATCGTGTGCCCGGAACTTGCTCAAACCGAACCGTCGCGCGTAACCGGCGACGTACCGGCGGATCGGCTCCAGTTCGCCCGCCTCGATGGGGAGACGCACCTGCGGCTGTTCGGGCTCGGGGAGCTGTGAATCGAACGGTTCGGCGATCTGATCGAGCCCGCGGTACGAGTCGCTCGGTGCCGTGACCCCTGAGGCCGTGACGGTCGGATGACTTCGGAAGCTCTCGTCGATCACCGCTTGATCCAGACCGTCGACGTCGTAGGGACACAGCATCCACGCGGGCGCGCCGGCGAACGCGAGGTTGATCAGCGATTCGTGACGCTGCGACTCGACGACCTCTTCTTCGGTGCGGCCCGACCAGATGGGCTCGCCGATGCCGCGCACCGGACGACCGTTGGCGCAAGTGCTCACGAAGTCGCGCCAAACCGGGATTATGCGAGAGGGATTGCGTCCGATCTCGGCCATGTCGGCGAACCGCACCTCCGCGGCATGGGAGCCGAGCGCATCGCGGAGGAGATCGATCCTCGGCGAGATCACGATCACCAGAACCTGCTCATGGTTCGCGAGCCCGTCGAGCACGAACGCGCTCACCTCGCGGACGAACTCGTCCTCGCCCCTATAGAGGAGCACGTCGTGCCGGAACGTTGTCGCGTTGCTCTGGAGTCGCTCGATGCCCATGACGCCGCCGGAGACGAAAGACTAGAAGCGGTTTTCCCATTTTTTCGTGCTCGAAACGGGGAACCGCGGCAACTTGTGGTTGGTCTGCTGGCCCGGCTGCGATCAGTGGCGGTGTTCGGTCGCCGCCGAAGCGCGTTCGGTGATCCATGCGTCGATCCGCTCCCACCAGCCGAAGAGCCACTCGATCAGCTCGTCGCGATCGTGGGGGACCTCGTTCGGCGGGATCCGCCAGTACCGGGCGTGGATCGGATGGGTCAGAGGGATCCGGCTCCACAGCTCCCTGAAGGAGCCGACGTCTTCCAGGACCGAGTGGGCCACGAGAACGATGTCGGCGTCCCTGGCGCTGGCCATGGCTGCCATGACGCCGTTGTGTCGCGGGGGGAGGACATGAGCCATCTTCTCGGCGCGCTCAGCCGACCGGTAATGGCCTTTGCCGCGGAGGTAATCGATCGCGCGTAGCCGTACGCGGGGGGTGAAGTCCTTGCCCTCCGGGAACAGGACGAACGCGTCCTCATCGCCGAGGTCCGTCGCGAGATCGCCGATCGCATCGGTGTACAGATCCCGTCTCGCCGGGTCGTGCTTGATGAACCGGTTGGGAACGCGGTTGAGCATCACGTCGTACAGCGGTTCCCACTGGAGCTTCGCCAGCATGACGATCCGCGGCCGCCGTTTGTACCCGACGAGGATCGTTCCGATCAGAAGGAGGGAGTTGCCCGGCCCAGCGTGCCGGCAGAACACGAGGATCGGTCCGGAGCGCGGGGTCGGGCGGTCCTCGATGAGGATCCGCATCCGGAAAAGCTTGCGGACGATCCGATCCATGAGCCGCAGCCACCATCGCATGAACCAGTAGTGCGCGGCCTGTATCCGCGGGGTGCGAAGCCAGATACCGAAGCCACTCGCAAGCCACAAGCCGAACATCGCGAGGAGTCCCACGACTTCCAGGGCGATGTACGCGATCAGGAACGCGATGAGCCGCAGCGTGCGCCAGTTCCCCGGCAGGAAGACGTCCGCGATCGCTGCAGCGGTGAGGATCAGCGGCGATATCGCGACGATCGCGAGACAGAGCACGAACGCGAGCGGCGCCAGCACGAGGCGTCGAACGATGCGCGGCGGCAGCCGATCCACTCGGTCCTCCCCGATCTGCCTGGCGGGACGATACCGTGCTCAGGCGCTCGTGCGGGGACCCCGCGCTCCGTTCAGGTAGGTAACCGAGGCACGGTGGGCACGATCGATGCGGCGGGAGATCGCGCGGAAGTCCCGGTAGTTGAGCTGCGTGAGTCTCGGCGCCTTCGGCTCTCCGGTCGGTAGAACGTGCGCTGTCACGTCGGCGGGAAGCGTCGCGAGGTCGCGGGCGAACCGGTGCCGGCGCGCGATCTCGAACGCGACGAGACCCACTTGCAGCGGCGTCTTGGGCGGAGTGAGCGGCGACTCCACGCGGCCCACTTGAAGCACGTAGATCTCGGTCGCGCCCAGCTCCACGGCGCGCGAGATCGGGATGCTGTTGACGATCCCGCCGTCCACGAAATGCTCGCCGTCGATCCGAACCGGCGGCAGGACCGCCGGCACGGCCGCCGACGCGAGGATCGCCTGCACGAGCGGGCCCTCGGCGAACCAGTGTTCCGACGCGCGCTCGATCGAGGCGGCGACGCATTGGAACGGCACCGCGAGGTCCTCGAAACTTGAGGCGGGAAGCAACCGTTCGAGCAGTTCGCGCAACGGCCGGTTGGAGTGCATGTGGGTGCGGCTCCGGACGAGGTTAGCGGCGCCGGCGAAGATCGATCCGCCGAAGATCCGGTCGTCGTCCAGGGTGAGCCAGACATCGCGGAGCCGCGCAACGCTCTCGAGCGTCGGGGAGAACGCGACCGCGGCGCCGTTGAGCGCGCCGACCGACGTTCCGACGATCAGCTCGGGCGTGATCTCGTGCTCGAGGAGCGCCCGGAGCATGCCGACCTCGGCGGCGCCGTTGTGACCGCCACCTCCGAGGACGAACGCGACGCGCCGAGCGCGCTTCTTCCTTGCTGCGGGCGGCATGCCGGACATCATAGGGGCTCGTGGAAGCCCCTCCGTTGGCTTGAGGCCCCTTACGCGCCGGCCGCGGCGAGGCGCCTGTCGTCCCGGCGGTGGATCCGGCTCTTCGCCGGCAGAAGCAGCGACAGATCCCCGAACTCGTGCCACAGATAACGGCGTTCGAGTGCGGCCGCATACGCGCGCTGCACGAGCTCGGGCCCCGCCACGGCCTCGAGGAGCAACAGGTGTGAGGCGTCGGGTGCGTGCATCCCGGTGATCAGCCCGTCGACCACGCGCGGAAGCCGATCGGGCCCGAGCACGAGGTCGGTCCAGCCGTGCGCGGGAGCCACCGTTCCATCGGCGTGGGTCGCGGATTCGAGCGCCCGCGCGGACGTGGTGCCGACCGCGATCACCCGGCCTCCCGATGCGCGCGTCCACCCGACCAGCCGCGCGGTCGCGGCGGGGACCCGGAACCGCTCGGGAAGCGGCGGCTCGCCGGACTCCTGCGACGACACCGCGGTGTGGAGTAAGAGTGGCGCGATGAGAACTCCCGACGCGACGAGATGCGTGACGAGCTCGACCGTGAAGGGCCGGGCCGCGCTCGGCATCTCCGTGCTGCCGGGCTCGTTGGCGAAGACGGTCTGGTACGAGGTCGCCGGCCAGCGCTCGGTCACGTAGCCGTATGCGATCGGGCGCCCCCAGCGGCCGAGGAAGTCCGTAACGGGGGCCGTCCAGGAGAATCGCGCACGCCAGAGTCGCGTCCCGCCGGCGTCGGGAGGTCCGACGCCGATCTTCGGATACCCCGCGAACAGCTGAAGCGACGCGCCGGCCGCGAGGCGCACAAGTTCTCCGGGTTCTGCGTCGAGAACGGGGCGCGAGGCGCGCGGTGCGGTCCGCAGCTCGACGACCCAGGTTCCGTCGTCGAGCGGCGTGGAGAAGTGGACCACGACCGGGCCGTTCAGCCGGCGGCCGTCCGCCGCTGCACTGAGTGTGCCCGAGGTGTTGACGACGAGCAGATCACCCGGTTCCAGGAAGCGGGTCAGGTCGCGGACCCGTGCATGCTCGATGCGGGCGTCGTCGACCACGAGGAGGCGAACGCCGTCCCGAGCGACGCCTCGGGCCTCGGGCGGCCGCGTCGCGGAGAGCTCGCCGGGGAGCTCGAACCTCGTCTGAGGACGCGCGCTCATAAGCGGACCTCGAGCGCCGCGAAGTCGCTCGCCCGGTACCGGCCGCTCGGCGGGCGCTCGGTCACGAGCCGGATGAACGCTGGGGCGACCGTCTCGGGCTCGGGGCGATCGGAGATGTCCTCACCGGGGTACGCACGCTGGTGCATCGCGGTACGCATGTCGCCGGGGTCGAAGGCGTAGACCGAAAGGGCCGGATGCTCGGCCGCGAGCACGGCCGTCGCCTGGTCGAGCGCCGCTTTCGCCGAGCCGTACCCGCCCCAGCCTTCGTAGGGCTCCACTGCGGCGTCGGAGCTCACGTTGACGATCGTGCCGGACGTCGCAGTCAGCATGTCGATCGTCGCTTGGACGAGTGCGAGCGGCGCGAAGACGTCCACTTCGTAGACCCGTCGCAGCTCGTCGGGCGGATACGTCGCGAGCCCGGGCTGGGGACTCGGTCCGAGGTGGCTGGCGTTGTTGACGAGCAGGTCGAGGCGGCCGAGTTCGTGCGTCGCCTGGACGAGCTCCTTGCGGTGCACGGGATCGGCAACGTCGCCGGGGAGGGCGACGACGCGCGTTCCCGGAGCGAGACCGTCGACCGCCTCGGTGAGAGCGTCCCGGCCCCGGGCGTCGACGATCAACGTCCAATCGCGCTCCGCGAGAGCGTTCGCGAGCGCCCTGCCGAGTCCGGCGGACGCTCCGGTGATCAGCGCCACGTCCATGAGGAGTCCTCCTGCGTATCGTCTCGTGCAGGCCGATTGTGCAAGTTGAAGTTAACTTTAAGTCAAGTTAGACTTGCGGCATGGACCCGGAAGACCTGCTCACCGTCGGCGAGGTCGCCGAGCGAAGCGGGTTCGCTCCTTCGGCGTTGCGGTACTACGAAAAGGAGCGGCTCGTCCGGTCGAGGAGGACCGGCGGGAACCAACGCCGATACGAACGCGGGGTCCTGCGGCGGCTCGCGTTCATCCGCGCAGCGCGGAACATCGGTCTCGGTCTCGAGGAGATCCGCGCGGAGCTATCGAAGCTTCCCAATGGACGCACGCCGACGGTCGCGGATTGGAACAAGATCTCTCACGGGTGGCGACGACGGCTCGACGGTCAGATCGAAGCGCTGGTTGCGCTCCGAGACGGCCTCGACTCGTGCATCGGATGTGGGTGTCTGACGCTGGCACGTTGCAGGATCTCCAACCCACAGGACGTCGCCGCGGTGGACGGGCCCGGCGCCGTCTATCTGCCGGAGGAGCTGCGGGAGCCGCTCGAGGTGGATCGATAACGAGGCTTGGGGATGAGCGGCCTCGCACGTAGGCTCACGGGACGAAGGTGCGCAGCGCCGAGGACTCTCTGATCAAAGGCGCCGGCCGGATGCTGGCCGTCGCCGTCGTCTATTACGTCGCCGCGCGCCTGAGCCTGCGGCTCGCGCTCGTCGGCGAGAGCGTCACACCTCTCTGGCCCCCGACCGGGATCGCGCTCGTCGCTTTCATCTGGTTCGGACCCCGCGTGTGGCCTGCGATCGCCGCCGCGGCGTTCGCAGTCAACCTGCCGATCAGCTCTGGTCCGGCCGTCGCCGCCGGCATCGCCGCCGGCAACACGCTCGCGCCGCTGGTCTCGCGACGTTTGCTCGTCGCGTTCAACTTCGACGAGCGGCTCGGCCGGCTGCGCGACGTACTCACGCTGGTCTTCATGGGAGCGCTCGCCGCGATGACGGTGAGCGCCACGGCGGGGTCGCTGTCGCTGCTCGCATCCGATGCCATCGATGGCGCCGAATTCGGGTCGACGTGGTCGGTTTGGTGGGCCGGCGACGCGATGGGGATCCTGGCGGCCGCTCCGTTCCTGCTGACCCTCAGGCACCTCCGCTTCGGTGCTGTTCCCCCGCCTGAGCGCCTCGCCGAGGCCGGCGTGTTGTTCGGCGGGCTCGGCGTCGCCGCCTACGCGCTCCACCTGACCGCCCGGCCGGTTTGGGTGGTCGTCTTCCCCTTGCTCGGCTGGGCGGCGTGGCGTTTCAAGCAGGTCGGCGCGAGCCCCGCAGCTCTCATCGTGATCGTGATGGCGTCGTGGGCGGCCGCGCAGGACAACGGCCCATTCGCCGGGGCGAGTCTGATCCAGAAGATGGTGATGCTCCAGACGTTCAACGCAGTCGTCGCGTTCACGTCCTTCTTCTTCGCCTCCGTCGTGGCGGAGCGCGAGCGAGCCGTCGACGAGCAGCATCGTTCGATCGAGCGGGAGCGTGAGATCCAGGCCGAGCTCTACGAGAGAGAACATCGGATCGCGGAGACCTTGCAGCGAAGCCTGCTTCCGGAGCGCCTGCCGTACATCCCCGACGTGGAATCGGCCGCGCGCTATATCCCCGCGACCGGCGAGACCGTCGTCGGCGGTGATTGGTACGACATCATCCCGATGCACGATGGCCGCCTCGGGCTCGGGATCGGCGACGTCGCCGGCCACGGGGTGGGCGCGGCGGCCGCGATGGGGCAGGTCCGCTCCGCGTTCCGCGCGTACCTCCTGGAGGGCCTCTCGCCGTCGCGTACGCTCGAGCGCCTGAACGCGCTTCTCCGGGAGCTCCTCCCGGGCGCGATGGCCACGCTCGTGTGCGCGAGGCTCGACCCCGAGAGCGGCACGGTGATCCTCGCGAGGGCGGGGCACCCCCCTCCGGTCCTCCTCACGAGCGAGGGTCGCGTCCAACTGCTCGAAGGAGGACTTGCTCCGCCGCTCGGCGTCGTGCCGGCGATCGGCGGCGAGGAATCGGAGGTCGAGTTGCCCGTCGGGGCGACGATCTTCTTCTACACGGACGGGCTTGTGGAACGACGCAGGGAGTCCCTCGATCAGGGGTTGCTGAGGCTGCAGGGGGCGCTCGCCGGCAGCACCGGCGATCTCGAGCACATCTGCGACCGGATCGTCGGCGCCCTGTTCGCGGAGGGAGGGATCGCCGACGACGCGGTCCTGCTCGGCGTGCGGCGGGTCTCGTTGGTAGGGAGGCCGCTCTTCCTGACCCTGCCGGCCCAGCCGGAACGCCTCGCGGGGATACGGAGGATCGTAGGGCGCTGGATGCGTCAGAACGGATCGACACAAGCAGACACTTCGGACGTCCTCATCGCATGCACCGAAGCCTGCGCGAACGTCATCCAACACGCCTACCCGAACGAGGGGCTCATGGACGTGCGGGCGGAGATCAACGATGGCGCGTTGACGCTGACCGTGCAAGACTTTGGGTCCTGGATGACGCCGGTTCCGAACGACGGTGATCGGGGGTTGCAGCTGATGCGGGGTTTGATGGACTCGGTCGACGTGGTATCCGGGCCCGAAGGCACACGCGTTACGATGCGCCGTGCTGTGGGGGGATCGTGATGCCGAACACCCTGTGCCGGGTCCAGATCGACCGCCTGAGCGGGTGCGTCGTCGCGCGGCTCGACGGCGAGGTCGACGTTTCCAATGTTTCCCACATCGAGCGCGAGCTCGACGCCGCCGCCGGCCGTGAGCGGGTCTTCGTCGTCGATCTCTCCGGTACCGAATACTTCGACAGCGCGGGTATCCGCCTGCTCTTCACCCTCGCGACGCGATTGAACACGCGGCGCCAGGAGTTGCGCGTCGTCGTTCCTCCGGAAGCGGTGGTCCGCCGGGTGCTCGAGATCACCGACTTCGTTCGCGCCGTCCCCGTTTTCGAGAGTCTCGACCAGGCGCTGAGCTCCGCTTCCTAACTGCCCGCAAGGAGTTCCGCCCTCGGGCGCGAATAGCCTCCTCGGACTCAGAGGAGGTCTTGATGCGCTCACGAGCGGGATTCGGGCTGGCGATCGCCATGGTGCTGAGCGCGGTTTTTCCGGCGACTGCAGACCACAACGGCGACGTTCATTCGGCGAACATGTCACTGGTTACCACGTTCGACGACAAGGGCGAGTACCAGTCGGGGTCCGACATCGCGTTCTGGGGCAACCGCGCCGCGTTCGGCAATCTGGACCCGGGCGGCTTCCGGCTCCTCGACATTTCGAACCCGGAGGCGCCGAAGCTCCTGTCGCAATTCGAGTGCCCGGGCTCTCAGAGCGACATCTCGATCTGGGGCGACCTGGTCTTCATTTCGGTAGACGTCGCGTACTTCGATCCGGCCTGCACGGCGGGCGAGGCTTCGATCGACCAGTTCGTGCTCGGCAATGTATGGGAGGGGATCCGCATCGTCTCGATCGCGGATCCGGCCAAGCCGAAGATGATCGCGTCCGTCGATACCGAATGCGGCTCCCACACGCACACCTTGGTTCCCGACCTCGAGCGCGAGCGGGTGCTGCTCTACATCCAGTCGTATCCGCTCACCAATCACGCGGTCGACTGCAACCCGATCTCGCACCAGAAGATCTCGGTCGTCGAGGTGCCGGTGAAAGCGCCCACCCAGGCGAAGGTGATCTCGACCCCGAGCGTCGCTCCCGCGATCGGGTGTCACGACGTCACGATCTTCCCGGAGCGCAAGCTCGCGGCCGCCGCGTGTTTGAGCGAGTCCCAGATCTGGGACATCTCCGATCCGGCGAACCCGGTGGTGCTGTCGCATATCCGGAACCCGCTCCTCAACATCCATCACTCGAGCGCGTTCTCCTGGGACGGAAACACGATCGTCCTCGGAGATGAGCTCGGCGGAGCCGCCGTCTCGCCGGGCTGCATGACGGGCGGCGCGTTGCCGCTCGGCGCCCTCTGGTTCTACGACGTCAGCGACCCGGCGAGCCCGACGATGCAAGGCTCGTTCGTGGTGCCTCGCGACCGCGTCGAACTCGTGTGCACGGCGCACAACTTCAACGTCATCCCGCTTACGGACGGACGCGACGTCCTCGTCTCTGCCTGGTACACGGGCGGAACGACCGTCATCGACTTCACCGATCCGGCCAACCCGAAGGAGATCGGCTACTACATCCCCGAGGGTGGGGACTCGTGGTCGTCGTACTTCTACAACGGGTTCATCTACGCGAATAACCTCGGCAGCC
>DATFGK010000025.1:0-17229 GCA_035249485.1 Actinomycetota bacterium | reverse complement strand
GTGAAGCCAAACGCATCTGCGCGCAGTGTGCCGTGCGCGATGAGTGCCTGGATTACGCGCTCGCGAACGACGAGCGCTTCGGGATCTGGGGCGGGCTATCCGAACGAGAACGGCGGCGCGTGAAGCGTCTCGCGTCGTAGTGGAGCCTTCCCTATCACTAGATAGGGAGAGGGGGTGACAGGATGCCAGCGAAGCGTCGTAAGGCTGCGAAGAAGACAGCTGCACGCAAGCCGGCCAAGCGCAAGACCGCGCGGAAGAAGACCACTGCCGCGCGCAAGCCGGCCAAGCGCAAGACCGCAGCGAAGAAGACGACACGTAAGAAGGCGACGGCGAAAAGGAAGAAGCGCTAAGCGCCGTTCCGGTAGTTCCTGAGGCCTTGCCCGCCTGGCAGGGCCTCAGTTTTTTGCCCGAAGCGCGAGAAAACCCTCGGTTCGCAGCGTGCCGAGCGTGCTTGATAGGCTCCCGCGGCTCATGGATCCCGAGAACTCGTCCGTTCTCGTCCTCCTCGTCGCGACCAACGGAGATCCGTGGCTGCGCGAGGTCATCGAGGGCATACGGAACCAAACACACGACGACATCACCGTGATCGCGGTCGACAACGCGTCCACCGACACGTCGCGCAAGCTTCTCGATAAGGCGTTCGGCCGAGACAACGTCGTTCGGCTCGAACGGCGTGTCGGCTACGGGCGTGCCCTCGCGGCGGCGCTGAAGGTGGTCGCCGAGCGCGCGATACCCGCCGACGCGTTCCTCATCCTGCACGACGACGCCGTGATGGACGCCGGCACGATCGAAGCCATGCTCGATGCGATGTCGCACGAGCGCGTCGGGATCGTCGGTGCCAAGCTCGTCGAGTACGACGAGCCGGAGAAGCTGCAAGAGGTCGGCCTCACGACCGACCGCTTCGGACGGCTCTACAACCCGCTCGAGACGGGGGAGCTCGATCAGGGCCAGCACGACGGCTTGAAAGAGGTGTTCTTCTCCTCGACCGCGTGCCTCCTCGTCGCGCGCGAGGTCGTAGAGCGGGTCGGACTTCTCGACCTTCGCTACGTCGCCCTCCGCGACGATTACGATTTCTCGTGGCGAGCCCGCATCGCCGGATACCGGTCGGTCGTCACGAGCGACGCGCGCGTGCGGCACGCCGTCGCGACCTATCGCAACCTCCGGCCGGGCTTCGTATCCGGACGCATCCGCTACTTCAGTGAGCGGAACATGATCGCGTCGGTGATAAAGAACTACGGGATCCGCTCGCTCCTTGTGACGCTCCCCGTGACGATCGCGACCTCGTTGTTGAACGCGATCTTCTTCGTGGTCACCGGCCGTCGCCAGCACGCGCGCCAGACGCTATCCGCGCTGCAGTGGAACATCGTCCACCTGCCGTCGACGCTCCGCGCGCGCGCTCGGGCTCAGCGCCGGCGGAAGAACCCCGATCGCGAGATCTACAAGTTCATGGTGCGTGGCGCTCCGCGTATCCGCTCCGTTTTCGAGCGCGCCCTCGAGCAGGTGGTCGGCGAACCCGCCGAAGGGATCGAAGAGGTCGAGGGCCTGATCGCCGAACAACGGCGCCCGAGGATGATCGACCACGTGCGGGCGCATCCGGTCGGCATCGGGCTGACGCTCATCGCGATCCTGTATCTGATCGGGGCGCGATCGATCTACGGGTCCGGCGGGCTCGCCGGCGCCGACATGGCACCGTTCCCGCCGAATGTCGGCGACTTCTTCTCGGAGTTCTTCTCCGGCTGGCGCAGCGCCGGCACCGGGGCGGCGGCTCCGGCATCGCCGTTCCTCTTCCTCGCCGGAGTTCTGTCGGTGCTCACGTTCGGAAGCGTGCGGCTCGCAGAGCGTCTCCTCGTTCTCTCACTCGTGCCGTTCGCGTGCGCGGCGGCGTGGCGGGCCGCGGGAACGCTCGGCCTCTCGTCCGGCGCTAAGCGCGTCGCCGCTTCCATCTACGCCCTCTCACCCATCACCCTCGCCGCGTTCTTCCAAGGACGGTTGTCCGAGCTGGTCCTGATCGCAGCGCTCCCCGCGATGATGATCCCGCTGTTCCGCGCCGCCGGGCTCGCTCCCGCGGGCGGGTGGCGCAGCTTCGCCGCCGGTTCGCTCGGGCTCGCGGTGGTCGCGACGATCGCGCCGTGGGCGCTCGTCGCGGTCTTCGGCGCCGGGCTCGTCATCGCGATCGGAAGCGTCGTGTCAGGGGATCGCCGCGGCATACGTGCCGCCGTCGCCGGTGCGGCCCTGTCCTTCACAGCGATCGTCGTGCTCCTTCCGTGGAGCGTCGAGCTTCTCCGTCCCGGTTCTCCGCTCGGCGCCCGCCCCGGCCCGTTCGGTGTGCCGCTCAACGATCTGATCCGATTCGTTCCGGCTCTGCCGTTCCCGATCCCGGCCCCGATCGCGTGGGCGTTCCCATTGGCGGCCGCGGCAGGCGTGGCGCTCGCGTCCGCCGAACGTCGTCCGACGGCGCGCGTTCTCGCAACCGTCGCAACGCTGTCGCTCCTGGTGGCGTGGGCGGTTTCGCGCGGCGTGCCGTGGATCGCTCCGCGTCCCGGCTTTCCGCTCGTGCTCGCGGCGGCGAGCGCCGCGATGCTGGCCGGGATCGCGGCGGAAGGGATCGGTCCGACGCTTCGCGCTCGATCGTTCGGGGCGGCCCACGTCGCGCTCGGCGGCATCGCCGCGTTCAGTGTCGCGGCGATGGTCGTCGGTACGGCGTTCCTCGCCGGCGGTTCATTCGACGGCCTGCGTCTGGCGGGGGAGCTCGAGCCGGCTTTCTTCCAAGCGGAAGAGCGAACCTTTGGGGATTTCCGCGTCCTTTGGCTCGCCGGCGATACGCGTTCCCTTCGCGCCGACCTGAGCGCGCCCGAAGGAGAAACGGTGCTGACCTTCGGCGCGCGACGCGCCGGTCCCGGAGAGGACTACCTCGAGAGCGTTCTCGCCTCGGTCGTCGCCGGTCGCACCGAGCAAGCCGGCCGCCTGCTCGCGCCGACCGGCGTGCGATACGTGGTGATGCGCCCCGCGATCGACGCCGGCGTCGTGCGCGCCTTCACACGTCAGACCGACATGCGCTTCTACCAGGCCGGCGGGCAGGGAACGCAGGTGTGGCGGAACGAAGCATGGCTTCCGATCGCGGCGGCCGTTAAGTCCCCCGAGTGGGTGGCAGCCGGCAGCTCGGAACCCGAACGACCGGCGTTGGCTGCGGTGCCCGAGGATCCGGGCCGCGCCGGTTCGCTGAAGCGGGTCCGGCCCGGGGTCCTGGCCGGCCGGATCGGCATCGGCGTCGGAGCGATCCTGCTCGGTGCCGACTTCAGCGATCGCTGGCGGGTCCACGCCGGGGGTCGGACGATCGAACCGGCTCCATCGTTCGGCTGGGCCACCGCATTCGCGACCGGCTCCGCGTCGGGACCCGTGGTCGTCGCGTGGGAAGGCCAAGGCTGGCACCGGCTCGCCCTTCTCCTTCAGGGAGCGATCCTCGCGCTGATCGCGGTCGCATGGTCGCGTCGCGCCGCTCGGGAACGGGGAGAACGATGACGTTCCTCCGCCGGTGGGGTCTCGCGTTGGTCGCCGTGCTCGCACTCGCCGGCGCGGGTCTTACGGATCGGTTCGCTCCGGCGTCGCCGTACCTCCCCGAGGCCGATGCTCCGGCCACGCCCGGCGGCGCCTGGGGATGCCCCTTCGTGAAAGCCGCCGGTTCGCCGGGCTGGCTCCATCTGGCGAACTTCGGCGATGTAGCCGCGCGTGTGCGCGTTACGTACATCCCCGACCGCCGGCAGCCGGTGACGCAGGTGTTCGAGCTCGGCGCCGGACGGGCGGGGACGGTCGGTACGCCAGCTGCGATCCGCGCGGTCTCGGCGGGCGCGATCGTCGAATACGCCGGCGGGGAGGTCGTCGTGTCGCGAACGGCCTTCCTGACGGCCAACGGCGGAACCGGAGGTGCCGCCGCGTCGTGCGCACGGCCGGGCACGCAAGCCGTCGTCGTTCCCGACGGCTCCACGCTTCAAGTCGAGACGTCGCTCGTGCTCCTCAATCCGGGCACGTCCGATGCCGTGGTCGATATCTCGCTCGTCTTCGACGGGCAAGAGCTCGAGCCTGAGAGCTTGCGCGGTCGCGTCGTGCCGGCGCGTGGTCGTCTCGTCATCCGTGAAGGGGACTTCGCGTTCGACGAGGCCGCCGTCGCGGGCGTGATCCGCGCCCGATCGGGACGCATCGTGGCCGAAGCGTTGCTGGCGAGCCGAGGGCTCATCGAGCTCGTGCCGGCCGTCGGTCCGATCGGAGAGAGCGTCGCGATCGCTCACACCGCAGGTGGCATCAACTTCTCAGCCGTGACCGTCGGCGACGTCGACGCACTTGCCGACGCGCGGACCCTGACGGCTGCGGGACAGGGGATCTTCGAGCCGCTCGCCGGAGGGCTGCCGCCGAACACGCCGAGGGTCGCCGGCCCGGGCGGGGGTGTCCCCGAGGGCCCTGTCGCGGTTGCGGCTTCCTCATCGACGGCCCCGGTCGCGCTCGGCGCGCGCTGGCGCGTGATCGGACGTGGCGGCGCGACCGAACAAGCGGCGACCGCGGGGGTTCAGCCGGCGCATCGCATGTCGGCGGTGGTTGGTCCGCCTGCGAGTGAGCTACGGCTCTTGATCGCGAACCCCACCGAGCGAGATTCAAAGGTGTCGGTCGTCGTCGTGACCGAAGCAGGACGCACCACACCTGCCGCGCTCCAAGCAGCGACGGTCGAAGCCGGCAGCACTGTGGAGCTTCGCCTGAACGACCTCGGCGGATCGGGGAGCGTCGGGGTCCTTTTGGTGGCGACGGGCGCGCCGTTGGCAGCGGCGATCCAAGCCGTGGCCGTGCAGCCGTCGTTCGGCGTCTACGCGATCAGCGCGGTGCCCGAGCTGCCCCAGATCGACGTTGCGGTCGATCCTGACGCGCGCGCCGGCGTACCCGCCTGAGCCTCAACCCATCCCGAGTTCGCGCAGTCGCTCGTCGTCGATCCCGAAATGGTGGGCGATCTCATGCCACACCGTGATCCGAACCTGCTCGGCGAGGTCTTCGGGGGAACGAGCGCGGCGTTCGAGGGGAAGCCGGTAGATCGTGATCTTGTCCGGCAGGAACCCGCTGTAGCCGGAACCGCGGTCGGTCAGCGGCACGCCGTGGTAGTGCCCGAGGAGGGTTTCTCGGTCGGGGGCGTCCTCGATAACGATCTCGACGTTCTCGAGACGGCGGGCGAACTCGTCGGGCAGGGCGTCAATCGCATCTCGGACAAGCGACTCGAAACGGTGCGCTTCGCCCATGCGCGCCGCTACGGTCGGCAACCACGATCGGCCGGTCTGACGGCGAGAGATGTCGGACGTTCCCCTTGAAATCGTCGAACGGTCGTGATAGATTAGTTTGGTACTCCGCGGAAGTCAGTAGGGGCGACCCGAAAGCTACCGCGGAGTACAACTTTTGGCGTACGCAGCGGTTTCCGGCCGCGCGCAGAGATCTGAAGAGGCCATCTACGTGGTCTCTTCTCGTTTTTGGGCGCGGCTCTTCGTATTGGAGGCGGACGCCGCAGCCGTCCTAGGGCGCCGTTTTTCGAACGCGATCGGCGCTTGAAATGCAAAACCATCTTAGGTAGCAAACGAGTTAGGTAAGACGCTACTCGTGCACCCATTGCGGTGGCCCGCGCCGAGGTCCTAACGTGGTGCGGTGAGGCTGCGCGTGCTCGTGCTGGTGGCGGCGATCCTCGTCATGCCGGCTCTTTCTGTGCTCGCCCAACCCAAGGATCCGTTCAGGCCGCCGGGGAGCTCGAGCGGCGACGCGCCTCCGTTGAGCGATCCGGGTTCGCCGCCGAACGGGCAGCCGATCCCGGATGCCGGATCGCCGGACGAGGGCCTCGGACGCACCGGGCAGGACGTCGGCGCCGAATTCGCGGCCGGGGTGGGGTTCCTCGCGCTCGGCTTGGCGCTCCGACTGAGCGGGCGCGCGATGCGACCCCGGCTCGGGAGCGGTCGGAATGGCCCGGGCCGGCGCCCTCGGGTCGACGACGGCTCGCCGTTCCCATACGCTTGAAAAACACACCCTTGTAATTTAGGGTTCCCGCGATGGCGAGGCCGCCTGCGCCCCAACAGACCGGCATCCGCAAGTGCTCCCGCAACGCTTGCCGCTGGCCGGCGTCTGCATCTCTTACCTTCGCGTATGCACAGATGGTCGTCTGGATCGAGGACTTGATCACGAGCCCCCATCCCGCGGCGTACGACCTGTGCGCGGCGCACGCCGAACGGCTCGCGGTGCCCATCGGATGGACCAAGGAAGACCTCCGGGTCGTCCCGCCGCCGGTGACGCCGATCCGGCCTGGACTCGACGGCTGGTCGGGCAACGCGAGCGGCGCCCAGGCCTCGGGCGCCTAGCATCTCAGCCTTGCCTTGTTGACTGTTCCGTGCGAGGCTGTCTTAGGTACAGCGCTACATAAGCCTCTTACGATGCCCGTCGACCGCGAGCTCATCCGTTCGATCCGTACGCTGGACGAGTACGACCTCCGGCGTTTGATGATCTTCATCCGCGGGTTGCTGTTGCACCGTGAAGGACCCGACTTCGAGCGGGCCGAGGAGTCCGGCCGGTCCTCGGTCACCTACCGCCAGGAACCGGTGCGCTGCGGCAAGCGCGGCTGCACCCGGTGTCCGCACGGTCCCTACTGGTACGCGTACTGGCGCGAGAACGGACGCCTGCGTTCGCGCTACATCGGCAAGACGTTGCCGAGCCCAGAGGGCGCCCCCGAATAGTGCCTCGTGCGCTCGCTACGCTTCCGAGCAGAGCGGCTATCTAGTCAGGATGGATGGGGTGAAACTCCTCGCTCGTGCCATAGCGGACAGAGCGGTTCCGCCCCAGTATGGTGGCCGACGACGACCCGTTCGGGGGAACGGGAGGATCGGGGGCAACGGGATGGGAGACGGTCGTACGAAGATCCTCGAGTGCCCGCGTTGCGCGTCCCGTGACGTGATCAACATCAACCTCTCGCTCGAGCACGGCGACCGCGTTGCCTTCTATTCGTGTCACCGATGCGACAAGCGTTGGTGGCACAAGGACGGCGCGCCGGTGGACCTTCCCGAGGTCCTCGAGATGGCCAAGCGCAAGCAGTCGGAGCCACCGACCGCGTAACCCCCGTATCGTTCCGCCGTGCTTTCGCCACGGCCCGACCCGCTCGCTCGTACGCGTGAGCTCGCGTTCGCCGGCAGGCTGCGCGAGTCGGCCCGCAGCCTCGATCGCGCGCGACGCGCCGACCCGCTCGAGGTTCGATGGATCCGCGCATATCTTTGGGCAGCCGCAGGCCGGTTCGGGATCGCCGAACGTGCCGCGCGGACGGTGTTCGAACGGACCACGGATCCATCGCTGCGAGCTCGCGCGGCGGTGACGCTCGGCTCTGTCCTTCGGCAGACCCGACGCCACGCGGAAGCCCGGCACATCGAAGCCGCAGCGGTTCGGCGCACGCCGACCCCTGCGCTGCGCGCCCACCTGCACGTGGGGCTCGCGGCGGACGCGGTCGGCCTGGGCGATCTTCGCGCCGTCGATCGCGAGCTCGGGCGTGCCGCTGCCAGTCGGACCCGCGACCGGCGTGTGGCGATCAGGATCCGTTGGGTGCGATGCGAGCGCGAGCTGCTCGCCGGGAGGCCGGATCGCGCCGCCGGTTGGGCGCGTGCGGCGCTCACCTTGTCGCGACGTGCCGGCGCGCGACGTCACGCGGCGAAGTCGTTGCTGTTCCTCGGGGCGGCTGAGCTCGAGATCGCGCGACGGTCTGCTGGATCATCGGCGCGCGACGCCCGGCGCGCGCTCCGTGAGGCGCGTGACGTTGCCGACCGGATCGGCGCCGAGCCGATCGCTCGGGTCGCCAGGGAGCTGCTCGGCCGGCCGCCGCGCGACCGTTAGGATTAGCCGCTCATGGATCTGGACGCGATCTTCAAGGCGTACGACGTCCGCGGGATCTACCCGGACCAGCTCGACGAGGAGGTTGCTCATCGGGTTGGACGGGCCGTGGTCGAGCTGACCGGGGCGAAGCGGATCGTCGTCGCACGAGACATGCGCGCCTCATCCGAACCACTGTCGACGGCGTTCATCTCGGGCGTGATGACTCAGGGAGCCGACGTCGCCGACATGGGGCTCGCCTCGACCGACATGATCTACTTCGCGTCGGGCAAGCTCGACCTGCCGGGTGCCGTGTTCACGGCCTCGCACAACCCGGCTGCGTACAACGGGATCAAGCTCTGCCGTGCCGGGGCCGTGCCCATCGGCGAGGACACCGGTCTGCTCGACATCAAGGGCATGGTGGCGGCGAACGGGTACGCGCCCGGCCGCCGCCCGGGATCCGTCGAGCGGATCGACGTCATGAACGACTACGTCTCGCACCTGCTCTCGCTCGTCGACGTAAAGACGATCCGCCGGCTCGTCGTCGCGGTGGACGCCGCGAACGGCATGGGGGGCCTCACCGTTCCGGCTGTGCTCGGCAGGCTCGCCGTCGAGGTGATCCCGCTCTACTTCGAGCTGGACGGCACCTTCCCGAACCACCCGGCCGATCCGATCCAGCCGGAGAACCTCAAGGATCTGATCGCGACCGTGCTCGATCGCGGCGCCGATATCGGGCTGGCGTTCGACGGCGACGCCGACCGGGTGTTCCTCGTGGACGAGAAAGGCGAGCCGGTCTCGGGTTCGTTGACCGCGGCGCTCGTTGCGCGGTCGATCCTCGAGAAGCATCCGGGGGAGAAGGCGATCTACTCGATCACGTGCTCGCGCGTCGTTCCCGAGACGATCCGCGAAGCCGGCGCCGAGCCGATCCGATCGCGGGTCGGTCACTCCTTCATAAAGGCCGTCATGCGCGAGACCGACGCGATCTTCGGCGGCGAGCATTCGGGTCATTACTATTTCCGCGATCACTTCTTCGCCGACTGTGGCCTGCTCGCGGCGCTGCACGTCCTCGCGGTCGTTTCCGACGAGGGCAAGCCGCTGTCCGAGGTTCTCGCGCCGCTCCGGCGGTACTGGGCTTCCGGGGAGCTCAATCTCGAGGTAGCCGACAAGGAGTCGGCGATGCGCCGCGTCGCCGAGCGGTTCCCGGAGGAGCGTCGCGACTGGACGGACGGGCTCACGGTGGAGTTCGACGACTGGTGGCTCAACCTCCGGCCTTCGAACACGGAGCCACTGTTGCGGCTCAACGTCGAGGCCGTCGATCGCGCCGTCGGGGAGGCGCATCGGGACGAGCTCCTTGCCATGATCCGCGAAGGGTAGACTGCGACCCTCGCACCGGACGGGAGGTTCTGATGGCGGTCGATCAACAGCTTCTGGACATCCTGATCTGCCCGAACTGCAAGGGGAAGGTCGAGTACCGCGCGTCCGAGCAGAAGATCGTGTGCCTCGGCCAGTGCAAGTATGCGTACCCGGTTCGGGACGACATACCGATCATGCTGATCGACGAAGCAGAGAAGCCTTCCTGAGCTTCGACAACGAAGCTTGACGCCCGTGCTCGACGATCTTGCCCGTCTCTCCGACGCCGATCCGGGTCGCATGCTCGACGCGGTCGAGGCCGCCGACGAGCATTGGCGAGACGCGATCGCACGCGCACGTGCTGTCGACCTCACGCACGTCCCCGATCACGGCCACCTGACATCGGTCGTCGTGTGCGGCATGGGTGGCTCGGGCATCGCCGGTGACGTCGCGGCGTGCGTCGCCGCCGGTCGCTCGGCGGTGCCGGTCGTGGTGGTGAAAGGGTTCGACCTCCCCGCGTTCGTGGGACCGCACACGCTCGTCGTGCTCTGCTCCTACTCCGGGGGAACCGAGGAGACGCTCGCGTGTTTCGAACGGGCGCATGAGCGCGGAGCCCCGATCGTCGCAGTGGCGACCGGGGGAGAGCTCGCGCAGCTCGCGCATTCGCACGACGCGCCGTGCGTCGTTCCGGCGGCCGGCATGATGCCGAGGGCGGCGTTCCCGTATCTGGCCGGCGGCGTGCTGATCCTGCTCGAGCGCCTCGGTGTCCTTCCCGATCTGACGGCCGAGCTGATCGAAACCGACGAGGTGCTGCGCGAGCAGATCGCGACGCTCGGCCGCGGGGCTCCGGTCGACGAGAACCCGGCGAAACAGATCGCCGGCGCGCTGCAGGGACGGACGCCGTTCATCTGGGGCCAGGAGGGACCCCTCGCGGTCGCGGCGACGCGATGGAAGACGCAGCTCCATGAGAACGCGAAAGTCGCGGCGTTCTCCGCAGCCGTGCCCGAGCTGACGCACAACGAGATCGTCGGTTCGTCCGGATCGAGCGTGTCGCTCGATCGGTTCGTCGTTGTGGCGCTCCGGAGCGCGAGCGAGGACGTCCGCGTCGGGCAGCGTCTCGACGCGGCGCTGCGGCTCGTCGCGCCGCATGTCGGCGCGGTCGTCGAGGCGCACGCACGCGGATCCGGCGTCCTCGCGCGGCTGGCTTCTTCGGTCCAGCTCGGGGATCTCGTCAGCGTCTATCTGGCGTTCCTGAACGGCGTGGATCCCACGCCGATCGAGCCGATCGACCGGCTCAAAGCCGAGCTCACCTGATACGCTGAGCAGCTCAATCAGGACGCCGTGGGAGTGCCGCGCGTCCGGCGGACCGAACCAGAGGAGAGCTCAATGTCCGATATCGCCAATCCGAAGCTGGCCGACAAGGGACGCATGCGCATCGAGTGGGCCGAGCTTCACATGCCGGTGCTGCGCGAGATCCGCGCCCGCTTCTCGAAGGAGAAGCCGCTCAAGGGCTTGACCGTCGCGGCGTGCCTGCACGTCACGACCGAGACCGCGAATCTCATGAGGGCGCTGCGCGACGGCGGCGCGGATGTGACGCTCGCGGCGTCGAACCCGCTCTCCACACAGGACGACGTCGCGGCGGCGCTCGCCGACGAAGGCATCGACACGTACGCGATCAAAGGCGAGGACAACGAGACCTACTACAAGCACCTCAACGCGGTGCTCGATACGCATCCGGTGATCACGATGGATGACGGTGCCGACCTCGTATCGGTCCTCCATTCGCAGCGCGAGGATCAGCTCACCGAGATCATCGCCGGGACCGAGGAGACGACGACCGGCGTCATCCGGCTACGCCAGATGGCGGCCGAGGGCGTCCTGCGTTACCCGATCGTGGCCGTGAACGACACGCCGACCAAGCGGCTGTTCGACAACCGCTGGGGGACCGGCCAGTCGACGCTGGACGGCATCACGCGCGCGACGAACATCCTCTGGGCGTCGAAGACGGTCGTCATATGCGGATACGGGTACGGGGGCCGCGGGCTCGCGACACGTGCACGAGGGCTCGGCTCGCAGGTCATCGTCACCGAGGTCGACGCGGTCAAGGGCCTCGAAGCCGCGATGGACGGCTTCCGCGTCATGCCGATCGCCGACGCCGCGCGGATCGGCGACGTGTTCATCACCGTGACCGGCGACACGAGCGTGCTCCGCCGCGAGCACTTCGAGCTGATGCACGATGGAGCGATCCTCGCCAACACCGGACACTTCGACGTCGAGATCGACAAGCCCGGCCTGCGCGACCTCGCTTCCAACACGCGCGAGATGCGCGAACACGTCGTTGAGTTCACGCTCGGCGACGGACGCCGCCTGTATCTCCTCGCCGACGGACGGCTCGTCAACCTCGCCGCCGCCGAGGGTCATCCCGCGGTCGTGATGGACATGTCTTTCGCCGATCAAGCGCTGTCGGCCGAATGGGTCGCGAATAACGCGAAGACGCTCGAGCAGCGCGTCTACGACGTGCCCGACGAGATCGATCGCGAGGTCGCGCGTCTCAAGCTCGCCACGCTCGGGATCGAGATCGACTCCCTGACGGCCGAGCAAGAGCGGTACCTGTCGTCCTGGCGCGAAGGAACCTAGCGAGCGCGCGGTGCCGGGCGAACCTCCTCGCGGCGGCGATCCGCCGTACGGGCCGTTCCGGCTGGAGGTTCCGCCCGCTTCCCCGAACGGCCACGACAAGCGCACGCCGCCTTCCCGGCTCCGACGCGCCGTCGGCGGGCTGCCTGGTGGCGTGCTGGTCGCCGGACTGCTCGCGGTCTCGATCGTTCCGCGGCTGTCGCTGCTGAATCTCGCCTTCTTCAATCCGTGGCAGCGGCCGGTGATCGCGTCCGGCATCGGCGGGATCGTCACCGGCGCCGTCCGGCGCTCGAACGTGTGGACGGCGGCTCTGGCCGGCGGGGTGGCGGCGATGCTCGCCTTGTGGATCGTCTACACCGGTACCCGGCTGCAGAATCCCGTGTTGTGGGTCGAGCGCAGCGCGGCGCGGGTGATCACCGCGGATCTCACCCGGCTCGCGGCGTACGCACTCCCGGCCGGCGCGGCCGGCGCGCTGGCAGGGCGGTGGGCAAGGGCCACGATCTCGGCGTTCCGGGCGCGACGGCAGGAACCGCTCACAGAGCTCGGGGATATGTGACGTGCGGCCCGGCACGGACGGCGCCGAGGCACCGATAGACTCGGGCCCGACCATGCGAGCCATCGATTGGGACGCCGGCACGATCCGGATCATCGATCAGACCCTCCTTCCTCAGGAGGAGCGGATCCTTACGCTCACATCCACCGCCGAGCTCGCCGATGCCATCCGTCATCTCCGGGTCCGCGGGGCTCCCGCGCTTGGGATCGCCGGCGGGATGGGCGTCGCGCAGGCGGCCTTCCGGTCCCAGGCCGCGGGCATCCCGGGGATCCTCCGCGACATCGAAGCCGCGGCACGTGAGCTCGCGGCGACGCGGCCGACCGCCGCGAACCTCGCGTGGGGGATCGATCGGGTTGCGCGGATCGCGCGGGATCGCGCCGGGGACACCGACCGCGACAAGCTCCTCGCGCTGCTCGAGGAGGAGGCGCTGCGGATTGCGCAGGAGGACGCGAACGCATGTATGGCGATGGCGCGTCACACCCAGCGCTACATCGCGCCGAAGGCCGTCGTGCTCACCCATTGCAACACCGGATTCCTCTGCACCGGCGGGTACGGAACCGCGCTCGGCGCGATCCGGCTCGCGCACGAGGAAGGGAAGGAGATCGCCGTCCTCGCCACCGAGACGCGACCGCTGCTGCAAGGCGCGCGGCTGACCGCGTGGGAGCTCGGGAAGTTCGGCGTCCCTCACGCGCTGATCGCCGACGGCGCAGCGGCCGGGCTCATCGCGCGGGGTGAGGTGAAGGTTGTCATCGTCGGCGCCGACCGCATCGCCGCGAACGGCGACGTCGCGAACAAGGTCGGAACGTTCGGGCTCGCGCTCGCGGCGCGCGATGCCGGGATCCCGTTCATCGTCGTGGCGCCGATGTCGACCGTGGATCTCGAGATGCGCAGCGGCGACAAGATCCCGATCGAGGAACGCGCGGCGGGCGAGGTCACGACCATCCTCGGCAAGCAAGTCGCTCCCGTGGGGACCTACGCGGTCAACCCGGCGTTCGACGTGACCCCCGCGCGACTGATCACAGCGATCGTCACCGAGAACGGCGTCGCGCCCGCCCCGTTCGCGGCGTCCCTCAAGCGGCTCGCCGGGCCGCCGTCGCGGCAGAGGGCTCCGGCACGTCCCACATCGAAGCCTCCCGCGAAGAAGTCGGCCAAGGTCGCGCCGAAGTCCCGGAGGGCCGCGCCAAAAGCCCGCGCGAAGCCGTCGCCCGCGCGGAAGGCGCGACCCGCCCCGGTGAAACGACGCCCCGCCCGCAAGAAGTAGCGTCCTCCCCGCAACGTTTCGTTCCCCGGCGGCGTCTACGCCGGTGAGAGGGAGCGAATGAACGCCAAGGACCAGGAGTTCCGCGAGTTCTTCCAAGCCGAATTCCGGCCGTTGCGCCGGCTCGGCTACCTGCTGACCGGCGACTGGGCCGAGGCCGAAGACCTCGCGCAGGAGGCCATGGTCCGCACCTATCGCGCGTGGGGCCGCATCACCGAGCGCGACCGGCCCGGCGCCTACGCCCGATCGATCCTTGTCAACCGGCGGCGCTCGTTGCTGCGCCGGTCCGCGGTCGCGGCGAAGCACGCCGAGATGCTGAGGGCGCCGGAGTACCAGCCGGCGATGGGCGAGGAAGCGATGGTGCTGTGGGAGGCGATCCGATCGCTCCCGCAGCGGCAGCGGGCGGCGATCGTGCTCCGCTTCTACGAGGACATGTCGGAGGCGGACGTTGCAGCCGTGCTCGAGATGCCTGTGGGAACCGTGAAGTCGCTCGTGCATCGCGGCGTGGGGAAGCTGCGCGAGAAGCTGGGGCCGGGATGGCAAACCGAGGGGATCCCAGGCGGGAGTGATACGCCATGAAGATGGAAGACCACTTCAAGGAGACGATGAACCGGGCAGTGGCGAACGAACCGCCGGTGCTCGACTCGTGGGACCGGTTCGAACGGCGGCTCGGCCGGGCGCGTCGCTGGCGGATCGCCGCGGCGGTGGCCGGCGCGGCGGCGGTGATCGCCGCGGCGGTCATCGTGGTTCCGCAGCTGGGAACGAGCCCGACTCCGCTCCCCAAGATCACGCAGCCGCCTGATCCGTACTTCGGCTGGCTCAATGCCGAGGACCCGATCGGTCAGTGGAAGCTCCAGCATCCGCCAACCTGGCGCGTCGCGCATTTCGAAGGCGTCTACGAGGTCCTGCCGCCGGGCGAGGTCGCGACGCCTGCAGGGGAACCGACGTTCGCGGTGACGATCGCGCGGTTGTCAGGCGAACTCGAGCCGTCTGCGGCCGCCGAGGATCCCACGGTTGTGCGCGGCGAGTGGAGAGGCGGACGTCCGTACCTCCGGATCGAGCAGAAAGCAGGCGACGGATCGGTCGGCTACATCTATCGGATCGACTGGAGCCCCCCCTGCGCGTTCCAGACGCAAGGAACGGTCTGCGACTTCGAGCCCTCGGTCCTCGTCGTGCACGTGTACTCGAGCGATCAAGCGCGGTTCGATCGCTATTCCGAGGACGCGGACCTCGTCGCTCGCTCGATCGAGTACTGGGACACGACTCCGCCGCCGGTCCCGGCCTCCTCGTAAGTCGTTCTCCGGAGATCCGTCGCGATCGCGACGGCGTCGGACGGATCGCGTGCGACGGGCTCGTAGCATCGCTTCGTGGCCCTCGTGGACCAGGTCCGTCAGCTGTTCCTGCCGGGCGCCTGTGCCGCGTGCAGCTCGTGGGGCGAGTCACCGCTGTGCTCGGGATGCGCTCGCGCTGTGACGTGGATCGTGCCGCCGTTGTGCTCAAGATGTGGAGCGCCGCGCGGCGGAGCCCGCTGCCGCTGGTGTCCCGCCCTCGACGCGGTGATCGATCGTGCGAGATCCGCGTGCGTTTACGCCGGTACCGCTCGCGATGCCGTCAAGGCCTTCAAGCTGCTCGGTGAAAGACGCACGGCGCGCCGCCTCGTGCGCGCCATGGTTGAGCCGGGGGCGTCGCTCGGGGGCGACCTCGTGACGTGGGTTCCGTCGACGCGTGCGTCCGAGTCCGCCCGCGGTTTCAACCCCGCCGAGGAGCTGGCGCGGCCGCTCGCGCGATCGCTCCGGCTCCCGTGCCGGCGTCTGCTGACCAAGCAGCGCGAGACCCGCGACTCGGCGGGCCTTTCCCGGGACGAGCGCCGCGCGAACCTCTATGAGGCGTTCGCGGCAAAGGGCCCGATCCGGGGGCACATCCTGGTGGTGGACGACATCCTGACCACCGGCGCCACTGCCGCGGAGTGCGCCGGGGCCTTGAAAAAGGCAGGCGCGGAGAAGGTCTCGGTCGTCACCTTCGCCCGCGCTCTCTAGGTTGTTCTGCGGGGTTCACCGGGACCCTCGCGGGGAGTATCATCGGCTCAGGTTCCGCCCGGGTCTGTGGTTGCGGTCGACCGGCAGGCTGAAAGGTCAACCGGTGCCCAAGTCGATGCCAGTGGCAGGCGAAACGACCCACGTAAGGCGACTTTTCGTCGCTGAGCATGGTGCCACTTAGGAGTAAGCCCTGCCGTCCCGCGCTCGCCGAGCGCGTGGCCGAGAGGGCGGGAGTGGCCGAGCGAGCGGGCTCGCAAGAGCCGGCGGCCTCCGAGGCCGGCGTGAGCTCGGCTGCGAACCCCCTGCAGGCGAGTGTGGGGTCAAAGACCAGGTCAGCCGGGCGGAACCTCTTCCTTTTCGCGCACGGGCGTTAGGGGGTGTCGATGCAGGTCATCGTCAAGGGACACCACGCACACGTCACGAACGGCTTGAAAGAAAGAGCCACCCAGAAGGTCGAGAAGGTCACCCGTCTCTATCCCAGGATCCTCAGCGCCGAGATCGAGTTCACGGAGAACGGCGGCGCTCGCGCTACGGTGGCAAAGCACCGGGTCGAGGTGATCCTGACCGCGAAACAGCACACACTCAGAGCGACCGGCCGCGGTCCTGATCCGCTCACCGCGATGGACTCGGTCGTGGCCAAGCTCGAAGCCCAGGTGAGGCGCCTCAAAGGCAAAGTGACACGAAAGGGACGCGCCGCGGGTCCGGGGGCCCCGAGCATCCGAACATTGTCCTGAAATCGGCCTCAACCGGCCCCTGTGAACCTTCCGATACAATCCGCGGAGGCTCCGAGGGAGAGAGCGTTGGCGGACAAAGACCCTGTACCGGTTGAGAAGAGTCCTGATGCCATCCGCGTGCTGATCGTCGACGATCACGCGCTCTTCCGGCGCGGTCTTCAGATGGTGCTCGAGCAGGAGAGCGACATCATCGTCGTCGGCGAAGGCGGCGACGGCGCCGAGGCCGTTTCGAAGACGCAGGAGCTCATGCCCGACGTCGTGCTCATGGACGTACGCATGCCCAAGCGCGGCGGCATCGACGCCACCAAGCAGATCAAAGAGATCGCGCCGCACGTCAAGATCCTGATGCTGACGATCTCCGACGAGGAAGCCGACCTGTACGACGCGATCAAGGCCGGCGCTACGGGATACCTGCTGAAAGAGGTCTCGATCGAGGAGGTCGGCGCCGCGATCCGCTCGGTGCAGACCGGCCAGTCGCTCATCAGCCCGTCGATGGCGTCGAAGCTGCTCTCCGAGTTCGCCACCATGGTCAAGCGCGCCGACGAGAAGCAGGCGGCGCCGCAGCCGCGGCTCACCGATCGCGAGATGGAGGTCCTCAAGCTCGTCGCGAAGGGGCGCAACAACCGCGACATCGCGAAAGAGCTCTTCATCTCAGAGAACACGGTGAAGAACCACATCCGCAACATACTCGAGAAGCTCCACCTGCACTCGCGCATGGAAGCGGTCGTGTACGCGGTCCGCGAGAAGCTCCTCGAGATCAAGTAGCGAACGCGCTTTCCAAACCCGTTCGCTCCGAACGAAGAT
>DATFGK010000024.1:0-3574 GCA_035249485.1 Actinomycetota bacterium | reverse complement strand
TGGCGCTTCGGCAGGCCGTAGAGCCGGCCGATCATCTCCAGGTTCTCGATCCCGGTGAGCAGCTCGTCGACCGCCGCGTACTGCCCGGTCAAGCCGATCCGGCGGCGGACCTCGTCCGGTTGGCGAACGGGGTCGAAGCCCGCCACCTCGGCGCGGCCGGCGTCCGGTTTGGTCAGGGTGGTGAGGATGCGGACGGCGGTGGTCTTGCCGGCGCCGTTTGGGCCGAGGAGCCCGAAGACGGTGCCCGGCTCCACGGCGAAGTCGATGCCGTCGAGCGCGGTGACGTTGCCGAAGCGTTTGACGAGGCCGGAGACCTGGATCGCGGGTTCGCTCATGACCCGGCAACATGCGCCCCGGCCAAGCTGCTTGCTCGCGGGTCTCCCTACCAGCGGCGACGCGGCGTCGGGAGGTTAGATCGATCCGCCGCGGCCTTCGCGCTGGTCGCGGAGGAAGCGCTCGATCTCGGAGGCGATCGACTCGCCCGACGGGACGTTCTCGATGTCGGGCAGGATCTGCTCGAGGCGCTCGATGTGCGCTTGGGTCTCGGGCTGGGACGCGACGATCGTGTCGAGCTGCTCGCGCTGGATGTTCGCCGCTTCGACGAGCGGGTCGATCGGGATCGCGACGCCGAGGTGACGCGCGACGCGCTCGGTGAGCGCGATCGCGGCCGGCGGGTACGGCGCCGAGATGTAGTGCGGCACCTGCGCCCAGAACCCGACGCTCGGGATCCCGTGCGAGCCCAGCGTGAACTCGACCAGGTTCACCGCCGAGCCGGGCACACGCAGCAACCCCTCGGGGAGCCGGTCGCCTTCCTGCAAGAGGTCGCGGCGCGACGCGGTCGAAAGCACCGGCGTCGGACGCGTGTGCGGCACCGCCGCCGGGATCGCACCCAGACACACCGACGACACGACGCCGAGCCGCAGCGACAGCTCGAGCACCTCGGCCGCGAACGCTCGCCAGCCGAGGTCGGGCTCCTGGCCGGACATGACCAGCAGATCACGTCCGCCGAGCGTCAGATGGCGAACGGTGAGCTCCGGCCAGGTCAGGTCCTTCATCGTGCCGTCGACGATGTCGAGCGTCGGTCGCTGCGAGCGGAAGTCGTAGAGCGCGTCCGAGTCGAACCGCGCGAGGAGCGACGCGCCTGAGGCGATGTGCTCGGCAGCGCTCGTTCCGGCTGCGCCGGCGTCGACCCAGCCCGTAAGCGAAGCGATCAGAACGGGCGCGGTGAGCGGTGCATCGTCGAGGAGCTCGTAGATCGGCACGTCCCCAGGCTACCCGAGCGGAGCGGGCTCGAAGCGGGTGGGTTCGGCCGACCCCGGGCCGGGAAAGGAATGTGAAAGGAGGTTGCGATGCCACCGAAGAAGCCCGTTAGGGTGCCGCGAGAAGAGAGTGATCGTGGACCACGGGGCGGACGGTTGCAGCGCGATCCGAAGGCCGTGCTCGACGTGGAAGACAACGTCAAGGCCCGGCATCCCGAGGACACGCAGCGACCCCCGAAGACCAAGAAGAACCAGCTGCGCTAGAGCGGCGTGAGCGTGATCGTTCGCGCCGCGCCGTAGAACGGGAGCGCGCCGATCCCAAGCGGCTCGTCGAGCGGGTGGCCGCCGCCGAGGTCGATCGTGAAGACGGCCGCGCCTTGGAAACCGGTCCCGCACGACGCCGGGACGTGCACCGTGACGAGTCCGGTTCCGTTCAGCGACAAACCGTCGCACGAGACGCTTCGGAGCGTTAGGAACTCGACCGGCTCGCGGTCGACCTCGAACCGCCATCCCCACACGTCGAACGCGGCTGCGACCGTCCGGTAGTCGAAGCGATCGGGGACCCCCGGCGGTGTGCCGGTGCCGTCCCAGTGCAAGACGCGCTGGTACTGAGCCTCCATCTGCGCGCGATGGAACGCGTTCCAGTAGCGACCGGAGTGCAGTCCCGGATGGATCTCGAACGTCCGCTCGACCGCCTGGTCGTCGAACGCGAGCTCCATGCCGACGTTCATCGTGAGCACGATCGCCTCGAACGCTTGCGAGACCAGGTAGCCGGGGAAGTCGGCGAGGTCCGCTGCGGTGCGCGGGATGGCGTCGTTGACGAATGCGCGCAGGGCGACGGCCTGCTCGTCGCCCGCGTAGGCGCGGGCGTTCATCGCGAGGTCGCGCGGCATGTTTCCGCGGTAGAAGGCGTGGTCCGCGGCCGGGTCGCCGAACGCGAGGAACGAGACGCCGAACCCGCGGAGCTGCTCCGGCAGCGACGCGACCGGAACCCGCGGACCGATGCCGGGGAGCTGCGTGTACGGCAGTGGGAGCGAGATGCCGGGCCCGTCCGCCGGCACCGCCGTCGACGGGTTCAACCCCGGCGCGAACAGGAAGTTGTGTGCGCCGGAGACCGACCCGACGCTCGCCCACACGTCGGGATGCTTCAACCCGAGCGCGTACGAGCCGTAGCCGCCGAGCGAGGTGCCTTGGAGCGCGCGCCACTCGCGGCCGTGTCCGGCGGTCGCGAAGCGCTCCTCGACGAACGCGACGAGGTCGCGGGCGATGAAGTCCTCGAACCGCGGCGGCGGACCGTCGTAGACGCCGTCGGGGTTGCCTGCGTCGCGGAACGCGTACCGCGGGTTCCAGTTCGTATAGAACGAGTCGAGCCCGCCCACCGGACCGAAGCCGCCGTCGAGCGTGCGGCCGTGCGGTGCGATCACGATGAAGTCGAGCGGCTCGGCCGGGACCCACGCCGACGTATCGGCGTAGTTCCACGGATCGGACACCGCGTACGGATCGACCGGCGGCTCGCTGTACAGTGAGCGAACCTTCGCGCTGGGATCGGCTGCGGTTCCGGCTTCGCCTTGGTAGGTGCCGCCGAACCCGTGCAGAAGCGTCAGCACCGGACAGGTTCGTTGCGGCGTGATCGCCGGGTCGCAGTTGGGCGGCACGTAGTACGAGAACGCCGTGACGCCGCCGATGGTGTCGGTCGCGTCGAGCTGCTGGCAGGCGACCTCGCCGACGACGACGTCGATCGGTCCCGACGCTGCCGGCGGCGCGGCGCACCCG
This sequence comes from Actinomycetota bacterium, assembly GCA_035249485.1. GTDB lineage: Bacteria > Actinomycetota > AC-67 > AC-67 > AC-67 > DATFGK01. The sequence goes on along the minus strand of DATFGK010000024.1, from coordinate 542 downwards.
GGGAACACGTCGGCTGCGGTCGCCGGGATCGTGAAGACGCCCATGGACAGCGCGAACACGAAGACGAGGGCGGTTCGGAAGCGCCTCATGTGCCGGATGAAGTTCGACGGGATCGGGCGGTGTTCCTATCGCTTCCCGCTGAAGGGATCCGGGCCCGGCTCGATCCCAGCGCGGATCCGCAGCAGACGGTCGAGGTAGCCCGTCCAGCCGAACGTCGTGAAGCCCACGGCCGCGTCGTCGCGCAACCCCGTCTGGACGAGCTTCACCAGCGTGGCGTCGCCGTCGGGGGCGAACGTGATCTCGACGGTGGTCGAGCCCGGCGGAACGCTGTAGACGACCGCCGGCGTGTCCGGGTCTGGCTCGGCTTCGATGCCCCACTCGAGGACGATCCGGTTCGGGAAGTCCACGGCCACGTAGCGCCCGCGGATGCGCGATCCCGGCGCAATCTCGATCAGATAGACGCCGCCGGGCGCCGGGTCGAGCTCGGCGCTCGTCCCCAGCCAGAGCACGTGCTTCTCGGGGTCGACGAAATACGCGAACGC
>DATFGK010000023.1:0-28908 GCA_035249485.1 Actinomycetota bacterium | reverse complement strand
TGACCCCCGAGCGTGTGATGACGCGCTCGTTCGTCAGTACGAACAGCGTGAAGCGCCAGCGCACCGCCGGCGTCGCCGCGAGTGGGATCCAGAGCAGGAGCGCGACGCCGACCAGCGCCCACCGGATTTGGGTCAGGACGTCGCTCTCCGGGCCGGCGAGCACCCACAGGAACCCGGTGACCGCGCCGATGGCGATCGTCCAGAGCATCGGCTTGAGGAGTGCGATCCAGTGCGGCCGGAGGTCGAGGAGGACCTCTTCACCTTCGGTCAGCAGCCGGCTCGGGAAGGGCACGGAAAGATGCTACGACAGCCGCGCGCGGTTGGCCCGTCTCCGCGGCGGATGGTTCAATCCCAGACCCATGAGCTCCGACGCCGCTCCCGAACAGCTGCCGCCGCTCGTCGACCCCGTCGCGCTCGAGCCGTACCTGCGCGACGCGATCCCGGGCGACGGCGAGCTCATCGTCGAGCGGCACCAGGCCGGTCACTCGAACGAGACCTTCTTCATCCGCCGCGGCGCCGACGAGTGGGTCCTCCGGCGCCCCCCGCGCCCGCCGTACCTCCCCACCGCGCACGACGTGAAGCGGGAGTACACGGTGCTGAAGGCGCTCGAGGGAACCGGCGTGCGCGCGCCGGCTACCGCGCTGTTCTGCGAGGACGACTCCGTGATCGGCGCGCCCTTCTACCTGATGGAGAAGGTCGATGGCGTCGTCATCCGCGACCGGGTTCCCGAGGCGATCGACACGGCCGAGGATCGGCGGCTGATCGGCGAAGAGCTGATCGACGCGGTCGCCGAGCTCCACGCCGTCGACTTTCGCGCGGTCGGGCTCGACGGCTGGGGCAAGCCAACCGGCTACGTCGAACGCCAGCTCGTCCGATGGCGCAAGCAGCTCGACGGCGCGACGGCGCACACGCGCCCGCTCCCCGATTACGAGAAGATCGCAGCTTGGCTCGAGGAGCACCAGCCGCCGGAACAGGATCCCTCGATCGTCCAAGGGGACTACAAGCTCGACAACACGATGTTCTCGAGCGGTCCGCCGGCCCGGCTCGTCGCGATCCTCGACTGGGAGATGGCGACGATCGGCGACCCGCTCGCCGACGTCGGATGGATGCTCTCGTTCTGGCGCGAACCTTCGGACCCGCCGGATCCGCTCCACGGGGCGCTCAACGACGTTTTCGGCAAGCCGGGGTGGGCGACGCGCGCCGAGCTCGTCGGGCGGTACGAAGCCAAGACCGGCCGCTCGATGACCGACATCCGCTTCTACACGGCGCTGGCGATCTGGAAGCTCGGGATCCTGCTCGAGGGCTCGTACGCGCGGCATCTCCGCGGAACCACCGACGACCCGTTCTTCGCGTTGCTCGCCGAGGGTGTCCTCGCGATCGGCGCCCGCGCGCTCGAGGTGATCCGCACTGGCTAAGACGCTGCTTCTCGACTTCGGCGGCGTGCTCACCACGCCGGTGCGCGCGTCGTTCGAGGGGTTCGCGCGCGACGAAGGCATCGAACCCGCGGCGCTATGGGGGTTGATGCGCGACATCGCCCGTTCCGACGACGATCCCTTTACGCTCGTCGAGACCGGCGCCATCGACCAGACCGAGTTCGACGTGCGCCTTGCCGCGCTCTTCAACGAGCGGCTCGGCGCCGAGATCGTCCCCGACAACCTCAAGGTGCGGCTGTTCTCGCGCGTCGGCCCCGACGAGGCGATGATCGGCGCCGTCCGGACGGCGCGCGAGAAAGGCGTCCCGACCGGGTTGATCTCGAATTCGTGGGGCGGGAACTACGGTGAAGGCGGCTACGACCGCGTCATGTTCGACGAGCTGTTCGACGTCGTCGTCGTGTCGGGCGAGGTAGGGCTCCGCAAGCCCCAGCCCGAGATCTACCTGCTCGCGTGCGAGCGGATCCGCGCCGAACCCGAGGAGTGCGTGTTCGCCGACGACTTCGAGGTCAACGCGCTGGGTGCGACCGCCGTCGGGATGCTCGGCATCCGCCATCGCACGGCGGACGACACGATCCCACAGCTCGAGGGGTTCCTCGGGACGACGCTGCGCTGAAACGCCGTTACGGCGTGTGACTGATCTGACGCGACCCGTCGAGCTCGCGCTCGAGCCGCTGGATCTTGGCGTCGAGCTCCGCGACGCGAGCGTTGAGCAGCCGCATCGCCATCACGGTACGCGGCGTGTCCGTGAGCGGTTCCGCGTCGTTCGGGCCCGGCGTGATGTCGGGCGACTGCTTCGGGCGAACGATCGACTTCGGACGCGCGGCCACGCGCTCGCCGATCGGCGTCGGCCGGGATCCCTTGGCCGGGATGCGCGCCGGCGCCGGATCCGCCGCTTTGGTGACCGCGGTAACCGGCTCCGTTGTGGTGACGACCGTGGGAGGTTGCTCAACCGGAGTGGTGATGGGCGCTGCCGAAGCGGCCGTCGGGCCCTGACTGCGTACGACGCTGAGCGCCGGCTTCGGCTCGGCCTTGCGTCCGAACCAGCGGCGAGAAGTCTTCTCGGGCGGCTTCGGCGCGTGGCTCCGGTCGGCGATCTTCCACTGGCCGACCTCCCATGTGGTGCGCTCTTCGTGGGTCGCCCAGCGTGTGGGATAGCCGCATGCTCCGCAGAACGATGCACCAACGACGACCTTGCATTCACAGCGATCGCAGAGAACCTTGGCAGCCTTCGCCATCTCTTGCCTCCTGAGGATCTACACGCCACTTGGTCGGTCGGCGCCCCAGCAGCCGAGTGAGGTCCCCGAAGGAACGGGACCCCCGACCCGTTAACGACTAAATCAACCCGTTGGATACAACCTTGTACAGGCGCATCTGTACTAGTTGTCCAGCCGATTTCGCAAGATGTCCGGATTCAGCGGACCACGATCGTGTCGTGTTCGTCCGACGCGTCGATCGTCGCGCCGCGCTCGTCGAGCTCGGCGGGGATGAACAAGGTGATGCCGCCGATCGAGACCGTGACGTCCTCCGGTTCCGGTTCCTCGGCGAAGCCGGTGCGAACCTCGACGCCTCGAAGCCCGCGCGACGTCGTGACGCGGATCGCCACGCGCGCAGGATCCATCCGCCCGGCCTCCAGAGCCCGGATCAAGACCGCAAGAGCGCGCGGCGTCACCTCGATGGCCACGGCGGCGGATGCTATCGCCGGCCGGGGTAGACTTGCCGGTCGTGCCGGCCCAACAAGAGCAAGCACCGATCCTCACGCCCGCCGCGTTCGAGCGCCTCAAGGCGGAGCACGACCATCTCACGACGACGGGTCGCAAGGAGGTGGCCGCGCGCTTGCTCCGCGCGCGGGAGCTCGGCGACCTGAGCGAGAACGCCGAGTATCACGCCACCAAAGAGGAGCAAGGCTTGATGGAGGCGCGGATCCGCCGGCTCGGCTGGATGATCAAGAACGCGATCGTCACCGAGGCGCATCAGGCCGGCGACGAGGTCCAGCCCGGCGTGCTCGTCACCGTGCGGGCGACGGACGCGGACGACGACGATGAGGACACCTACCTCATCGCCGCCTCGCCGGAGGAGCGCGCGAAAGGCGCGCGCACGATCACGCCGCGTTCGCCACTCGGCGCCGTCCTCGTCGGAAGGCGCGCCGGCGACAAGGTCTCCTACGAGGCGCCCGGCGGCAGCTTCACCTACGAGATCGTCTCGATCCGTACCTGGGACGGCTCGTAGCCGACACCGATCGATACCGAAGGAGGTCCCCGCATGGCCACGTTCGCGACGATCAAGACCTCGATGGGCGACATAACCGTCCAGCTGAAGCCGGAGACCGCGCCGAAGACCGTCGACAACTTCGTCGGTCTCGCGACCGGGAAGAAGGAGTGGAAGGATCCGAAGACGGGGGAGAGTCGTAACGACTCGCTCTACGCGGGCACCGTCTTCCACCGCGTGATCCCCAACTTCATGATCCAGGGCGGCGACCCGCTCGGCACCGGCACCGGTGGTCCGGGCTACAAGTTCGAGGATGAGACGAAGGGCGGCCCGTCGTTCGACAAGCCGGGCTTGCTCGCGATGGCCAACGCCGGGCCGAACACGAACGGCTCGCAGTTCTTCATCACCGAGGTGCCGACGCCGTGGCTGACCGGCAACCACACGATCTTCGGGGAGGTCGTGGAGGGCTTCGACGTCGTCCAGAAGATCGCGCAAGTGCCGTCCTCGAACGACCGCCCGAAGACGCCGGTGACGATCGACGCCGTGGAGATCGAGGACCGCTGAGCCTTACGGCACAAGTTGGTCGAGTTCGGGCTTCATCTCGGCCGGCTCGACGTGGCGCGGGTCCGAACGCGCGACGATCGCGAACACGGGTGAATCGGTGCTCCGGTTTATCGCGACGTGCGGAACGTTGGCCGGGATGAGGACGAAGTCGCGCTCCGATGCCGTGAACGACTCGTCCATCGCGTCCCCCGAGTAGACGTCGAAGGCACCTTTCACCACATAGAGGCCGGTCTCGTGCGGATGGCTGTGAGCCTTCGTCCGATGGCCGGGAGCCACCTTGATCAGTCCGTACCAGAGGCTCGTCGTTCCGACGGTTTCCGCGCTGATCGCGGCGAAGTAGGCGGCGCCCGTCGCGGGTTCGACGACGTCGCAGTTGCGGATGACGGTGCAGTGCATCGGCGCTGGATCGCTCACGCCGCAAGATTCTAGGTCGCGCACCCTGGACATTCCCGCACGTCCGGCCTTTCAGCTCCGCTCTCCGGGCGGAGCACGGTACCCTTGAAGGCCCATGCGACTACGGGATATCTACGCACAGCCGGGCCTCAAGCTCTCGATCGAGTTCTTCCCGCCCAAGACCGCCGAGGGCGTGAAGAAGCTGATGGAGGAGGCCGAGGTCCTTTCGGCGCTCCATCCCAATTACTGCTCGGTGACGTACGGGGCCACCGGGAGCACGCGGGATACGACGGTGGAGATGGTCGAGCGCATCCACCTCGAGCGCGGCCTCGATGTGATGTGCCACCTGACGGTCGTCGGCCAATCGAAGGACGACGTCCGGACCGTCCTGTCGGATCTCAAGCGACGCGGGATCGAGAACATCATCGCGCTGCGCGGCGACCCTCCCCGCGGAGAGGTCGAGTGGCAGCAGCATCCCGACGGATTCCTCTACAGCGTCGACCTCGTGCGCGAAGCGCGCAGGCACGACTGGTTCTCGATCGCGGTGGCCGGATTCCCGGAGACGCACCCGCAGGCCGAGAGCCCGGAGGCCGATCTCCGCTTCCTGAAGGAGAAGGTCGACGCCGGCGCCGACGTGGTGATCACGCAGCTCTTCTTCGAGAACGACGACTACCGGCGCTTCGTCGAACGCTCACGTGAGATCGGGATCACCGTCCCGATCGTGCCGGGCGTCATGCCGATCCTGTCGGCGAACCAGATCACGCGGATCACGAACCTCTGCGGCGCGAAGATCCCGCCGCGGCTCCAGTCGTTGCTCGACGCCGTGGCCGGTGACGATGAAGCCGCCGTGCAGATGGGCATCGACTTCGCGACCGAACAGGTGGCGGGACTCATCGAGTACGGCGTCCCCGGCGTGCACTTCTACGCGCTCAACCGATCCCGCTCTACCACGGAGATCCTGGACAACCTCGGACTGACCGACGCGCGCGAGCGCGCCGCGCTCTAGCGCCCACGAGCGCGGGGATCGTCCCGCGCGCGGCTTATCATCGACCCGATGGAGGAGCCCGAGGTCGATCTTCTGTACAGCCTGCCGCTCGACGAATTCACCGAAGCCCGCGACGCTCTCGCCGCCCGGCTCCGAACGGCGGGGGACGCTGCGGAGGCGGCGCGCATCAAGGCGATGCGGAAGCCGACCGCGCCGGCGTGGGCGGTCAACCAGCTCGCGCGGCGCTATACCAAGCAAGTCGAGGTCTTGATCGCCGCGAGCGACCGGCTCCGTCGCGCCCAACAAGACTTGCTCGAGGGGGCGTCGGCAACAGACCTGTGGGAGGCGACGCTCGCCGAACGCGAGGCCGTCGGTGAGCTGATGAAGGCCGCCGAGTGGATCCTGAAGGAAAGCGGTCTCGGCACCAGCCGGGCCGCGCTCGATCGCGTGTCCGACACGCTCTATGCCGCCGCCGCGGACCCGACGGGACGGACGCTGTTGCGTCGGGGCCTGATCACCCACGAGATGCGTCGCGCCGGCTTCGGGGACATGATCGTTCCGCCGGTCGCGGCGGCGCGAGCGAAATCTGTGTCCAAACCTGCCGGCGCGAAGCCGGCCACCTCGAAGCCGTCGAAGCCCTCGCGGTCCACCCGCGAGGCGCCGAAGGGCCGCGGCGCCACCGGGGCGCGTCCCGGAGCAACACCCAAGCAAGTCCTCGAAGCAGAGCGCGCGCTGGCCCGGGCTGAGAAAGCCGCCGACCGCGCCGAGGAAGACGCCGACCGGCTCGCACGCGAGGCCGAACGCGACGGCCTCGAGGCGGTGCAGGCGCGCAAGCGTGCCGATGCTGCGGCGAAGGCCGCGATCGAGTCGCGAGCGGAGGCGTCCGCTGCGCGCAAGGAGGCGGAGGAAGCCCGCCGCGATGCCGGCCGGGCTGAAGCCAACCTCGAGAAGATCCGCCGATCCAGGGGCTGACGGCGGACCTCGTGGAGGCGACACGCTGATCGGGAACCCCCCTTGGTGGGAGGAAGAGCTCACCGCCGACGAGCGGCGCGTGCTCGACCCGGGCCCGGGCGAGCTCGACCCTCGGCCGGACGTCCTCGTCGTCGGCGGGGGAGCGGTCGGGCTCGCCGCGGCGGTGATGTGCCGTCGCGTCGGCTTCGGTCGCGTCCAGGTGATCGAGCGCGACCGGCTCGCCTCTGGGCCGAGCGGCTCGGCGGCCGGCGGGCTTTCGCCCGGGATCAACGCGCTCGCGCGTCCGGCGCCCTTCATCGCGCTCGCGAACGAGAGCCTGACCCTGTTCCACGAGCTCGACGCCGAGTGGGGCGGCGCGCTTTCGTTGCGCACGATCGATTGGTTGATCGTGTCGCCCGACCGCATCGCGCCCGACTCGATCGACGTCCCCGGCGTTTCGGTGGTGGACGCGCAGGCGGCGCGCAGCGTCGAGCCGAAGCTCCTGCCGGAGCTCGGCGGCGCGATCTCCGTTCCGGCCCAGTCGTGGGTCCAGCCGCAACGGCTCGCGATCGCGCTCGCGCGAAGGGCCGGATCTGTGGCGACCGGCGTGACGATGACGGCGATGGAGTCGACCGGCGGCCGGGTCGTGCGGGTCTCGACGAGCGCCGGCGACGTCTCGCCGGGCGCGGTCGTGCTCGCGACCGGGAACGCGCCGGCGGACACCCCGGTCCCCACGGTGGTCATGAAAGGTCACCTCCTGGTGACCGAGCCGTCGCCGGACCCGCCGCGCAACGGGATCGCGTCCTCGATCATCGCGCTGCCGCTCCCCGGCGGCCGGCTGCTCGCCGGCGGCACGTTCGACCTGGGAGACGAGGAGCCGGTCGTGCGGGACGACGTCGTCCGAGGGATCCGGGCCGAGCTGTCGCGGATCCTCCCCGCCACCGCCGGCCTCGCGACCGAGCGGGCCTGGTGCTGCTTCCGCCCGGGCACGCCGGACGAGCTGCCGGTGATCGATCGGGTGCCGGGACTCGAGAACGCGTGGATGAGTGTCGGCCACTTCCGTACCGGTCTCCTGATGGCTCCGGCCGCCGGTCGGGCGGTCGCATCGTGGATCGGCGGTGAACGGCCGGGCGGTGTGGAGGCGTTCGCGCTCTCGCGCTTCAGCTGAGCGAGCGCCGGTCCCGGCTTGACGCCGACGTCAGGTCGAATGGTAGAAACCGTCTTCGACGAGGTCGAAGCGGCCAATCCGGCCGCGGCAGGCAGGGTTTTCCGGCATCAGGCGGAACTCCGGATAGGGAGGTTTCCGTGGCCGACGTCACGACGGCGGGTCCAGGGCTCGCAGGCCGGGAACGGGTGAGGGCAGACCAGGCGGGGTATCGCACGTTCCCCGCGCGTTTGCCGGCCGTTCTCTGTGCGATCGCGGGCGTCCTCGGGCTGCTCGGCGCCCTGGGCGCCGGGGTCCGCGCCTCCGCCGTCGAGAACGCCCGCGACGAACCGCTCCAGGTCGGAGTGCTCATGGGCAGCGACTCGGGGGTCGGCTGGCTCCTCGCCGTCCTCGCCGTCCTCGTCGGGGTATCGGCGATCGCGTGGCTGAGCAGGCGCCGGGCACTGAAGCTCGGCGCAGCCGCCACCGCGATGGCGTTCGTCGCCCTATCGGCGGTCCGGCTCGCCTCCTTCGACGGCACCGCGGCCGAGTGGGCGCAAGCCGCGCTCCGGGCACCCGACTTCGTCGGATATCACGCGGGGTTCGGGTGGGGCTCGTGGATGCTCGTCACCGCCGCGTTATCCGCTGCGTTCGCCGTTCTCGTCGCCGCTCTGCGGGCGCTCGATCTCCGGAAGGGGATCGCGGGTTGAAGCGCCGCTGGGTGGTGGAAGGGCTCGCGCTCGCGATGGCGCTGACGGCGTGCGGAACGACGGTGCTCGCCCGCAAGATCGAGCCGGCGGCCGCCCCGTCGCTCGAGCCGAGCGCTCGAGCGACGCAACTCGGCGGAACCCAGGACGACGTCAACATCGATGACCCGATCCCCGGTATCCCGCCCGGCGCGCCCGCCGCAGCGCGATGCGCGACGAACTCCAACCCGAAGCAAGGCTTCACCGCCACGTCGATGAAGTGGGGCACGATCATCCCGCTGTCGGGCGCGCTCCGGCCGCTCGGCGAGCAGACGGCGCGCGTGATGCGCGTCGCCGTCAACTACCTCAACACGATCAAGAGCGTGCCCGGCGGCTTCGACTGGAGCTGCCCGTCGCGGCCGGGCATCTGGGGCCGGACCGTGGAGCTCAAGGTGCTCTCGCTGAACCGCAACGACCAGGACGAGGCGGCGGCGGCGATGCGGCGTCTGATCGACGTCGAGAACGCGTTCCTCGTGCGTGACTGCTACCTGCAGTCGAACCTGATGGGGCCGGCGACCCAGTACCAGAACCGCAAGGGCGTCCCGGGCATCTGGTGCTACTTCTCCGAGATGCGCTACCCGCGCCTCGACACCTACAACTACGCGCCCGGCACCGACCTCTTAAAAGTGGCCGCGATCCACGTCGGCTACCTGATGAACACGCTCGGCAAGAAGCGGCTTGCGGTCTTCTCCGATCCGTCGCTCGTCAACAACCAGGTGCGGGTCGTGAAGCAGGTCTACAAGCACATCGCCGGGCGGGAGCTCCCCGAGCGCTGCATCGCGTACAAGAAGGCGCAGGAGGCGCCGGGCGGCCTGCAGTCCGAGGTCCAACAGGTTCGCAGCTGCTACGAGGGCGTCGACTCCAACCCCGAGCCCGACGCGGTGATCGCGCTCGACGCCATAACCGGCGTCTTCGCCGCGATCTCCGCCGAGAACGCCGGCTGGGGGATGCAGTCGGCCGGCGTGCAGTGGTCGTGTGCGACGTGCTGGGTGCAGACGCTCGCCGACGTGTGCGGCGACGCGTGCCGCGGGATGATCACCGACTGTCAGGCGCTCCCGTGTATCCCGTGGTCGGACCTCCCGGCCGCCGAGACGCTCCGCGACGTACGCCGGCGCTACCTTCCGAACGAGCCCGAGGACGTCTTAACGTACGGCCCGATCGCGATCACCCTCGGTCTCGGGTTGTGGCTCGGGATGACCGGCCCGAATCTCTCGCGCGAGGGCCTGATCCGCACGGTTGGAAATCTGAAGAACTTCGACGCGGGGATCGGCCCGATCCTCACGACCGGACCCAACGACCACTTCGGTGGGAAGGCGATCTGGCTTATCAACTTCACCGGCACGACCTTCGACGACCGGACGAAGGGCTTCGTAACGCTGTCCGACGTCAAGATCCCCGCGAGCCTAACGGAGACGTGATCCGATGAAGCGCGTGTGGAAGGTCCTAGCGATCGCGACGCTGTCGCTGCTGGCGACGGCGATCCTCGCTCCGGCTGCGGCCGCCGCGGAGGAGAAGACGGTCCTCTCGTATTCGATCAAGGAAGCGCGCGCGTCGCTGTGGCAGATCCACTACCCGCAGTCCACGTTCGTGACCGAGAAGTACTCGCCCTGCATCGCCGAGGACGACGAGCTCTACAGCTGCGACCGGACGAGATACAACCAAGAGCCGAACACCTGCACCCCCGACGTTGCACTCGGCATGACCAAGGAAGCGCCCGAGACGCCCACGCCCGAGGAAGCTGAAGGAGGTTCCACGGACGACGGAGGCGTGGGGACGGCCCAGGAGTGGCCGATCGGCAATCCGGTCACGGTTGTTCACGGTCTGGCCTCCGGACACATGGCCTCGACGCCGGAGTCGGGCGGCTTCTCCTCGATGTACTACGTCGACAACAGCGGAAGGCGCGAGACCGAGGCGCACGTCGAGAGCGACGCATTCGTCGGGAACCGCGCCAGCTACGAGGAGCGCTGCGCCGTCGTCGACGCGTTCTCCGAGACCGGCCACTATCCGGGCCCGTTCCACGCACACGTGCTGTCGCGGGCTACGGAGACCGCGACGTACAACATGACCGCATTCACGACGCTCGAGGCCGCTCCGCCACCGGGTGGCAACAAGGAGAGCGTCTCCATCGTCAAGCTCTGGGAAGCCGGCGGCCGCGTGCACGGGCTCCTTACCTCGACGGTGCGCGGGGCGACGCTCGGCGGCGGTGCGATCGTGATCGACGCCGTACGTTCGGTGATCTCGTTCTCGTCGGACGGCACCGAGAAGGGACTTATCGCGATCGCGAAGACCGAGGCCCTGGGCCTGACGCTCGGCGGCACCAAGATCGGGTCGCTCGACGCGGGGCAGATAATCCCGCTCGGTGCTGATGCGTACCTCGGCGTGCTCCGGCCCGTCGTCCAGGTCGCGGACGAAGGGCGCCGGGTGACGATCCGAGCCCCTGGCTTGTTCTTGGCGGCGAGGGACACCGGCCTCGATTCGCTCCCGATCCCCGAAGATCCTTTCAACATGGCGCCGTTCCCCGAGCAGCTCGCCGGTCAGATCACTCTCGGCGGGAAACTCAAGCCCGATCAGGTCGTGTACGTAGCCGGCGCGCTGCTCAACGCAGGCGTCGGGCGCGTCCCCGCCTCGGACTTCCTGCCCGGTCTGCCCGACATCCCGCTGCCGCAGATCCCGGTGATCAATCCGGGTGTGATCACACCGCCGGTGATCGCGCCGCCGGCCGCTCCGGCCGCGCCGAGCCAGCCCGTCGCGCTGCCGCGCTTCGAGGTGCGCCAGCTGTCCGGCAGCGCGTGGCCGGCCGCCGTCATCATCGTGCTCGGCTTCGTCGGGTTGATGATGATCATGGGCCGCTGGACGTTACGGTTCGCCTGGGCGCGATCGTTGTCGCGCTACCCGCCGTTCCCGGCCTTCGGCTGGGTCTATCGAGCGTTCTTGAAGGGCTGACCGGGTGGTCCTGGCTGCTCCCGTGATCGAGGTCGCCTCCTTCGGCCTCGCGCGGGGCGCCGTCTACGCGTTGCTGGCGCTCGGCCTGGTGCTGATCTACCGGACGACCGGCGTCACGAACTTCGCGCACTGGGGGCTCGGCCTCTTCGGGCTCGTTGCCTACTTCCTGCTGACGAGCAAGGCGGGGATGTCGCCGGTCCTGGCGGCGATCCTGTCGGTGCTCCTCGCCGGCGCGTCGGGGGCGGCGTCGTATCAAGCCGTGTTTCGTCACGTGAAACGCACCAACCAGGTCGTGCTGATCCTGATCGCGCTGGGCGTCGCGCAGTTCGCCGCCGTCGTCGCGCAGATGCTCCTTGGGTTCGAGGCCACCACGCTCGTCGAGCCGTGGTTGCCGGTCTCGCGGGTGAACGTGGGCAACGCCGCCGTATTCTCGACGCAGATCGTCGCCGCGGGTGCGGCGATCGCGATCGCGATGATGTTCCTGCCGTGGTTCCGCTACTCGCGGACGGGCCGCGCGCTTCGTGCCGTCGCCCAGAACCGCGAGGCCGCGTCGCTGGCCGGCATCGACGAGCACCGTTACTCAACGATCGCATGGGCGATCGGCTCGGCGTTGGCGGGTCTCGCGCTCCTGCTGATCATCCCGTTCACCGCCGGCGACCGCGGCGGAGTGATCACCGCGGTCGAGACGACGCCGTTCGGAAACTTCTTGATCCCCGCGTTCGGCGCGGCGCTCGTGGGCGGGCTCGTGAACCTGCCGCTGGCCGTCGTCGGGGGCTTCGTCTTCGGGATCGCGCAGGAGATGATGATCCTCGCGCCGTCGTGGTGGAGCACGCGCCGTTCGGTGGTCGCCGCGATCCTGATCGTGATCCTGCTGCTCGCGCACACCGAACGCTTCTTCGTCGTCCGTGCCGAGCAAGAGGCGTTAGAAGCATGAAGAGCCTCGTGGCACCGGCGGAGACCGCCGTCGCCGAAGCTGCGCCGCCTCCGAAGAGCCTCTCCATGCGTATGCCCAGGCTGAAACGCGCACAGGTGCTCGCCGGCGTCGCGTTTCTCGCTCTGGGATTCCTGCCGCTCGCGTTCGGTTCGTTCGGCCTGTACATCGCGGCGTACGTCGCGGTGTGGGCGATGCTCGAGCTGTCGATCGTCGTCGTGACCGGGTACGCCGGGATGATCTCGCTGATGCCGTTCACCTTCGTCGGCATCGGCGCTTGCACCACCGGCGTTGCCGTCGCCGTCTGGGGCTGGCCGTTCTGGCTCGCGGTCCCGCTCGCCGCGCTAGCGACGGTGCCGGTCAGCGTCATGGTCGGGGCGGCATCCGTCCGGCTGAAGGGCTTGTACCTCGCGATCGCGACGCTCACGTTCGGCAACGCGCTCGGCGAGACGCTGTTCAAGTGGGACGACTTCACCGGGGGGCAGGCAGGGCACGTGATGGAACGTCCGAAGCTCGGTGCGCTGAGCTTCTCGGGCGATTTCGCGTTCTACGTGCTGTCCATCGCGACCGCGCTGCTCATGGTTTGGGCGGTGCACGGGCTGAAGAACTCGCGCGCCGGGCGTGCGATGCTCGCCGTGCGCGACAACGAGCGCGAGGCGCAGGCGCTCGGGATCAACGCCACGAAAGCGAAGCTGACCGCACTCGTCGTCGGCGGCATGATCGCCGGGGTCGGCGGCGCGTTCTACCTGGCGCTGCTCGAGACCGTCGCGCGGTCGGGGTTCCAATCCCCATACGTCGAGCTGACCTCGCTGCTTCTCGTGGTCTGGGCCGTCATCGGAGGGATCGACTCCGCGTTCGGCGCGTTCCTCGGCGCGATCGCGCTCATCACCCAGACCGTCGTGTTCCAGGGCGCCGAGCGCGTGTTCGCCTACGTCGGTGTCTACGCGGCGTTCGTACTCATCATCTTCCTCCTGCTGCGGCCCGGCGGCATCGTGCAGGTCGTCAAGATCCAGGCCGAGCGCATCCGCGAGAACCCGTCGCGCGCGATCCCCGCCTCGATCATCGGCTTCGGGATCCAGGTCGCGATCATCGTCGTCATCCTCGTCTACGGAGCGGAGTGAGCCGATGAGCGAGCCGATCCTCTCGACCAACGGCCTGACCGTTCGCTTCGGCGGCATCACCGCGCTCGACCGCGTGGACATCGGGATCCGTCCCGGCGAGATCGTCGGGCTCCTCGGCCCGAACGGTGCCGGGAAGACAACGCTCTTCAACGCGATCTCCGGTTTCATCAAGCCGGATTCGGGACGCGTCGTGCTCGACGGACAAGAGGTCCAGACGATGTTCCCATACGAGCGCGTGACGCTCGGCCTCGGACGGACCTTCCAGCACCAGCGGCTCTTCCGCGGGCTCACGGTCGAGGACAACCTGCGCGTCGCGCAGCACCGCCACCTCAAGGCCGGTCCGATCGCGGCGATGCTCCGGCTCCCGTCGTGGCGTCGCGACGAGGCGGAGGCGCGCGCGCTCGTCGAACAGATGCTCGACGTCGTGAACCTGCGCCCGTGGCGGACCCGCTTTCCCTGGGAGCTGTCGTACGGCACGCTGCGCTTCCTCGAGCTCGCGTCGGTGCTCTCGCTGCGCCCGAGCGTGTTGCTGCTCGACGAGCCGGCGACCGGCATCCAGCAGAAGGAGGTCGAGGCGCTCGGCCCGATGCTCAAGCGGATCCGCGACGAGACCGGCTGCGCGATCTTCCTGATCGAGCACGACATGGGGCTGCTCTTCGGCGTCTCGGAGCGCGTGTACGCGCTCGACTTCGGAAAGATCATCGCGGAGGGCACGGCGGACGAGGTGGCCGCCGATCCGCGCGTGCTCGAGTCCTACCTCGGCCGCACGCGACGCGAAGGAGCGGCGAGTGCTTAAGGTCGAGGGCATCCACGCGTTCTACGGGCCGATCCACGTCCTGTTCTCGATCGACCTCGAGGTCGGCGACGGTGAGATCGTCGCGCTGCTCGGAACGAACGGCGCCGGGAAGACGACGATCCTGCGCGTGATCTCGGGGGTGCTGAAGCCGTCGCTCGGCCATGTGACCTGGAATGACGAGAAGATCGACGGCATGCGCCCGGCCGAGGTCGTCAAGCGAGGGATCGTGCAGATGCCGGGCGGGCGCGGGGTATTCCCCGGGATGTCGATCCAGGAGAACCTGGAGATGGCCGGGTTCCTCTACGGCCGCGACCGCGCGAAGCGCAAGGAACGCATCGAGGCGACGCTCGAGATCTTCCCGTTCCTCGCCGAGCGCCGCCGGCAGATCGCCGGGACGCTGTCCGGCGGACAACAACAGATGGTGACGCTCGCGAAGGCGTTCGTGATGGATCCCAAGCTGCTGCTGATCGACGAACTGTCGCTCGGGCTCGCGCCGAAAGTCGTCGAGGAGCTGCTCGACACCGTCCGCCGGCTGAACGCGGAAGGGGTCGCGGTCGTGATCGTCGAGCAGCACGTCGACCTCGCGCTCGACGTGGCGTCGCGCGCGTACTTCCTCGAGCGCGGCGAGGTCCGGTTCAGCGGCCCGGCCGAGGATCTTCGCGGCCGGGACGACCTCCTGCGGTCGGTGTTCCTGGCCGGCGCGTCCGCCGCGGCCGAATCGAAGGGCGAAGCCGAGGAAGCGCTCGTCCACTCGATCCACGAGGCTGAGAAGGCGCTAGCGGGCAGCAAGCCGGGCAGGCGTACCCGCCGCAGCTAACCCTCCGGCTATCCTCTCGAGGTATGGCCCTTCGCGTCGTCATGGCCGAGGACAACTACCTCATCCGCGAGGGCGTCCGCGAGCTGCTCGCATCCGACCCCGACGTCGACGTCGTCGCGTCGTGCGGCGACATGGATTCCTTGCTCGAGGCCGTCGCGCGCGAGAAGCCCGACGTCGTCCTCACCGACATCCGCATGCCACCGACCGAGACCAACGAAGGCATACGCGCCTCGGAGAAGCTCCGGGACACCGACCCGGATCTCGGCGTCGTCGTTCTCAGCCAGTACGACGAGCCGGACTACGCGCTGGCGCTGTTGGAGCGCGGCGCGCGCGGCCGCGGGTATCTGCTGAAGCAGCGCGTCTCGGATCTCGACCAGCTCGTCGCCGCGCTGCGCGAGGTCGCCCGCGGCGGATCGGTGATCGACCCGCTGATCGTGGAGGGCCTCGTCGCGGCGCGGTCCAAGGCAGCGTCGCCGCTCGATCAGCTCACCGCGCGCGAGCGCGAGGTCCTCTCGGAGATGGCGCAGGGGAAGAACAACGCCGCGATCGCGGCCGCGCTCACGCTCACCGAGCGCGCGATCGAGCGCCACATCAACTCGATCTTCTCGAAGCTCGGGCTCACCCAGGAGCGCGACGTCCACCGGCGCGTCAAGGCCGTGCTGCTGTTCCTGGCGGAGAACCCCGGCTGAGGCGTGGTAGTGGCACCCTTTAGGAGCGCGGGCATTCGCGGCGATACTGCCGCAGTATGGAGAACGACGTGACCGTCAGGGTCCTCATCGTCGACGACCAAGAGCCGTTCCGCGCGGTCGCGCGCGAGGTCGTCGAGGCGGCCGGCGACTTCGAGGTCGTCGGTGAAGCCGCCGACGGCGAGCGATCCGTCGATCTCGCCCGCTCGCTCCATCCGGACCTCGTGCTCATGGACGTGAACCTGCCCGGCATCGACGGCCCGGAGGCGACGCGCCAGATCCTCGCCGAGGGCGGCGACACGAAGGTGCTCCTCCTGTCGACGTACGAGGAGGAGGAGTACGGCGACACCGCCCGCGAGTGCGGTGCGTTCGCCTACGTCCCCAAGTCCGCGTTCGACCCCGACCGGCTCGCCGAGGTCTGGGCTTCCGCGACCTGAGCCGGCACCAGGCCGGCGAGCTCGCCCTCGCCGTCCGACCCACGAACCTCGAGCGATCCGCCGACCGCTTCGACGCGGTCGATCAGGAGCTGGAGGTCGGCGGTCAGCGCCGGACCGTGTCCGCGGACCGCGAAGCGGACCCATCCGTTCTCCCGGCCCACGTCGACCGTCACGCGCGCACCGTCGCCCGGCTGGGTGGCGCGGCGCAGCGCCTCGATGCAGCAGAAGTAGACGGCGGCCTCCGCGCGCGGGTCGAACCGCTCCTCGAGCGACCCGGTTACGGTGATCGCGCCGGGGAGCTTCCGCACCTGGCTCTCGATGGCCGGCATCACACCGCGGTCGGACAGCAGCGGCGGGAAGATGCCCCGCGCAAGATCGCGCAAGGTCTCCTGAGTGTGGTTCGCCTGCTCGGCGACGCGCTCGAGCACGGCGACCGAGCGCGCCCGGCTGCGCGCGAACGTCCGCTCCGCCGCGGTGAGCTGCTCGCTCATCGCGACCAGCTCGCGCTCGACGCCTTCGTGGATCATCTGCTCGAGGCGCACACGCTCGGCGTCGGCCGCGAGCATCAGCCGCGCGCGGGACGCGGTGAGCTCGCCGGCCGCTCGCTCCAGGTCGGCGAGCCGTGCGCGGAGCTGATCCGCGAGGCGCACGCTCTGCATCGCGAGGCCGACGTGGCCGGCGAGCGCCTCGAGCAGGCGGTTCTCCGCCGGCTTCAGCGAGTCCCCGGGTCGCTTGGCGACGGCGATCTCGCCGACCTCCTCGCCGAGATGTGCGACGGGAACCACACGGTCGAACGCGCCGTCCTCGAAGGGTTCGGGCCAGGTTTCCTGTCGCGTCTCGCCGGACGGCAAGGTCATGCGGACCCGTACGCGAGCGGCGGCGACCGCACGGGCGGCCGTTTCCGCGACGACCGGGAGGACGTCGTCCGGCGTTGCCGCACCCGCGAGGCGATGCGAAACCTCGGCCATCACCTCGTAGGGCGAAGCGCGCTGTCCGTAGACGACGCGGTTGGCGAGCGTCTGGAATCGCGATCGCAACGGGTCGAACGCGACCGCGGCAAGGACCGTCGCGAGGATCGACAGCTCCGTTCGTCCCCCGAGCGCGCCGCCGAGCACGACGACGATGCCGACGTACAGGGCGCCGATCGTCCCGGCGAGCGAGGCGTACACGAGCGTGCGATTGACGACGAGGTCGATGTCCCACAAGCGGTAGCGCAGGATGCCGGCGAAGAGCGCGATGGGGATGATGCCGAAGAGCGGCTGGAAGACGCGGAACGCCAAACGCTCGTTCTCGCCGATCGCGATCGGGTCGCCGGTGGTGGGTTGGGTCAGCGCGCGGAGGTCGATGTTGAGCACGAGCAACAGGATCGCGCCGACACCCAGCGACGCGACGGTCGCCCAGAGCAGCAGGCGCGACTGTTGATGCGTCTCCGCGCCCGAAACGCGGCGTAAGCGGATCGTCTGCGACGCGATCCCCAGGATCGGGATGATGAATCCGACCACGAGGACGAGTGCCGCCGGATGCTGGGCGAAGTCCGGAAGCGACGCCCCCGTAGCCCCCAGAAGGAACATGATCGCGAAGAAGACGGCGAAGCGATATCCGAACCGGACGAGCCGGTTCGACCAGCGCGGCAAGAGCCGCCCATCCGGGAACAAGACGAGCGCGTAGATGTACATCACGCCCGTAAGCGGATGAAGGATGGCATGCAATGGATCGTCGAATGCGCTGTGAACCGCGAGGGCAGCGTGGCTTTGCAGGTTGTATGCAGCAGCCGTGCCGACCATCGCGAGTCCGAAGATCCGTGCCATCCGTTCGCGCGGCCGCAGCACGACGAGGAAGACACCGAGCCCGAGGCTGAGCGCGCTGAACACGTAATCCAGCGCGACATCGCCGACCCCCTGCGAGACATGGGACACGGCGGCGACGCGTCGCGCCACGTCGCGGAGGGTCGGGTGCTGCAAGTCGGAGACATGTGCGTTCGCATCGAGCACGAGCACCGAGCCCTGCATGCGATCCGGGTGGATCGAGCACAGGAAGGCGTAGCGGCCCGCCGCCGGAGCCTCGAACGTGTAGATGGTCGTGTCCGGGTCGAAGACGTCGAGCTCTTCCTCGCTCCCGTAGTCGTCGAGCCCGTCGCCGGGACGGGGCACGAGGTTCGGTCCGGCGAAGATCGTCTCTCCGCCTTTCGTTCGGATCGTCACGTTGTGCGGGTACGCGCTCCCGTCGTCCGTGGGGGAGTTCGTGAAGCTGATGACCACGATCGATGATTCGCGCATCGTCATCTCGCGGATGCGCTGGGAGCCTTCGACGGCGAACGGCCCGATCTCCGCCGCCTCGACCTCGATCACGTTCGCGACACCCCCGTAGGCATGCAGCCGGTCGTGGAACGCCGGAACGTGATGGGCGATCGCCGGCAACAATCCGGCCGCGAGCCAGGCGAGGAGGCCCAGGACGTAGAAGGTGAAGAATCCGAGAAATAGCCAGTGCCAAACGTGGGCACGGAACCCTTTCTTGGCCGTGCGAACGCGCTCGCTGAACAGGAAGAACCAGATCACGAACGTTCCGACGGCCGTCACGCCGAGGAAGAGAAGAGTGCCGAGGAACGCTTGGCCCCCACTGTCGTCCTCGGCTCCGACGAAGCCGCGTCCGACCAGAAGGAAGAAGGCGGCTGCCACGATGGTGAAGATCGCGGCGAGCCGGCCCAACTTCATCGTTCCGCTCCGACGCCGAGCGGGATCCGTCCGACGATGCGCGTGCCTCCACCCGGGCGCGAGGTGATCTCGAGCAGGCCACCGACCACCGCGAGCCGATCCTCCATGTTGCGCAGGCCCGCCCCGCGGATCGCGACCTCCGGATCGAACCCAGGGCCGTCGTCGGAGACCGTGAAACCGAGTACACCCTGGGTCTCAACGATCTCGACGCGAACCGTGCAGCCGGGCGCGTGCTTGGCGGCGTTCTGGATCGCTTCCAGGCAGGCGAAGTACGCCGCCGCCTCCGACGCCGGGTCGGCGCGGCGTGTGCCCTTCGTCGTCACCGTGGCCCGCGCTCCCGACCGCAGCGCATTCTCGCGCAGAGCGGCGGCGACGCCCTTCTCGACGAGCGTCGGCGGGTAGATGCCGCGGGTGAGGTCGCGGAGGTTCTCGAGCGCGGAGTCCGTAAGCGTGTGGATCTCACCGATCATCGTGCGCGCGCGTGCGGGGTCGCGGTCGGCCATGGTGCGCGCCATCCGGAGCTTGACGGCCAGCGCGACGAGGTGTTGCTGCGCGCCGTCGTGGATGTCGCGCTCGAGCCGCCGGCGCTCCTGGTCCTGGGTCTCGACGATCCGCCGCCGGGACGCGCGAACCTCGTCCGCGATCTCCGAAAGCTCATCCAGACGTGCGGTCAGCTCGGCGGTGAGTCGTACGTTGCGGAGGATGAGGCCGGCTTGTGACGCGACGTCGGCGAGCAGTCGCTCCTCGTCCGGTGTCGGAACCTCACCCGGTCGCTTCGCGATCGCGATGGCGCCGAGCAGCTGATCGCCGTCGCGCACCGGAACGGTGCGATCCGCTCCCCGTATCTCCGGGAGGTCCGCCGTGGGCATCGACAGGCGCGGAACGCGATCGCCGGATACCGGCCATCGCGAGGCGAGCAGCAGCTCGCCGCTCACCTGCAGCCACACCTCGGCGCGGACGGATCCGGTGCCGGCCGCGGTGAGCTCGGCGATGTGCGGAAGCACGTCCTCGTGCCGGTACGAGCGGGTGACGAGCTCGGAGAGGCCGGACAGCACTTCGTAAGGCGTCGCCCGCTCGCCCCGGATCAGCCGGTCGGCGAGGCGCTGCGCCCGGCGGCGCACCCGGCCGAACGTGATCGCGACGACGGTCATCGCGACGACCGAGAGCATCGTGTTCGGCGTCTCGACTCCGAGCAGCGAGCCGACGCCGAGCACGACGGCGGAGTAAACGGCCGCGATGAAAGCGGCGAGGATCCCGAAGGTGACGATCCGGCTCGACCATGCGGGATCCACCGAGCGGCGTGCACCGTTCGAGGCGGTCCCCCGGTCCCCCGACATGCGGGGAGATTATGCGCCCGGGAGGGGTCGCGTGAAGCGTGGCGCCCGACGAGGGCGGGGCGGAAATCCGACGCTGCGTGCCGGGGGTGGCACCGAACGCCGACGGCGATAGCCGCCACGAAGTGTGGTGAGCACAAGGTGGGTGCCGCCCGTGGCCCGCCCTACCGTTGCCCTCGACGGGTGCCCGGTATACCGGGCCGAGGGAAGGAGACCTCATGCACGCTCGAAAGATCCGGATCGCGCTGGTACTGACGCTGGCGGTCGCCGGCGCGGCGATCGGTGTCTTCACGGCGTCGGTTGGAGCCGACGACGCGACCGGTAAGGCCGTACTCCACAACGCGGCAGGCGCGGAGATCGGCGTGGTCAAGTTCATCCAGCAAGGCGACGAGGTGCTCGTGAAGGCGGACGATCTGTCGTTCCCGGGCGCGTTCGCGCCGGGGTTCAAGGGATTCCACATCCACGCGACGGGTGTCTGCGACCCGGCGGCCGTCGACCCGGCCAACGGGGCGACCGTTCCGTTCCTCAGCGCCGGCGGACACTACAACCCAGCCGCCGTGACCCACGGATCGCACGGCGGTGACATGCCCGTGCTGCAAGTGAACCACGATGGCACGGCGTGGAGCCGCTTCAAGACCGATCACTACGACGTCGCCGACATCATCGGACGCGCCGTGATCGTCCACGCCGCCGCGGACAACTACGGAAACGTCCCGGTCGGCACCGGCGCGACGCAGTACTCGCCGAACTCGACCGGAACCACGAACTCGACCGCTACGGGCCTCACCGCGAACACCGGCAACGCCGGCGCTCGCTACGCCTGCGGCGTGATCAGCGCGAGCTGAGTATCCGCGAGTGAGGGGGCGTTCCAACGCCTCCTCACTCACGAGGAGACCGAGATGAGCGCGATCATCGAGATCGAGGGACTGCGCAAGGAATACCGTGGCCGTCGTGGCCCGACCGTGGCGGTCGGTGGCCTCGATCTCGCGGTGCCCGACGGCGGCGTGTTCGGCTTCCTCGGGCCCAACGGGTCGGGCAAGACGACGACGATCCGGTGCTTGCTCGGCCTCGTCCGGCCGAGCGCCGGCCGGTGCAGCGTGCTCGGCGTCGACGCGCAGATCGATCTGCACCGCGTCATCGGACGGATCGGCGCGATCGTTGAAACACCGGCCGCTTTCCCGACCATGTCCGGCCGCAAGAACCTGTCGCTCGTCGCGCGCGTGGACGGCATCGGACCGCGATCGGTCGACGCCGCGCTCGATCGCGTCGGGCTTGGAGAGCGGGCCGATGATCTGGTGAACGGGTACTCGCTCGGGATGCGTCAGCGGCTCGGGATCGCCGCGGCGTTGCTCAAGGATCCTGCGCTCGTCGTGCTCGACGAACCGGCGAACGGCCTCGATCCCGCGGGGATCGTCGAGGTGCGCGAGCTCCTGCGTGATCTCGGGCGAGAGGGGCGAACGGTCTTCGTCTCAAGTCACCTGCTCTCCGAGGTGCAACAGACCTGTGATCGGGTCGCGATCCTCGCGCGCGGTCGCGCGGTCGCCGCCGGGCCCGTTCACGAAGTGCTTTCGGCGGGGCGTGGCGCGCGACTGGTCGTCCGGGTCGACGATACGGCCCGCGGGCTCGACGTGCTCTGCGCCGCGGGGATCCCGGCCGCGATCCGAGGCGAAGAGATCCGGGTGGCGCTCGAGGCGGACCAGGCGCCGCGCATAACGCGTGCCCTCGCCGATGCCGGGTTGTACCTCTCGGAGCTCCGCCGCGACGAGGTGGATCTCGAGACCGTCTTCCTCGAGCTGACCCGGGAGCCCCACCTCGAGGAGGTCCCGGCATGAGCCGGCTCGTCCGGGTCGAGATCGCGCGCTTCTTCGCGCGGCGGGCGGTGCGTATGTCCGGGATGCTGCTCGTGCTCGGGCTGGTGCTCGCGGGATCACTCACGTTCGCGCTCTCTCACCGCGACGTCGCGGCGGCGACCGGGGCGGCGCGCGCCGCCGCTACGGAAGAGCACGCGGTGTGCTTGCGGGATGAGGCCACCTTCGGGGCCGAGCGTTGCGGCCAGCTCGAACTTTCGCAAGTGACGGCGGATCCGCGGTTCCATCTGGCTCACCTTCCCGACGTCTTCCGCGGCGCCAGCGCCGCGCTCGTCATGCTCGGCATCGCGATCGGCGCGTCCTTCGTCGGGGGGGAATGGAACCATCGAACGATGACGAGCCTGCTCACCTGGGAGCCCCGGCGAAGCCGGGTCGCGGCCGCCAAGTTCGCAGCGATCGCGGTCTCGGCCTTCGGAGCGGTCCTCGTGTTCGAAGCGTTGCTCGGCGGTGCTCTTACGCCCGCCGCCGCGTTCCGCGGCACGACCGCCGGCGTCGATCTCGGTTGGTTCGGCGAGGTCGCCGGCGTCGCCGCACGCGGAGCGGCGCTTGCATCGATGGGTGCCGTGCTTGGTGCCGCTGCCGCGTTCGTCGCCCGCAGCTCGGCACTGGCACTCGGGATCGCGTTCGGATGGCTGGCGGTCGGTGAGAACGTCCTCCGTAACCTGCGCCCGGGATGGGCGGGGTGGCTCGTGGGCGACAACGCCGTGTCGTTCATCGCTCCGGGCATCGACGCGCCGCGCTCCGCGGCCGGAGGCGGAACGATGGTCGCCATCTACGTCGCCTTCGCGGCGCTCGCGGCCACCGCGGTGTTCCGGCGGCGCGACATCGCCTGACCGTCCTCGCGTAACCAACCGAGCGAACCGCTCGGGCCGTCGGAACAGGAACATCCGAACGCAACATCGGTGTCAGACATTGACGAACGTCGATGTCTCCGCTACCATCGCATCGATGGTTATCGATGTCTCGGTACGGTTCCCCCGATGACGACCACGACCCGTGGTCGTTCGGGCCGGCGGCTGCGCGTCCTTCAGGGCGACGTCCGCCCGGCGGAGTGCTGCCCGGCGATCGCGGCGGCTCCGCTGCGCGACGATGAGGCGCATATGACGGCGACGTTCTTCAAGGCGCTGTCCGATCCAAACCGGATCAAGATCGTGAATCTGATCGCGACCAACCCGGATCCGGTGTGCGTGTGCGATATCACGGGCTCGGTCGGGCTCGCCCAGCCGACGGTGAGCTTCCACCTGAAGAAGCTGGTCCAAGCGGGCTTGCTCGATCGCGAGCAACGCGGCGTCTGGGCCTACTACTCACTCAACCGAAGAGCGCTGCGACAGCTGTCCGGCGTGTTCTCCACGGAGGGATCGAGATGAGCGACGTACGTGAGAGCGTCCGCGACCATTACGCGAAGGCCGCGCTGTCCGTGAACGCGGACGGGTGTGGTTGCGGCGACGGCTGCGGAACATCCGAGAGCTTCGGGTCGGCGCTGTACGACGCGACCGACCGCGCGACGCTTCCCGACGAGGCCGTGCTCGCCAGCCTCGGTTGTGGCAACCCGATCGCGGTCGCCGAGCTCAAGCCCGGCGAAGCCGTGCTCGACCTCGGCTCGGGGGGCGGGATCGATGTGCTGTTGTCGGCCGGACGCGTCGGACCGGAGGGCAAGGTCTACGGGCTCGACATGACGGAGGAGATGCTCGCGCTCGCCGTTGCGAACCGCGATAAGGCCCGCGTCCGCAACGTCGAGTTCCTCAAGGGGTACATCGAGGACGTCCCGCTGCCTGCGGACACGGTCGACGTGGTGATCTCGAACTGCGTGATCAACCTCTCGCCGGACAAGGACCGCGTGTTCGCGGAGATGTTCCGCGTGCTCAAGCCGGGCGGTCGCGTCGGGGTGACGGACATCGTGGCGGAGGATCGCCTGAGCTCCGGCGAGCGTGCAGAGCGCGGCTCCTACGCCGGCTGCATCGCCGGGGCGCTATCGTTCTCGGAGGCTCGGACGTCGCTGGAGCGCGCCGGGTTCACCGATGTGAGCATCACAACGACACACGTGATCACCGACGGGATCCACTCCACGATCATCAAGGCGTCGAAGCCCGCAGATGCGCGCGGACGGCTCGTCGGTCGCGAACTCGCTCAAGCTCGCAAGGGGTGCTGCTGAGCGCGACCACGCTGTTGCGGCGGGGGTAGCATCGTCTTCCTTCCCTCCGACGAGGAGGGCTCGATGGCTCGTTCGTGTTCCTGCCGAACGTGCGGCGCGACGATCAAGCCCCGTGCGCGCGACATGTCGCTCGCGGCGGCGGTTCGCATCCACTACTGGCGCGATCACCGCGAGCGCATGCTCGGCAAGCCGGCCGCGACGCGCAAACGGCGGAAGGCGGCGGCCAGCTCCGGGAGCTGATGGTGCGCGTTCAACCCGCTGGGGTTCGGTAGCAACCAGACGCGCGCGCTGCCGATCCGGTCCGGCTGCGGGCCGGTGCCCGCACCCGGCCGACTGAACGCGGTCCGGTACGCGCCGAGCCCGAGCACGGCGACCCACCGCGGGCGATGTTTCGCGACCAGCCGCTCCACCCGGCGCGCGCCCCGACGCAGCTCGTCCGGCGCGAGCTCGTCCGCGGAAACGGTCGCGCGCGCGACGAGGTTGGTCACGCCGAGGCCGCGAGTGGGAAGGGATCCGTCCTCGGATGGCGCAAGCAGGCGTTCGGTGAAGCCGGAAGCATGCAGCGCCTTCCAGAAGCGGTTGCCCGGCCGGGCGAAATGATGTCCGACCGCGGCCGAGTACAGCGACGGGTTGATCCCGACGAGCAGGACCGTGAGGCCCGGCCCGACGACGTCGCGGAGCGTTCGTCCTCGTGCTGCCTCGAGCTGCGCGGGCGTCGGTCTGAGGGCCACGTCGGCGAACGATACAGTGGTCGCGTGCCCGAGATCCCCGAGGTTCAGGCGCTCGCCGAACGCCTGACCGACGCCGTCGGCGGCGCGCCGTTCGCCGGCGCGGTCGCGCTCCAGTTCTCCGCGCTGAAGACGTTCGCGCCGGGCCCGGAGTCGCTGGAGGGCAGCACGCTTGAGCGCGTCGGCCGCCGCGGGAAGTACCTCGTGTTCGAGCTCGGCGGCCCGCGGATGCTCGTCCATCTGTCGCAGGGCGGACGCATAGACGTGGAGGACCCGCCGAAAGCGACGAAGCCCAAAGGGTCGGTCGTGCGGCTCCGGTTCGAAGGAAGGCCCGCGGTGCTCGTCAAGGAGTTCGGCACCGAGCGCAAAGCCGGATGGTGGATCCTCGCCGCAGGCGACGACGGCCCGCTCTCCAAGCTCGGCCCGGAGCCGGACTCGGAAGAGTTCGAGGCGCTGATCCGGTCGGGCGGCGACAAGCGCCGGCTCCATACGATCCTTCGCGACCAGCGCACCGTCGCCGGGATCGGGCGCGGGTACTCCGACGACATCCTCCATCACGCCCGCGTTTCCCCCTACGCGTCGCTCGCGACGATGAGCGACGATGAGCGCGCGCGTGTGCTCGTCGCCGTGAAGGAGATCCTCGCCGAGGGCCTCGAGCTCGAACGGAAGCGCACCGGCGGTCTGCCCACGAAGATCGGCGACCACTTCACGGTTCACGGCAAGTACGGGTTCGCCTGCCCGCGGTGCCGCGGAGACCTGCGGCGCGTGTCCTACGAGTCACACGAGGTGACGTACTGCCCGGCGTGCCAGACCGGCGGGAAGGTGCTAGCCGACCGGCGTCTCTCGCGGCTCGTCCGCTGACAGTTGCGCGGTCGTCGGGCACGCCGGAACCCCGTAGCCGTGCGCGACCAGCACCTTCTGCAACGTCGTCCGGAGCATGGTGAGCTCGGCCGGCGTGAGGTGCTCGGTGAACCGTTTCGAGAGGCTCTCGATGTGCCGCGGCATCGCCTCACGGATCGCGGCGCGGCCTTCGGAGGTGATCACGGCGTAGACGATCCTTCGGTCGGTCGCGCAGGGTCCCCTCGTCACGAGTCCGCCCGCCTCCATGCGATCGACGAGACGCGTCACACCGCTCTTCGACAGGATCAGGGACTGCGCCAGCTCCTGCATCTTGAGCTTCCCCTCTGGGGCACTCGTCAGCTGAACGAGCACCTCGAACCAGCCGAGTGGGAGGCCTGCGGCGGCCTGTAGATCCGCTTCGAGCAGGTCGACCAGCAACGAGTTCGCCTGGAGCATCGTGAGCCAGGCGGAGAGTCCCTGATCCTCCTGCCTGCGGTTCCGCTCCTTATCGGCCATCGTCATCATTGTAGAGCGCAACAGTTGACAGTGCAACTATCTTCCCATATAGTTGTGTCATCAACAATTGTAGAGGCAAGAAAGGAGCAGGAGATGAGCACCCAAGCAGCCGCCAGATCACTCGACGGTATCGCTCTGCCCGCCCCCGGCGTGTGGGAGATCGACCCCTCACATTCGAGCGTCGGCGCCGTGGCCCGTCACCTCATGGTCTCGAAGGTTCGCGGGCGCTTCACGAGCTTCGCGGGCCGCGTCACGATCGGTGAGACCCCAGAGGGTTCCGCGGTCGAGGCCACGATCGAGGCCGCGAGCATCGACACGGCCGAGCCGAAGCGCGACGCGCACCTGCGCTCCCCGGATTTCCTGGACGCGGAGCGATACCCGACCCTGGACTTCCGCAGTACCGCGGTCAAGCAGACCGGACCGACGAGCCTGTCGGTCGACGGGGATCTCACCATCCGAGGGATCACCCGCCCGGTGACGCTCGAGGTCGGCTACGGCGGCCTGATCAGTGATCCGTTCGGCAACGCCAAGGCGATCTTCTCGGCGCAGACCGAGATCGACCGCGAGGACTGGGGAATGACGTGGAACGCGGCCCTCGAGACGGGCGGCGTGCTCGTCGGCAAACGTCTGCAGATCGAGCTCGAGATCCAGGCGGTTCGCAAGCCATAACCCATCCGGATGCGCGGGGAGCCGGCCGATCGGCCGGCTCCTTGCCATCCGGGCACACCCCGGGGGTAGCATCGCCTCCACGATGCGCGTGCTGAGGACGCCCGACGAGCGGTTCGAGAACCTCCCCGGCTATCCGTTCGCCCCGAACTACATCGACGTGGGGTCCGGGCTCCGGATGCATTACGTCGATGAAGGTCCGCGCGACGCCGACCCGGTTGTGATGTTCCACGGCGAGCCGTCGTGGTCGTACCTGTACCGGAAGATGATCCCGGTGATCGCGAACGCCGGCTTCCGTGCGATCGCGCCCGACCTTGTTGGTTTTGGCCGCTCCGACAAGCCGGCCGAGCGAAGCGATTACTCCTATCAGTCGCACATGGACTGGCTGCACGCGTTCATCGAGGGCATGGACCTGCGACGCGCGACGATGTTCGGACAGGATTGGGGCGGACTGCTCGGTCTCCGGCTCGTCGCCGAAGCGCCGGAGCGCTTCGATCGCGTCGTCGCGTCGAACACGTTCCTGCCGACCGGCGATCGCGATCTCGGCGAAGCGTTCTACGCCTGGCGCAAGTTCTCGCAGGAAAGCCCCAAGTTCCCGATCGGCTTCATCGTCAAGGGCGGGTGCGCGAGCGATGCGACGGACGACGTCGTCGCGGCCTACGACGCGCCGTTCCCCGACGACTCCTACAAGGCCGGCGCGCGACAGTTCCCCGTCTTGGTTCCCGGGACGCCCGACGATCCCGCGGCGCCGGCCAATCGGAAGGCGTGGGAGGTGCTGAAGGCATGGGACAAGCCGTTCCTGTGCGCGTTCAGCGACTCCGACCCGATCACGCGCGGCGCCGATCGGGTGCTGCGCGAGCTGATCCCCGGCACGAAGGGGCAGCCGCACACGACGATCGAAGGCGGCGGTCACTTCTTGCAAGAGGACAAGGGCGAGGAGCTCGCCGAGGTCGTGGTCGCCTTCCTCCGTTCGACCGGCGCCCGCTCAGGCTGACCTGCGACGTGCGCGCGGCCGACGCATGGGCGGAGGCGCTGGCCTCCTGGGCGATCCCTCCCGAGATCCTCGCGGAGGCGCCCGAAGATCCGTGGGCGTATCCCGTCGGGCACTTCATCCGAGCCGTCGAGGACGCGCTCGTCCGCGAGACGCCGTCGATGCGTCGCGCGCTGGCCGGTCTCCCGGTGGGCGGGACCGTGCTCGACGTCGGCTGCGGCGCCGGCGCCGCGAGCCTTCCGCTCGGTCAGCACGCCGGCGCGATCGTCGGCGTCGATCAGAGCGGCGAGATGCTCGACGCCTTCGCCGAACGGGCGGCCGCGCTCGGCATCGCCCACTACGAGATCGAAGGCCGCTGGCCCGACGTCGCCGAGCGCGTAGCGCCGGCGGACGTCGTCGTGTGCCATCACGTGCTCTACAACGTGCCGGGGATCGTCCCCTTCGCGCACGCGCTGTCCCGGCGTGCGCAGAGGCGCGTCGTCATCGAGATGACGGCCGAGCATCCCCGCTCATGGGAGGGTCCGCTCTGGCGTGAGCTTCACCGGATCGAACGGCCGTTGCGCCCGACGGCCGACGACGCGATCGAGATCCTCAGCGAGATCGGCTACGCCGTGTCGGTCGACCGGTGGACCCGCGCGGCAACCTTCGCCGCCGTGCCGAAGGACGAGCTCGTCGCGATGGTGCGCGTCGATCTCTGTTTGCCGGCGGAACGCGACGCCGAGATCGCGCGCGTCCTCGAGGCGAACCCACCGCCGGCCGAGCGCGGGATCGTCACGATCTGGTGGGACGTCAAATAAGGCCGATGTGACGGCCGGTGGGCGATTTGGGTAGGTTTTCACGTATCCCATGAGCCCGAAAGCGATCCGAGCACGTCCGATCAGGATCGTCGTGGCCTGCGCGGCGCTGGCGGCCGCCGCCGGCGCGTGCGGAGGCAGGTACGGCGAGGCGCC
>DATFGK010000022.1:0-5969 GCA_035249485.1 Actinomycetota bacterium | reverse complement strand
GATGTACCACCACTCACTGTTCGTGCTCGAGCGCCGCTAAGCGCTGCAGGGCGGGCGAACGCTTTCCCAAGGTGGGCCTGCCGGCCCCTTCGAGTGCACGGTGGCCGAAGGCTGTTAGCGGTCGTCCACCAGCGCGCCGTCCACGAGTTCCGCGAACCGATCGAGTGCCTCGTCCTTCGGCTCGTCGATCCCGCGCATCGGACCCTCGCCGGCCAAACGGCGGTGCGCGTAGAGCCTGGCGACGAGCGACTTGCGGTCTCCCTCGCCCGTTGACCGCTCCCACGCTGCTTGCTCGACGAGCAACGCGCCCGCGTAGACGTCGATCATGAGCTGCGCGAGCGAATAGAGCCGCGCTTCGCCGGTCTCACGGTCGAGCCCTCTCCACGTCTCGACCGCGGCGGCCAGGTCCTCTGCGCGGCGAGCGACGAGATGCGCCGTCTCGTCCGAGGCCGCACCGGAAACCGCTTCCCGGATCCGTTCGAGCAACGGGCCGTCGGCGCCTTCGCGCTCGATGGAGCGACGGACATCCAGGCACAGGATGTTGTCGGGACCCTCCCACAGCGTGTTGATCTGCGCGTCGCGCAGGATCCGCGCCACCGGCCAGGTCTCGACGTAGCCGTTGCCGCCGTGGATCTCGATCGCGTCGCTCGCCGTCGTTATCCCGAGACGCGCGCACCGGAGCTTCGCGAGCGCGCCGCCGACCCGCAGTCGCGCGGGTGCGGGGTTGCTCCGCTGGTGGTTCGCCGGCTGGTACTGGTCGAACACCAGCGCCTGGGCCGCCTCGACGTCGACGATCATCTCCGCGAGCTTGCGCTTCATGAGCGGCTGGTCGATCAGGCGCTTGTGCCAGGCGCTGCGCGCGCTCGCGTAACAAAGCGACTCGACGAGCGCGCGGCGGGCGCAACCGAGTCCCATCGTCGCGATCCCCACCCGCGCTACGTTCGTGAGCATCATCAGCCGCGCGAGCCCGTGTCCGTCGCCGGTGCCATTGCCGTCTCCGCTCGGCGCCAGAAGGAACGCCTCAGCGTCGACGAACTCGACCTCGCCGCTCGGCACGGCCTTGGTTCCGAGCTTCTCCTTCAGCTGACGGATCCTCATCCCGTTGCGGGTGCCGTCCATCCGGTGCTTCATCACGAGGAACGGGCCGATGCCGCGGACGCCGTCGGGAGCTCCTTCCGGCTTGGCGAGGACGACGAACGCCTCGCCGTCGCAGTTCGACGAGAACCACTTGAACCCGTTCAGCAGCCAGGACTCACCGTTCGGCGTCGCCGTCGTCTCGAGCTCGCCCAGGTCCGATCCGCCGGTTCGCTCGGTGAAGAACTGGCCGGTCTTGCCGAACCATTCGCCGGTGTCGATCTTGGGCAGCACGTGGTCCTTCACGTCCTGCGGCGCGAACATATCCACCATCGCCCGGACCATCCCCGCGTCGGCACCCATCGCGCAGGTCATGCCGATCTCTGCCTGGCAGAGCAGGTACGTGTAGGTGCCTGTGAGCGCCTCGTATCGCACGCCGGCACGCTCCGCCTCGGTCCGGAAACCGGGCGTCCCGAAGCCGTGTTCGGCGAGGTCGCGTTTGGTCGCGAGCGCCGACTCGGGAACGAGCACCTCACTGATGTCGTGGCCCCAGCGGTCGTACTTGATGAGCCGCGGCGGGTTCTTGTCGGTGAGATCTGCGCGCTCCGAGATCGGGCCGCCCATCAGCGCACCCAGACGCTCGAGGCGCGGCGTCGCCCACTCGAGCTCTTCGGCCGTGAGCAGGTAGCGCATCTGGAACCGCAACGTGGGATCGCTCGTGTACCAGTTGAGCCCGGTCGCGCCGAGGAAGCGTTCGGTCCGATAGCGCTCGGCTTTCTCCGGCGTTCCGAACGGCAGCCGGTCAACATGCTCGATGTCGTATGAGCTCGAGCCGGCCGGACGGATCTCGGTTCGGTCGATGGTCATCGCGGATCCCCCCTCAGTGCAGGTGCCAACGTCTCGGAGCGATCAGGTCGTCGGCTTCCTTCGGGCCGCCGGTTCCGGCATCGTAGGAATGCACCGGCGTGTTCGCCTTCAAGACGTTCTCGACGATCTCCCACGAGCGCACGACCTCGTCTTCGCGGATGAACAGCGTGTGGTCGCCCTCCATCGCCTCGTGGAGCAGCAGCTCATAGGCGTCGGCGGGCTCCTCGATCCCGAACGACTCGGCGTACGTGAAGTGCATGTGGACCGGCTTCAGCTCGATCTCGGGACCCGGCTCCTTCGCGTTGAACGCCAGGGAGATCCCCTCGTTCGGCTGGATCTCGATCGCGAGATGGTTGGGGACGCCGGGTGATATGCCGCTGTCCTCGAAGAGATAGCCGGGCGCCTCGCGCATGAAGACGATCACCTGCGTGGTGCGCCGCGGCATCCGCTTTCCGGTGCGGAGGTAGATCGGGACGTCCGACCAACGCCAGTTGTCGACGTGGGCGCGGACCGCGGCATACGTCTCGACCGACGATCGCGGTTCCACGCCCTCTTCCTGGTGATACCCGGGCACCGATGCGCCCCCGATCTCGCACGACGCGTACTGTCCGCGGACGACGTCCTCCGGCCGGAAGGGATGAACCGCGCGAAGGAGTTTCACCTTCTCATCGCGGATGGCCTCCGCTTCGAGCGACCCCGGGGGTTCCATCGCGAGGAACGCCAATACTTGGAGCACGTGGTTTTGTAAAATGTCGCGGATGGCGCCGGCTTCCTCGTAGTAGGCCCCGCGGCCCTCGACCCCGATGTCCTCGGAGACCGTGATCTGAACGTGATCGATCGCATCGCGATGCCATACGCGCTCGAACATCGAGTTCGCGAAACGGAACATCAAGATGTTCTGCACGGTCTCCTTGCCGAGGTAGTGGTCGATGCGAAAAACGTGCGCCTCATCGAAGACCGAACGGACGATCGTGTTCAGCTCGCGGGCGCTGTCGAGGTCGTGTCCGAACGGCTTCTCGATCACGATCGACGCCTCGCCGGGGTTCCCGGCCTCGCCGATCCGCATCACGATGTTCGGGAAGGCCGACGGCGGGGTCGCGCAGTAATAGAGACGGCGGCCCCCGAGCCGCTTCTCGCGGTCGAGGTGATCGAGCTCCTCGATCAGATGCGAGAAGCAATGCGGCTCGTCGAACTCGCCCGAAACGTAGTGCAGATCGGCGGCGAACTCCTCCCAGATGCTCTCGTCGAGATTCGTCCGCGAGAACTCCTCGATCGCGGAGCGGGCGCGATCGCGGAACTCGTCCTCGCTCAACTCGCTGCGCGCGTAGCCGACGATCGCGTAGCGCTCAGGCAGCAGGCCCGTGACGCGTAGGTTGTAGAGCGCCGGCAGGATCTTGCGCTTCGTGAGGTCGCCGGACGCACCGAAGACGACGATCGCCTGCGGCGGCGGCGGGGCGAGGCTCATCGCGGCTTGACCGCGTGGCCGCCGAACTCGCGGCGGAGCGCGGCGAGCATGCGGTTACCGAACGAGTCCTCGCGTCGCGAGGCGAAGCGCGCGAACAGCGAGAGCGTGATCACCGGCGCGGGAACGTCCTCGTCGATCGCCTCGATCACCGTCCAGCGACCTTCTCCGGAATCCTCCACGTAGCCCGTCACCTGCTCGAGCGCCGGGTCCTTCCGGAGCGCACCGGCCGCCAGGTCGAGCAGCCACGAGCGCACGACCGAGCCGTGGCGCCACACCTCCGCGATCTCGCCGAGGTTCAGGTCGGGGAACACCTTCGACCCCTTCAAGATGTCGAAGCCTTCCGCGTAGGACTGCATCAGCCCGTACTCGATCCCGTTGTGGACCATCTTCGTGAAGTGTCCCGCGCCCGAGGGCCCCACGTGGCGCCAGCCGTTCTCGGGCGCGAGCGTGTCGAGCGCCGGCGACAGCCGCTCGATCGCGCCGGCAGTCCCGCCGAGCATCAAGCAGAACCCTTCCGTCAGGCCCCAAACGCCGCCGGAGACGCCGGCGTCCACGAAGAGGACGCCGTCGGCGGCGAGCTCCTCGGCGCGGCGGATCGAGTCGCGGAAGTTCGCGTTGCCGCCGTCGATCACCAGGTCGCCCGGCGCGAGCAGCTTCGACAGCGAGTCGATCGTCTGCTCGGTCGGCGCGCCGGCCGGGAGCATCATCCAGATCGTGCGCGGGAGCTCGAGCGCCTTGACGAGCTCCTCGAGCGACGCAACCTGTGTAACCGCCGGGTCGCGGTCGTAACCGATCACCTCGTGGCCGCCGCGACGCAGCCGCTCGGACATCCCGCTCCCCATGCGACCGAGTCCAACCATCGCCAGCTTCATCGCTCACCCTCTCGGCTCGGGCCTCGGTGGATACGATAGCCGCGTGGAACGGTACGACGTTTTCGTGATCGGCGGCGGCGGGACGGGGTCCGAGGTGGCCTTCTCGCTGAGCCGCCGCTCGAAGCTCAAGATCGGGCTGGCCGAGCGGGACAAGCTCGGCGGCGAGTGCAACCACTACGGCTGCGTCCCGACGAAGGTGATGCTGCGCAGCGCGAAGGTGGCCGCGTGGGGGCGCGGCGCCGGCCGGTTCGGCGTGCGGATCCCAAGCGTCGAGGTCGACTTCCCCGCCGTGATGGCGCGCGCCCGCAAGATCATCGACGACTCCTCGGGCGGCGGCGCGAAACCGTTCATCGAGCAAGGCATCGAGGTCTTGTTCGACGAGGTGCGGCTGGTCGGACCGCACCGGCTCGAGACCTCGGCAGGTCAGATGATCGAAGCCGAGCACATCGTGATCGCCACCGGGACCGAGGCGACCGCGCCGCCCATCGAAGGGCTCGAGGGCGCGCCCTACTGGACGAACCGGGAAGCGCTCTGGTCGCCGACGGAGGTTCCTTCTTCCGTGACCGTGCTCGGCTCGGGGCCGATCGGGATCGAGTTCGCGCAGATCTACGCGCGCTTCGGCGCGAAGGTCACCGTCGTCGAGCTCTTCGACCGGATCATGTACCTCGAGGACGAGGACTCCTCCACCGCACTGATCCCCGCGCTCGAAGAGGACGGCATCGAGTTGATCACGAGCGCGAAGACGAAGCGGGTGTCGCACGGACCCGACGGCTGGACGCTCGAGATCGAAGGCCGCGACCACCTGCACACGCAGGAGCTGCTCGTCGCGACCGGGCGGAAGCCGTGCTTCGACGAGCACGACCTCGATGCCGCCGGCGTGCAGATGAAGGAGGGCAAGCCGGTGCTCGACGAGACGCTGCGCACGACCGGCGACAAGCTCTGGGCGGCGGGCGACGCCACCGGGGATCTGCTGTTCACGCACGTCGGTTCGTACGAAGCGGAGATCGTGGTTGACGACATCCTCGGGACGCGGCGGCCGCGTGATTATCGCGTGGTGCCGAAGGTGACGTACTGCGAGCCCGAGGTCGCGAGCGTCGGCCACTCGGAGAAGGCCGCCCGCGAGGAGGGCCACGAGGTCGTGACGTCGCTGGTCAAGATCGGCGACAACGAGCGCGCCGTGATCGAAGGCGCGGAGCACGGCATCGTGAAGCTCGTCGCCGACAAGAGCTCAGGCGAGCTGCTCGGTGGTCACATCGTGTCGGAGACCGCCGGCGACATGATCCACGAGGTCGTCGCCGCGATGGCGGGGCACATCCCGATCGAGGTAGTGGGCGAGGCCATCCATTCGTATCCGACGCTGTCGGAGACGGTGAAGGGAGCGTTCCTCCAACTCGCCGCCAACCTCCGATAGCCGGGCATATCACCCGAGTGCTCACGACACCCGGTACATCAGCCGATGTTGCTATGGGATGAAGAGGTGGCTGCTTCGGCCCGGCCCGGCCGCGACGACGGTCGGTCAGCTTGCCGCGTTCGCGGGCGGGGTCCACGTCTCGCTCGCGCCCCACCACTTCAGCGAGTCGACCGTCTACGGCTGGCTCTTCCTCATCGACGGCGCCGCGCTTCTCCTGGGGGGCGGCGTCCTCATGCTTTCGGGACACGTTCGCGCTTGGCGTGTTGCCGGGATGGCCGCC
>DATFGK010000021.1:0-7682 GCA_035249485.1 Actinomycetota bacterium | reverse complement strand
ACCGCCTCGTCGAGCCCCTCCTGCGGCTCCGCCCCCCAGCGCCCCTTAGCCATAGACATCAACTTAACGTCGGCCGGAAGGCCAAGTGGTTGAAGCGCTCAACGGCGCTGGGTTTCCGGAACCGTGGGCTCAAGGCTCCGGGGTTGGGGCGGGGGCTCGTCCCCCCGAAGAAACCTGGTGTTCGGTTGATGAGGGGGGACGAGCCCCCGCCCCAACCCGAAGCCTTGAGCCTGCGGTCCCAGACCGCTCGAGGTTCCTTCCACGCTTCAACCTCCAGAGGCTCCAGCCGACGTTAAGTTGATGTCTATGGCTGAGGGGCGCTGGGGGGCGGAGCCGCAGGAGGGGCTCGACGAGGCGGTGGCGCGGGCTCGGGCGGGGGATGGGGCGGCGTTCGATGAGATCTATCGGATCCTGGCGGGGTCCGTTTACTCCTACTTGGTCTCGCAGACCCATCGGCGGGAGGACGCCGAGGACCTGACCGGACAGGTGTTCCTCGAGGCGATGCGGGGGGTTCGGGGGTTCAGCGGGGATGCGTCCGCCTTCAAGGGGTGGCTGTTCCGCATCGCGCACAACCGGGCCGTCGACCTCGCCAGGCGTTTGGCCAGGCGGCCGGAGGGTTCACTCGAGGAGGCTGAGGAGCTGCCGGCGCCCTCTGCGACCGATGAGGCGGCGATCGCCGGGGTCGCCCGAGAGCGGGTCTGGCAAGCCGTCCTGTCACTCCCGGAGCAGCAGCGACGAGTCTTGATCCTCCGGGTGGGGGCCGGACTCAACTCGCGGGAGATCGCCGAGGCTTTGGACAAACGGATCGGAACCGTCAAAGCGCTGCAGCATAGGGCCCTTTCCGGCCTGGCGAGGGCGCTCCAAGACCTGTCGGACGCAACCGAAGAGGCCCCGCCGTCGCTTTAGTGAACGATGGGCACTCGACGTGTTCGCGACGACCTCGACCGCCTCCTGGACCGCCTCGACGCGGCCGAGGGCGCGGCCACTGGCGACCTCGCGCCGCTCCTCCACCCGGCGCGGGCCGCTCGTCCGGCGCTGATCCACTCGGTGCCCTCCAACGTCGCCGCCGATCACTTGGCGGCCCTGCGCTCCGACCGCGCCCGCAACGTCGTCGTCGCGCCGCCGCTCCGCCGGCGCGGGATGCGCCTCGTAGCCGCTTCGCTCGCCGCCGGGATGATCCTGGTACTGGGGGCCGGCAGCGCGGTCGCCGCATCGTCCTCGGCGCTGCCCGGTGACACCCTTTACGGCGTCAAGCGCGCGGTCGAGCGGGTGTCGCTCGCTATGCACCGCGATCCCGGAAGCCGCGCCGAGCTGCAGCTGCAGTTCGCTGCGACCCGCCTCGCGGAGATCGACGCGCTCCTGGCCGCAGGCGAGGATCCCGCCGAGGCCCTCGACGGGCTCGAGGACGCACTCGCCGGCGCCGAAGATGACGCGCTCCACGCGATCGCGCTCGGTCAGGACGCCGGAGCGTTGCTGGCGCACGTGAACGAGATGATCTCGAAGCACATCGCGGTGCTGACCGGCGTCATGGGCAAGGTTCCCGATCAGGCCAAGGACGCGATCCAGCGCGCGATCGACAACGCCGAGAAGGCGAAGGCCAACGTCCAGAAGGGCAAGGACAACAAGCCGGACGACGCCGGCCCGCCGGACGAGCTGCCGAACGATGGCGCGCCGGTAGGACCGGGGACCAAGGGCAAGTCCTAGAGGGTTCACGCGGGGCGTCGCGGTGTCCCCCAGCGCCGCGGCGCTCTCGCATTTCTCGGCCGCTGCCGCCCTTGTGCCGATTCAACGGCGAGGCGTAGGGTCGCCCCAGGGAACGGCAAGGGAGCGAGAGGGGCGAGCTGTGCATCCCAACGAGGAGCTCATCCGGAAGGGATACGACGCGTTCGTCCGCGGTGACATAGAGGGCGTCGCCGGCTTCCTGAATCCCGACGTCGTCTGGCACGTCGGCGGAACGAGCCCGCTGTCCGGGGTCTACAAAGGCCACGGAGAGCTCATGGAGCTCTTCGGACGCCTGGCCGAGTTCACCGGAGGCTCGATCGCCGTCTCCGCGCGAGACATCCTCGCCAGCGAGGACCACGTCATCGTGCTGACGCGCATCACGGGGAAGCGCGGCGACCGCATCCTCGAGGACGACGGCGTCGCGGTCTTCAAGGTCGCGGACGGCAAAGCCACCGAGGTGTGGGTCTTCGCCGAGAACCAGGGTGCGATCGACTCGTTCTTCACCGGCTGATCCCGTCTTAGAGCTGCCGGTTGACGGCCGGCGGGTAGGGGACCAGCGCGATCTGCGCATCGGAGCCGTGGATCTCCAGCGCCGCGCCGAGCGCCTCCTCGACCGACGCCGCCGGCAGGAACCCGGCGTGCGTCACGAGCCCCGGATCCTCGGCGCCGGCGACGAACACGCGTCCGGCGTGACGCAGGCGCTTCAACGGGAACAACGCCATGATCGCGTGCACCGGATGGAAGCCGTATCCGAACCGGTAGCGGTCGATGTAGGTCTGGTGGTTCGCGTACTCGTCCTCGAACCGCGCGCTGGCCTGGTAGGGATCGCGCGTCTCCGGTAACACGCGCTCCCACACCTCGCGATACGAGGGGTGATGGGTGTCGTCCCACCGGTTCCGGCACGGCGTCGCCAGGATCACCGAGCAGCCGGGCTTGCCCAACGCTTCGATCATCCCGCCGAGGTAGCCCAGTCCGGTCGAGATCAGCGTGAGGATCGGGTTCAAGTACGAGAACGCCGCGTACGGGCTCCACTCGGGGACCCCGTAGAGGACGATGTCGACCTTCTCCTCGAGGAGCGTTCGCCGGGGCGGCATGTGCGTGCGGTTCGTCTCGAGCGCGATGCGGCGGGTGCCGTCGACGGTTCCGCCTCGGATCGACGCGACCTGCAACGGGTTGGAGAGGATCGTCTCGAGCTTGAAGATGCGGTCGTTCCCGAGCCGTTCGGTGACGAGCGCCCCCATCTCGTCGAGCATCTCGTGCATCCGGTTCCGCTCGGTCGACATCGACATGTCGTCCGGGTTGTGATGGTGGCGGATCGAACGATAGGTGGAAAGCCCGACGCAGATCGACTTCCATCCGCCCGAGAAGCCGCGCACGGTCGAGCAGTTCACGTACACGCAGAGGTCTGCATCGGTGACGTGCCGGGAGAGCTCCACATGGTAGCCGTTCGGGGTTTTGCCCAGATGCTCCAGGGCGTCCATGTCCTCGGCGTCGTGGCAGAGAAGCCGATCGCCGAACTCGCGCACGAGGTCGGGGCCGATCAACGTGGCGAGCTCGTCGTGCGTGAACTTCCGGTGCAGTGCGTTCGCGCACAGGAGCGTGACGTCCTCGCGACGGACGCCGGCCGCCTCGAGATCCGCGAGCACGAGCGGGATCGCGGTCGACCACACCGGCGCGTAGCAAGGGACGGTTGCGTCGTCGAAGGCGATCGTCACCCGCCGCTTCCCGCGCGCGAGCTCGCGCAGCGGCGGGAGGTCTTCCGGCGCGTCGAGCCCGGCGCGAACCGCGGCGGCGAGGTCGCCGACCGGGTCGAGCGGGATCGACAAGCCCGGCGAGACGACGTGGGT
Source organism: Actinomycetota bacterium (assembly GCA_035249485.1). Classification (GTDB taxonomy): domain Bacteria; phylum Actinomycetota; class AC-67; order AC-67; family AC-67; genus DATFGK01. The sequence goes on along the minus strand of DATFGK010000021.1, from coordinate 4,113 downwards.
CCGGTCGGGGAGCTCGACCGAGATCATCGCGTCTCCGAACACGATCGTCTGCTGCATCAGCTCCCTCCCGGCCGGTAGCGGTCCCTGTCTATCGCTTCTGCCGTTCCGGTGCGAAGTTGGGGTCCCGGGCAGGAGGGAACGGCCCCGCCGGGGAACGCTTAGGGGAACGCTCGTTCCGCTCGGGGAGCATCGATGAACCGCATCGTCTCGGCCGTTGCCGCGCTGGCACTCGCGTCGTCGTTCGGCGCGGGTGCCGAGTCGGAGGCCTGCGCGTGGCCGATGTTCGGGCACGACCCGGGACGGACCTTCGCGCAGAGCCCGGAGTGTTCGGAGGTGTCCCGGACCAACGTCGCGACGTTCCTTCCGGTTTGGGCGGTGCCGACGGCCGACAACATCTCGGCCTCCCCCGCTGTCGTGGACGGGGTTCTCTACGTCGGATCGTGGGACGGCACCTTCTACGCGGTCGACAGCGAGACGGGCGAGCAGTTGTGGACGTTCGCGGTCGACGACTCGCACGAGGTCGCGTTCGGACGGATCGTGTCGACGGCGGCCGTCGGTCCCGTCGACGTCCCCGGCGAGCCCGTGCCCGTCGAGGCCGTCATCTTCGGCGGCGGCGGCACGCTCTACGCGCTGGCGCCGGGCCGCACCGGTCCCACGGTGCTCGCGAAGGTCAACGTCGATCCGCGCGACCAATCGCTTCGCGACGCGCAGGCGGCGAACCCGCCGCAGATCGAGATCGAGTCGTCGCCCGTCATCGGTCACTTCGCCGACGGCGACCGCGTCTTCGTCGGGATGGACGTCCACAACCGCTCGGACGTCGGACGGACGGGGCTGCTCGCGTTCGGGTTGCGCCCCAACCCCGATGGACCGGAGCCGTACCGCTTCGAGCTCCTCTACAAGCACGATCCCGAAACCGGTCTCGTTCGGCATTCGCTGACCGAAGGGTCGGGGGAGGGGTTCGGATGCGGCGGGGTCTGGTCGTCGCCGTCGCTCGACGCGTCGGCCCTCGGCGGCCGCGGCATCGTCGTGTACGGCACGTCGAACTGCGACAACCCCGATGAGTCGGCGGCGGCCGGAGAGATCGGACGCGAAGCGATGATCGCGATCGACGCGACGAGCGGCGAAGAGCTCTGGCGGTTCCAACCGCGCGAACCGAACGACCTCGACGACGACTTCGGCTCGACGCCGAACATGCTTCCCGGCGGCGCGGTCGGCATCGGCGGCAAGGACGGCTGGTACTACGCGCGCGACCTCGAGACCGGCGATGGAGTCTGGAGCACGCGTGCCGGGCAGTCGGGGCGCCTCAACTCGGGCTTCTCCGTCGGGGGTTTCATCGGCGTCCCGGCGGTCGGGAGGGCGACCGATCCGATCAGCGGCGCCGAGCGAGACGTCATCTTCGGCGTCACCGCGCTCCCGACGCCGTTCGCGACGCCACTCGACGCGGGTGGGAACCCGCTCGACACGAGCCTCCTCCAGGATCCCGGCCGGCTGTTCAGCCTGCACGCGATCGACGCGGCGACCGGGGAGATCCTTTGGCGCTCTCCGCTCGCGGCGCCGGCGTACGGGCACGTGTCGTACGCGAACGGGGTCGTGTTCGCGTCGGTCACGTTCGGCGTGCGGCTCCAGGCGTTCGACGCCGCGACGGGGCTGCCGCTGTGGATCATGCCGACCTTCGGTGCGCCCTCGTCGTCACCAGTCCTCCTCGGCGACATGCTTTTCACGGGGACCGGGACGCGCGAGACGGATCTCGAGTTCAAGGCCTTCGGCGACCGCCTTCAGGATCTGCTCTCGGGTCCCCTCGGCGAGCACCCGCTTTCGCGACTGTCGGGGATCTTCGGGTACCGGTTGTTCGCGCCCTAGGTCGGCGTCGGCGTCGGCGTCGGCGTCGGGCTCGTCCCCGTCGCGGTCGGCGTGGGCGAGGGCGAAGGGGCCCCTGCCGAGAACGCGTCGAAACGCTGCGATACGCCGGTCCATGCGAGCGTCGACCATGCGCCGTGGCGCCGAGCGCCCCCGACGATGAGCAGGATGCCGGCGACCTGATCCGATGCGGCGCCGTGAACCGCGAGCGAGGCTTTCGGACCGGAGCCCCACGTACCCGTCGCCGGATCGAGCACGAAGTGCGTATCGAACACCTCACCGCCGAGCGTTCCGGGGTCCTCGCCGCCGACGACGTGGATGCGTCCATCGGCGAGCAGCTCGGCGGCCATCCCGCTCGTCGCCGCGGGCATCGGCGGACCCGTCGTCCACGAGTCGGTGGTTACGTCGTAGATGTCGACGCGGGCGCGGATCCGGTCGTCGCGTCCGCCGATCGCATAGATCCTTGGATTCGGCGTCGCACCCACCTGAACGGCGGCGAGGTGGTCGCGCTTGCCGGGCATCGGCGCTTTCTCGCTCCACCCCTCTTGGAGGTCGTACACGAGGACGTTCGCTGTCTCACCCCGGCCGCCGATCACGTACAGCTTGCCCTCGATCGCGAGCATGGCGTGACCCATGCGGCCTTCCGGCATGTCCGGCAGGGGATCCCAGCTATCGGAGCCCGGCCGCAGCACCCACATCTCGGCCTCCGGCGTCCAGTTGCGCGCGTTCTTCGCCCCGCCGGTCACGTAGACCGCGCCGCCGACCGAAGCGGCCGCCGGGTGATGGCGCGCCTCGGGGAGGGGGGTTCCTTGCCGCCAATCCCCGGAGCCGGAATCCAGGATGTCGACATCGGCCACCGTCTTCCCGAAGGGTCCGGCCAGGCCGCCGATCACGAAGAACTGCGGCTGGCAAGGACCCTGAGGACAGATATCGGGTGTCCCGGGCGGGCCGGGGATCGCGAACGTCGCTCCCGTCTCGCCGCGCGGTCGCGGCATGTCTTGGAGCCGGATCCAGCCGTCGGCATCGGGAACGGGATAGCTGTTGCTGGTCAGGAGGTAGCCCAGATAGGCGCCGCCGATCACGAGCACGACGACGAGCACCAGCGCAGCGGTGCGAGCGAATTTCCGGAGTTTTCCCACGTAGTCAGGCCGCCTCAGCCGCTGAGGATACCGGAGGGGGTGGGCGCCGCCCGCTAGGGCGGCGCCCACCCCGGCACCACGTTGAGCCTTCAACGGCTCGGGTAATCTCTGAAGGCGGTGGACAGCGAAGAGAAGGACTGGGCGGCCAAGCACTACCGCGTCGAGCGCGACTCGACGGGTCTGCGCGCGAGCAAGCGAAAGCTCCGTCGCATCGCGCAGGAGGCCGCGAAGCACGGCGACCCCGTCCCCGAGGAGTCGCACGACGTCGTTCGGATCGTCGACCGCGAAGGCGTCGTCGTGATGGAGCGCGATTGGGGTCACAACCGGCAGGCGGCGATCGAAGAGGAGGCGCGCATCGTCGAAGACCTTCTCCATCTCGACGTCGCGCGGTTCCGGACGCGGTACGGGATCGGGATCGAGATCGGCGTGGAGGCCGACGACCTCCCGCCGGAGATCTGGTCGGACGTCCCCGAGGCGTCCGAACCGGCCCGGTCGGCCGGAGGGCTCGAAACGGAAGACGAGGGGAAGCCGGAGGGTGCGTCGGGGTAGACTCCCCCGCACTCCATGCGGCTCCTATCTCTGGCACCACTCCGCGGCCCCGGGCTCGAGGCACTGCGCTCGCTCGGGGAACTCGAGGTCGACCCGTGGAGCGACCACGTCCCGGTACGGCTCCACAGCGCCGACGAGCTGATCGCGCGCACCGCAGGGATCGCGATCCTCATCGTGGAGGCAGACCACGTTCCCGGCGCGCTGTTCGAGGCACGTCCCGAATTGCGCATCGTCGCGAGCTGCCGCGCCGATCCCGTCAACATCGATATCGACGCCGCGACGCGAGCGGGCATCCCGGTCGTGCACGCTCCGGGACGCAACGCCGAAGCCGTCGCCGACCTCGCGCTCGGGCTGATGTACACGCTCCTGCGCGGGATCGTTCGCGCGGACGACGACATCCGCGGCGGACGGTGGATCGACGAAGGTCGCATCGCGTATCAGCGGTACCGCGGGCGCGAGATGCGCACGATGACGGTCGGGCTCGTCGGTTGCGGCGCCGTCGGGCAAGCGGTCGCTCGCCGCTTGTCGGCGCTCGGCGCGCGCGTGCTCGCGGCCGACCCGTTCGCCG
>DATFGK010000020.1:0-9808 GCA_035249485.1 Actinomycetota bacterium | reverse complement strand
CGGGGGTCCCTCAACATCGTTGAGGGGTGGACCCGACGAGATTCGAACTCGCACCTCGGACCTCCGCGGGGTCGCGTGCTGCCTGGTTACACCACGGGCCCACCGCCACGAGCGAGGGTAGGTGTGGCACCGAGACGAGTCACGTTCGGCAAGAGCGAGCAGAACCAGTCAGACGAGCTCGACGAGCTTCGGCAGGACTTCGCCGAGGCGGTCGTGGAGCACGGCCGATGCGAGGCGGTCGTACGGGGTCGGCTCGGCGTTGAGGATCACGAGCCGGGCACCCGCTTCCAGGGCCACGCGCGGGAGGTCGGCCACCGGGTAGACGACGAGCGATGTGCCGACCGCGAGGAAGAGATCGGCGCCGGCGGCCGCGTCGAACGAGCGATCGAGATCTTCCGGGATGAGGTTCTGCCCGAACGAGATCGTCGCGGATTTCAAGATTCCGCCGCACGTCCGGCAGGGCGGATCCTCCTCGCCGCCACGGACCCGCGCGAGCGCTCGCTCCATCGGCGCGCGCTCGCCGCACGACATGCACATGACCTCGCGCATCGTGCCGTGGATCTCGACGATCCGATCGTTCGACGACCCGGCCGCTTGATGGAGCCCGTCCACGTTCTGCGTGACGAGCGTGTGCAGCTTCCCTTTCCGCTCGAGCTCCGCAAGCGCGGCGTGCCCGGCGTTGGGCTCGGCGCTCCAGGCTTCGTGCTCGGCCCGCATCTTCCACGCACGAACACGGATCGACCGATCGGACATGTAGTACTGGATCGTGGCCATCTTCTCGGCCTCGGGGTTCTTGGTCCACACCCCTTGCGGCCCGCGGAAGTCGGGGATCCCGGACTCGGTCGAGATCCCGGCGCCGGTCAGGACCACGACGCGCGATGCGTCGCGGATCCACGACGCGATCTCGTCGAGCGGCACCTCGTTCACGCCGGCCGAGTATAGCGGCGCGGCGTTAGTCGCCGATCCGCATGAGCACCGTTCGTTCGATCTCACGCATGTGCTCGGGATCGGTGACCTTCTGGCCGTCGACGTCGCGGACGTAGAAGACGTCGACGACGTCGTCGGCGTACGTCGCGACCTTCGCAGCGTGGATGTCGAGCTCCATGTCCGCCAGCGCTCGCGTGATGCCGTACAGCAGACCGACGCGGTCGGTCGCGTGCACCTCGACCACGGTGTAGAAGTCCGAGACGCGGTTGTCGACGACGACCCGAGGCGGCTCGCGCTTGCCCTTCGAGGGACGCTCATATGCGTCGCGCTTCTCGGCGAGACGGAGATCCAGCGAGATGCGCCCGGCGAGCGCACGCGCGAGGTTCGCCTCGACCCTCCCCCAGCGGTCCGCCTCGATCTCGGGCTCGTGCGCCCCCTCGACCCGGAACGCTTCGAGGGCGAGGCCGTCCGCCCGTGTGAAGATCTGCGCCGCAAGCACGTTGATCCCGTTGAGGGCGATCGCGCCCGCCGCTTTGCTGAAGAGGCCCGGCCGGTCGCGCGCGACGACGATCAGCTCGTAGACGCCGGGTGCCTCGCCGGGCGTCCAGTGGACCCGGACCTCGGACGGCCCGAGGTCCGATTCCATCAGCGCGAAGTGCCGGATAAGCGCCTCCGTGGGGAACGCCAGGAAGTACGCGCGCGGCATCTTGTGCAGGTGCGCTTCGACCGTCGCGTCGGGGTAGCGCGCGAGCGCTCGCCGCAGCTCGGTCGTCCGATGGCGGAGGAGGTCCGAGGCGTCGCGCCCGACGACCTCGCCGCGCTCGAACACGTGCATAACGCGGGTGAAGAGGTCGTCGACGAGCGTCCCCTTCCACGGGCTCCACGCCGCCGGTCCGGTCGCGAGCCCGTCGGCGACCGAGAGGACGTAGAGCATCTTGAGCCGCTCGGCGTCCCCCACCCCGGCGGCCGTTTCGACGACGAGATTCTCGTCCTCGATATCGCGCCGCGTCGCCGTGTCGGGCAGCAACAGGTGATGACGGACGAGCCACACGACGTCGTCGGTCGTCTCGTCGGGCAAGCCGATCCGTTTGCAGATCTGGCGCGCGAGTGACTCCCCGTAGACCGAATGGTCCTCCTCGGTCCCCTTCCCGATGTCGTGGAGCAGGCAGGCGAGCAAGACCCGGTCGCGATCGGCGAGGTCCCGCCAGACGTCACGCGGCAGCGAGTCATCCTCGTCGCTCGCGCCGAGCGCGGCCGCCCACGCGACGGTCGTTAACAGATGTACGTCCACGGTGAAGCGGTGATAGACGTTGTGCTGCGGCTGGCAGCGAACACCCTCCCACTCCGGCAGGAACCGCCCGAGCAAGCCGGCCTGATCCATCGCCTCGAGCGGTTCCGCCGCACGCTCGCCCGCGCCCAGCAGACGGAAGAACGCGCGGCGCGTCTCGGCCGTCCACGCGTACTCGGCGGGTCCGGCCTGCGCCTCCCGGCGGAGCCATCCGAGCGTCTCCGCCGCGACCGGGGCACCCTCCGTCGCCGCCTCGGCGAACACGCGCATCGCGAGCGACGGATCGGCTGCCGGTGAAACACGCTCGGTGATCCGCACGCGGCCGTCCTCGAGCGCGATCCCCGGGGAAAGCTCGCGGCGCGAGCGCCGGCGCGCGAGCTCGCCCAACCGCTCGGCCAGCGCCGACGACGCCGCGAACTCCACGACGCGCGCAGCGGCGTAGAGGTCGCGCAGGAACCCGTCGACGGCCGGACGACCGTTGCCCCGGTATCCGAGCGACGCCGCGATCTGCTCCTGATATCCGAGCAACAGCACATCACTGGGCCGGTCGGTCAGGTAATGGAGCTGGTTCCGCGCGCGGAACAGCATCTCGCCGGCGTGTGTGAGGTCCGCTTCCTCGACCGCGGAAAGCTCGCCGCCGCCGCCGAACACCTTCGCGAGCCAGCCGACGACCGAGCGGTCGCGCAGCCCCCCGGCGCCGTCCTTCAGATTCGGCTCGAGCAGGTACGACGCGTGACCCTCGCGCGCGTGACGCTCGGCCGCTTCCTCGCGCAGCGCCTCGACGAACTTCCCGCCGCGTTTCCTCGTCTGTTTCAGAGCGCCAGAACGGAAATCCTCGAACAACTCCTCGTCCCCGGCGAGCAGCCGCGCGTCGATGAACGACGTCTCCGCTTCGAGGTTGACGGCAGCGAGCTTCAGCGAATCCCTCACGGTGCGGATCGCGTGACCGACGACGAATCCCGCGTCCCAAAGTTCGTAGAAAAGACCTTTGCCGACGTCGGGCGCGATCCCCCGGCCGGCGTGCAGCACCATCAGATCGATGTCCGAGTGGGGCGACAGCTCGCCGCGCCCATACCCGCCGAGCGCGACGAGCGCGACCCGTCCCTCCGGGACCGAAACCTCGCGCCAGACGGCTCTGACCGCCGCGTCCATCGCGGCGGTCAGAGCCTCGACGAGATCCCGGCCGGAGCGCCCCGGCTGTTCCTTCAGGCGCTCCCGTTCGGCCCGGAGCTCACGGATCGCGCTGGAGGTCTCCGCGCTAGAGGGCATCCCTCCCCGCTTCACCCGTGCGGATGCGGAAGACCTGATCGGCGCCTGTGACGATGATCTTCCCGTCGCCGATCTTCCCGGTGCGCGCCGACTTCATGATCGAGTCGACCACGCCCTGGACCTCCATGTCGTCGCAGAGGACCTCGATCTTCACCTTGGGCACGAAGTCGACTTGGTACTCCGCCCCTCGGTAGACCTCGGTGTGTCCCCGCTGGCGGCCGAAGCCGCGCACCTCGGTCACCGTCATCCCCTGGATGCCGACGCCGCGGAGCGCCTCCTTCACTTCCTCCAGCTTGAACGGTTTGACGATCGCGGTCACCAGCTTCATCGGACCGCCTCCTCCGTCTTCGCCGGCGACGCGTAGCTCGCGCCGCCTCCGTGTCCGGTGGCAACCGAGCCCACCTCAACGAAGGTATAGCCGGTCTCCGAGTGCTGCGAGAGGTCGAGCCCCTGCTGCTCGGAGTCCTCATCCACGCGAAGGCCGACGGTCTTGTCGACGATCCAGCAGATGATCAGCGTCATCACGAACGAGAAGCCGAGCGTCGCGAGCACTGCGACGGCCTGCCGGCCGAGCTGCACGAACCCGTTCCCGTACGCGAGCCCGTCGAGCGACGGGTCGAGGCCGGAGATCGTGGCCGTAGCGAACACGCCCGTGAGGAGCGCGCCGACGATGCCGCCGACCATGTGGACGCCGACGACGTCGAGCGAGTCGTCGTACCCCAGCTTGGGCTTGAGGCTCACCGCCGCGTAACAGACGGCACCCGCGACGAGGCCGATGATCACGGCCGCCCACGGCTCCACGAAGCCCGAGGCCGGGGTGATCGCCACCAAGCCGGCGACGGCTCCGGTCGCCGCACCGAGCGTCGTCGGCGCTTTGTTGCGGATCCATTCCGGGATGATCCAGCCGAGGATCGCAGCGGCGGCGCCAAGGTGCGTGGCGACGAACGCGCTCGAGGCGAGTCCGCCCGCGGTCAGCGCCGAGCCGGCGTTGAACCCGAACCAGCCGAACCACAGGATCGCGGCGCCGGTGATGACCATCGGGATGTTGTGCGGGTGCATCGACTGCTTGCCGTAGCCCCGGCGCTTCCCCATGTAGAGGATCGTCGCAAGAGCAGCGACACCGGCGTTGATGTGGACCACCGTGCCGCCGGCGAAGTCGAGCGCCTGCACATTGCCTTCGCCCAGACCGAGCCAGCCGCCGCCCCAGACCCAGTGCGCCACCGGGGAGTAGCAGAGGATCGACCAAAGCGCCATGTACATCACGTAGCCGCGGAACTTCATGCGCTCCGCGAACGCGCCGGTGATGAGCGCGGGCGTGATGACCGCGAACATCATCTGGAAGATCATGTACGTCGAGTGTGGGATCGTCAGGGTGTCGAACGGCCCGATCTCGGCGCCGACGTCCCTCAGGAAGATGAAGTCCAGGCCACCGATGATGCTTCCCTTATCGGCTCCGAACCCCAGCGTGTACCCGATGGCCATCCATACGATGCTGATGAGCCCCAACGCGAAGAACGACTGCATGATCGTCGCGAGAACGTTCTTCGCTCGCACAAGACCGCCGTAGAACAGGGCGAGCCCCGGGGTCATGAACATGACCAGGGCGGAGCACGCCAAGATCCAAGCGGTATCCGCTTGGTTGATCTCGGGCATCCCTCACCTCCCGACTAGCACGGATCCGGGCGCCCTCCGCACGCCCGCGTGCGGAAACCGAACCCATCAACGGAGACTTTCTCCGCCGCTTCGCGCAGCAGGCTAAGGCACGTTTTTTTCGGGTCCGTTTCTCGAGTGTTACGGCCACGTAAAACTCTGGGCCGGTCCTGTGGAAAAGCGGAGAAACGCTGGTCAGCGTGCCGCGGAACGGCTGCGCTTGAGGGCGGAGCCCGTCGCGACCGCCGCGGCGAGCAGGACCCACGAGAGCGCGGGAACCCCGACGCCGGTGCCGGGCAGCGCTGCCCCCGGCTCGGCCTTGCCCTTCGTGTTCTTCGTTCCCTTCACCGCGCTGGGCGGCTTCGGAGCCGGGGAGGCGCCCGGAGCGGGAGCGGCCGCGGCGACGATCTCCTCCATCGCGATCACGTCGAAGCCGCGATTCATGTCGCCGGTGTAGATGTAGCCACGGTAGACGTACGAGGACCAAGTGTCGGCGTTCTCGGGCACGATCCAGCCGATCACTTGCGCGCTCGCCGGGTCGCTGAAGTCGATGATCGACGTCCCGCCGGTGTAGGAGGACGCGACCATCCAATCCTTGCCGGGGACCATGTTGAAGTTGTGCGCGGTGCACCAGTCGCCGCGCGTGTTGTAGATGAGGCTGCCGACCGCCAGGAACCCCGTCTGGCTGATCCATCCCTCGAGGACCGGGTTCGCCTCGTCGGAGATGTCGTAGAACCAGAACGCGCCCGTCGGGTTCAGGCCCAGCGGGTCGCACACGTGAAGCGCGAAGGCTTCGTCGGCGATCACGAGCGTATCGCCGTCGGAGCTCGGGACCGCGCCGTGATGGAAGTAGATCAACGGGTTGACGATCGAAGAGATGATCTCCGGATGGACCGGATCGGTGATGTCGAGGATGTGCGTCACGTCGGATCCGGCGCAGTACGCGCGGTTGCCGACCACGTTGATGTCGTGACATCCCGTCGAGGTGGGCGGGAGCCAGGTGCCGACGACCTTCGGGTTCGCGGCGTCGCGGATATCGACGATGGTCGTCGCCTGCTCCTCGGCAGTGACGCCGAGACCGCCCGGGTTCGCGTAAACGTATCCGGTGTCGCCGACGATCGTGAGCGTGTGCGTTCCGAAGGGTTGGATCTCCACGAACGAACGCTCGACCGGCTTCGCCGGGTCGCTCACGTCCACGATCCGGAGGCCGCCGACCTCCCGCGTCTTGCATCCCTTGCGTTCCTGCGCGTAGTGCATGCCCATCACGACCGTCGTCCGCCAGACACCGACGTCGTCCTGATAACCGGGACACAGGAAACGCCCGGCGAGCTTCGGCGCCGCCGGGTTGCTTATGTCGAAGATGTAGAGCCCGCCGTCGGCGTTCTCGAACGAGCCCACGTAGGCATAGTCGCCCGCGAAATCCAGGTCCGTTCCGCCGGCGAAGCGCATGCCGCCCAGCAGCCGGACGTTGTCGCTGGATTCGGTCGGCGCGGCACCCGACGGCACGATCCACGCCCCGAGCACCGCGGCTGCGAACAGCGTTAGGAACGTCCGTTTCATCATGGTTCCTCCCAAGGATAGCCGCCCGGCGCCGGCGCGCGAAGCGCCGGCGCGTTGTAGCCTGCCCGCGTGAAGCAGGGACGCGTGGTCCGGCCCGTCGTCGACAGCAAGTTGCTCTCGGGGAACCCCTTGGGCGACCCCGCCGATCGCGAGACGCCGGTCTACCTCCCGCCCTCCTACGACGAGCATCCGAACCGACGCTATCCGATGATCATGGCGATCGTCGGGTTCACCGGTACCGGCCGCATGCATCTCAACGAGGACTGGTTCGAGCCCAACCTCGCCGAGCGGCTCGACATGCTGATCGACCGCGGCGAGATGGCCGAGGCGATCGTCGTCATGCCCGACTGCGCGACGCGATACGGCGGGTCGCAGTACATCGACTCCGACGCGACCGGCCCGTACGGGCGCTACACGGCCGTCGAGCTCGTCGAGTGGGCCGACAAGGAGTTCCGCACGATCCCGAAGCGCGAGGGGCGCGGCGTCTTCGGCAAGTCGTCCGGCGGCTTCGGATCGTTCCGAATGGCCGTCGATTTCCCCGAGGTCTTCTCCGCGTTCGCGTGCCACTCCGGCGACGCGGCGTTCGAGTACTGCTATCTGCCGGAGTTCCCGCACGCGTTGCGCTACCTCTGGCACCATAACATCACGCCGAAGCGCTTCCTCGACACCTACAAAGAGATCACCGACCGCTCCGACGATTACATGGCGCTGATGAACGAGCTCGCGATGGCGTCCTGCTACTCACCGAACCCGGACGTGGAGCACGGTTTCGATCTGCCGTTCGACGTTGAGTCGGGCGAGCTCGTCGACGAGGTCTGGGCGCGCTGGCTCGAGCACGATCCCGTGCGAATGATCCCAGGGCGGCTCGACGCGCTGAAGTCTCAATCGCTGATCTTCGTCGACTGCGGAACCAAGGACGAGTGGGCGCTCGACGTCGGCGCGCGCTGGATGGTTGCGGTCATGCGCGAGCACGGCCTCGACCCGATCCACGAGGAGTTCGACGCGGGACACATGCGGATCCCCTACCGCTACAACCGCTCGCTCCCGCTGATCTCGAAAGCGCTCGCGCAGCCCGAGGGCTAACGCTCAAAGACCGTTCGCGGAGAAGTGCTGGTAGTCCTTCGCCGACGACCAGTACCCGCCCCACTCCCATCCGATCCGTTCGAACGCGCTGACGACGACGTCGTTCGGACGGATCAAGCCTTGGGCTTCGTGCGCGCGGTCGGCGTAGGACGCGCCGGCCGGCGGCTCGATCGGACCGGTCCGCGGCACGAAGGGGTTCTGGATCGGATTGATGTCGATCGCGAGCCCGTACGCGTGCTGCGACCATGATCCCGGGTCGCCGCTGCTCGCCCGGCAGTTGAACCCGGACGTATTGTTGGCCGCCATCGACTTGTCGTCGTCGCCGTCGTAAACATCGACGAGCTCCATCCGTCTGATCGGGAACCGTGCATCGAAAAGCGCCTCGAACACGCCGAGCACCTCGCGTGCGTGATCGGAGCGCACGACGATCTCTCCGGGGTGGACCCGGTCGTCGTAGCCCCAGTGGGTCATGCGCAGCAGCCGCAGGTCCGCGAGCGGAACCGGGCAGCCGGGTCGCCAGGACGCCGTCATGCGCTCCCGGACCGCCGCGTCGATCGGCGAGACCGAGCCGCGGAACGCCACCTCGGACGAGGAAGGAGACGGTGCCGGGGTAGGAGTCGTCACCGTCGGAGAGAGCGAACCCGACGACGGCGGGGTTATCCGCGGCGCGGCCGCCTCCGGCGGAGCGCTACAGCCCGCGGTGGCGAGCAGGACGGCGAAGACGGTCAAGCGTCTCATGCCTGAAAGACTCTCGCAGAGGCAGGAAGGTTCCGCTCGGCTCCCGGCGGACGGGGCTACCGCTGGATGCGGTCCAGCAGGGCCTTCACGCGGGTGGGGACGTCACCGGTGAGGGTTTCGTAGGCGACGTCGTAGGTCTCCAGCAGCCCGAGGATCCGTTCGTCGATCTGCTTCTGGAACTCCGGGTCGTCGGGCCGCAGGTCGTCGGGAACGATGGGGAACTCGATCGGGAGGTAGAAGACGTGGCTGTACTGGCTGCGCAGGTTGTGGTGCGCAAGCTTCTTGCATTCTTCGAAAAGCGCCATCTCCTTGCTCCACGGCCGGTTGTCGAGCACCCAGCCGGCGTAGGCCATGACGTCGATGATCGAGCGGTCGGCGACGAAGTCCGCGTGGATCTGCTCGTTGTAGAAGTGCTTCAGGAAGATCAGCGTCTCGACCTCGGGCGTCGCGTCCTTGTCGAGCTTGAAGCCGAGCGCGGCGACCTCCCTAGCGGCTTCGGGCAGCAGCGGCAGATCGAGGGGTTCCGCGACGGCTTCCGCCAGCGTGGTCTTCCCGGTTGAGAACGATCCGACGATCGCGATCCTCGGCATGGCGGTGCAAAGGTTGACCGGCGGTGGTGGAGCCCGTCAAACCGGGCTAGCGAGTCGGACTGAAGAACGAAGTGAAGACGGACGTCAGCAGGAAGGCCGCCACGACACAGACCGTCAGCGTCCCCAACGTGATCGCCGGATGACGGCGGATCCACAGCCGGAGCCGCTTGAAGTGCGAGTCCCAGATCTCCGTGGACCGTTCCGCCCATTCCTGGGTGATATCGCCGTGGTGGCGTTCCGTCGAGCCCGGACGGCGAGCTTCCGCGACCTCTGAGGAGAGCAGCTCCTCGAAGGACGCGAGCATCTGCCGCTTGGACTTCTGGAGTGTCAGGACCTCGATCGGGCTCACGATGGTCAGCGAGTGCGCTCCGCGCCACCGACTGCGGACCCCGGCGACCTCCTCGAGCGGGATCCACCGCACCTGAGGAGGCATGCGCGTGACAAGCGCGACGCGATAGTTCGTCACGACCAGGGTCGCCCGGCGGAACCGCGACCAGCCCTCGATGCTCAGGCTGACACGCTCGCCGTTGCGCAGGTCCAGCTCGGCGGCCCGGCGGTTGACGCGCTTCGAGTGGCGGCGGTGCTTTCGGTGACGCTTCTTCGATTCCTTGGCCGCTTCCTTGCGCTTCCGCTCCTCTTCCTTCTTCAGCTCGAGCTTGCGGCGCTCTTCGTCCTTGCGCTGCTCTTCACGGGCGCGCTCGGC
>DATFGK010000019.1:0-6856 GCA_035249485.1 Actinomycetota bacterium | reverse complement strand
CCCGCAGCTCGCCCACGCGCATCGAGCCCAAACCGAGCACGCGGCGGAGCATCGGCACGTACACGCCGACCTCGTCGCCGTCTCCGGCGGCCGCCAGCACCTCTCGCGCGGCCCGGATCCCGGCGCGCGGGTCTCCGCGCAGGACGAGCGCTTCCGCGATCCTGGCGTCGACCTCGAGGGCCCCGCCGAACTCGCCGATCGCGTTGTACTCCTCGCGGGCTTCCCGGAGCGCGGCGAGGCCCTCCTCCAAACGACCGGAGCGCGCCTCGACCCGCGCCAGGACGCCGAGGACGAACGCCGCCGAGCTCCGGTCGCCGGCGCCGCGACACACGCGGAGCACGTAACGCAGGATCGGCTCGGCTTCGGCGAGGTGTCCCTGGTCGGCACGGATCTCGCCCACGTTGGCGGTCCCGATCGCTGCGCCGACGGGGTCGCCGGTCTGCTCGCGTGACAGCCGCGCGCGCTCGTACATCGTGACGGCTTCATCCCAGCGGCCCTCGTAGTACGCGAACGCGCCGAGGTTGTTGAGGACGACCGATTGTCGCGAGAGGTCGCCGAGCTGCTCGTAGATCTCGAGCGCCTGCTGCGAGTAGGAGTGATCGCTCGCATGGCCCTGGTTCACGTCGATCAGGTCGAGCGTCACGTAGGCCTGCGCCAGCGCGCGCAGCTCGCCCGTCGCTCGCGCCTCGACGATCGCTCGCTCGGACCAGCGCGCCGCCTCGACATAGCGGCTCTGTCCGAGCTTGATCGCTCCGTACCAGGCGAACAGCTGCGCGCGGGTCTTGCCGGCATCGGGCCCTTCGGCTTCCTCGACGGCCGACATCCCGCGCTTGATCCACCGAAGGGCGTCGGGCAGACGTCCCACGCGATCGGCGATCTGAGCTTGCTTGAGCAAGATCTGCGCCTGGCGTACGGAGGAGGTTCCCTTGAGCAGCCGCCGCGCGGTGCGGTACGCATCCTCGGCCTTGTGGAACTCGCTTCCGACACGGAGGACGTCGCCGAGGCTCTCCGCGCAGTTGGCCTGTTCGGTCGCGTCGCGACCCGAGAGACGCTTCGCGGCCTCGAGGGCTTGGGCGAAGAAGCGCGCGGCTTCGACGTTGGCGTACTTGCTCTTCGCGAGCTCTCCGGCGCGCCGCGCGAACCGCCACGTGTCTTCCCAACGCTGCGCGTGGAAGAAGTGCAGCGCGAGGAGCTCCGTCTGCTCCTCGATCCCGCGTCCGCGCGCCAGGATCCAGTCGCCCACCGCGGCGTGGAGCGCGGCGCGCCGGCGGTAGGTCAGCTGCTCGTATGCGGCGTCGCGGATCAAGACGTTCGTGAAGCGGTACCAGCCGCGGGCGTCGCGGCGGATGAACTCGGACAGCCGGCGCCAGACCCGATCGTCGGCGGCCGCGTCGTCGCTGAGCACGGCCGGAAGGAGCGCGCCGTCGAACGCGGTCCCGAGCACTGCCGCCGAACGGAGCACGTCGCGGTCCGAGGGCGGGAGGTTGTCGATCCTTGCCGCCATGAGGGTCTCGACGCTGTCGGGCAGGTGTTCGACCGACCCTGCGCTGCGCCAGGCGTTGATCAGCTCGCGGAGGAAGAGCGGGTTGCCCCCGGCGCGCTCCACCAGTGTCGCGAGCTCGTGCTCCGAGGGCGGGGCGTCCTCGGTGGCCGCGATCACGAATTCGGCCGCGCGTTCGTCGTCCAGCGGGGCGAGGCCCACGGTTCGCGCGTGCGGCTGGTCGGTCACGAAGCGGCTCCCGCGACCTGCCCGACGGGTGAGGAGGATGAGCCACGGCCGTTCCGCGCTCGAAGCGATCAACCCGCGAAGGAGCCCGGCCGACGCCTCGTCGAAGTAGTGGACGTCCTCGAAGACGAGCAGCGCGGGCGTGGGCTGGATGAGGCCGAGGAAGTCGGCCGTGACCCGCTCGAGCTGCGCCCTGCGGTACTCCTCGTCGAGCGCCAGCGTCTGCGGGGTCGCCTCGACGGGGATGTCGATGACGGCGCCGAGCAGCGGCAGCCACGGGAGCATGTCCGGCGCGTCGGCGGCCACCCGGTCGCGAAGGCTGCGGCCGGCCGACGCCGAAGCGATCGCCGAGCGGATGCCCAGCAGCTCCCGGAAGAAGCTGCGGAACGGGAAGTACGGCGTCGAGGCCGCGTGCGGTCCGCCGTTGGTCGTGACGATCTTCAGGCCCGAGGCGCGGTTGCGAACCTCTTCGACGAGGCGCGAGGCGCCCATCCCCGGCTCGCCGATCAGCTCGACGACCTTGCCGCGCCGTGCGCGCGCTTGCTCGAGCGCATCCAGGAGAAGCGCCACCTCGGTGTGCCGTCCGATGAACCGGGATCCCGTCTCCGCGGCCGCCGCAGCGGCGGCCTGCGCGGGCCCTACGACGGACGCCTGCACCGGCTGCGATTTCCCTTTGACCAGGAACGGCTCGAGCGGGCTCGTGGCGAACGCGGTGCGGGAACGCTCGAGCACATCGTTCGCGGCGTAGACGCTGCCCGGCTCTGCGGAAGCCATGAGCCGGGCAGCGAGGTTCACGGTATCGCCCATCACCGTGTAGGTGCGGCGGTAGTGCGGCCCGATGTCGCCGGCGAACACGTAGCCGCGATTGACGCCGAGGCGGAGCGACAGCGGCGGTGCAGCTTCGATCACGTCGCGCGCCGTGAGCAGCGTCGCCTCGTCGTCGGCGCCGGTCGTGCGTGGAGCGCCTGCCGCGAGGATGATCTTGCCGCCGTTGCGGTCGATGTCGCTCCCAAGGAACGTCACGCCGCGCGCGGCCGCCGCCTTCTGCACGGTCGCCACGAGCGCGCCCAAGCGCTCGGCGAGCGCCGCCGGGCCCTCCGCGGCGAGCACCTCATCGCTCCCTTCGAAGCGCATGAACAGCACGCACGCCTGGCGGTGCTCGGGCTCGCCGCCGCCGCCGAGCAGGTGCTCGCGGATCGCGACCGGGATGCACGAAGCCGGATCGAAGCCTTCGAGGATCGGATCGATGCCGGGATCGGCGGCCTCGGGAGCGTTCCGGAGCAGCACGCCGGCACCTTTCTTCGCGCCGAGGCTTCGGGCCGGCAACGCGGCGGCGGTCTCGGGGCTGATCACGATCTGACCGGCGTCGGCCGTCTGCTCCATCAACGTCGTTTGCGTCGCGGCCGGTCCGGTGACGATCAGCTCACGATGATCGTGGCCCACGAGGAAGAAGTGGAACGTTCCCGTGTGCACGCCGACGGACATCCGGAGCCGCACCCGCCCGCCGGGCGTGACGACGTCGCCGATGCGCCGGAGTGCGGCGCGCATGCCGAGCGCGGCGCCGCACGCGCGCACCGCATGGTCGTCACCGCGGAACAGGATGAGCAGCGCGTCGCCCCCGAACTTGATGAGGCTGCCGCCGCGCTCGTAGGCGACGGCGAGCAATTCGGTGAAGCACGCGCCGATGGTGTCGGTGAGCTCCTCGGCGCCGACCTTGCCGCGGCGCGACAGACGCTCGGACAGCTTCGTGAAGCCGGAGATGTCTACGAACGCAAGCGTTCCATCGATCTCTCGGTAGGGAGCGTCGCCGTGCTCGGCGAGCCATTCGATCGCGAGGCGCGGCAGATACGGGCGAAGGATCGCCGCGCGGTCGTTCGATTCCCCCTCCATCCCCAGGGGAAACGGTACCGGTCAGGCTGCGTAAGCGCTATGGGACATTCCGGGCGCGCGCGGCCTTCAGCAGCACGCCGATACCCTCGGCGAGGCCGTCCGCGATCTTCTCGACGTTGGGCACGGTGTCGCGGCAGGCGATGATCCCGAAGTCGACGTTCCCCATGTTCGAAAGGATCGTGATGTTGATCCCGGCGCCGGGCAGCAGCGGCCCCATCGGGAAGATCGCTTGGATACGCGCGCCGGCCGTATACAGGGGAACCGGCGGACCCGGCACATTCGAAACGATGCAGTTGAGCGCCGGCGGGTGGAGGTCGGGCAGGCGCGACCCCGAGTAGAGGCGCATCGCGCTGGTGAACAGTCGCGGCGCGAGGAATTCCGCCCAGTCCATCAGCGTCTCGGCGCCGAGTGCGTTCGCGAGCTCCTTCGATCGCTTCGTGCTCGCGATGATGGTCTCGAGCTGTTCCTCGGCGTCGGCGAGCTGCACCGGAAGCGGGACGAGCATGTTCGACACCTGGTTGGCGGAGTCGCGGTCGACGCCCTCCTTCCGGACCGAGATCGGGCACGCAGCGACCAGCGGCTTTTCCGGCAGCTCGTCGAGCTCGATCAAGTAGTTGCGCAGCGCGTAGGTCGAGATCGCCAGCACCACGTCGTTGACCTTCGCGCCGAACGCGTTCTTGATCTCCTTCAGGTCGTCGAGCGACGCCTGACCGAACGCCACCGACCGATGGGGCGTCAGCGCGCCGGAGAAGCGGGTGCGTGGCGCGAGGAACGGTGCGGCGGTCCCTCCGCCGTCCGAGCGCCGGACCATCGAGCGGACCATCTTCGCCGCGTTGCCGGTCGCGCGCGCCGCCGCCCCGACGACGCGCACGGGGTTGGCGATCTGGGTAACCAGCGCGCCGCGGAGCAGCTTGAAGTCGGACGGGCGTCGCTCACCGACGAAACGCTCCTCGGGCTTGGGCTTCTGCTGCACCTCCGGCGTGAGGTCGAGCAGGTGCACCATCAGGTCGGCGCCGGACGCGCCGTCGATCGTGGCGTGGTGCATCTTGGTGACGACCGCCGCCTGATCGCCTTCGAGCCCTTCGACCACCCACATCTCCCACAACGGACGGTCGCGGCGCAGCTGTGTGCTCGCGATGTCGCCGACCACCTCGGCCAGGGCACGCTGATCGCCCGGCGGCGGCGCGCCGATCCGATGGAGGTGGTTCTCGACGTCGAACGCCGGGTCGTCGATCCACACGGGATGACCGAGCCCGAACGGCACCGTCACCAGGCGCCGACGGAACGACGGCATCAGATGGATGCGATCCTCGAGCATCTGGCGGACCTTCTCGAAGGAGTACCCGCCCGTGGTGTTCGACGTGTCGAGCAAGAGCACGCCGATGACGTGCATGTGCATCTCCGGCGTCTCGATGTAGAGGAACGTCGCGTCCATCCCCGAGAGCCGCTTCACGACGACACCAGCGCTTCCATGGCCCGCTCCTTCGCCCATCTGTAATCCGGTTTCCCCGCCGGGGTGCGCACGACCTTCTCGACGAGCACCAGACCGCGCGGGACCTTGTAGCCCGCGACCGAGTCGCGGCAGTGCTGCTGCAATTCCTCGAGCGTCGGGGGTGTCGATGCGTCCTTCGCTTGCACCACGGCGACGACGCGCTCGCCCCACCGCTCGTCGGGGATCCCGACCACGATCGCGTCGACGACCCCGGCGTGGTCCTTCAACGGCGCCTCGACCTCCTCCGGGAAGACCTTCTCGCCGCCGGTGTTGATCGTCTGCGAGCCGCGGCCGAGCAGCGTGATCGTGCCGTCCTCCTCGACCGTCGCCATGTCGCCGGGGAGGACCCAGCGAACGCCCCCGGCCTCGACGAAGGTCTTCGCCGTCTTCTCGGGATCCTTGTGGTAGCGGAGCGGGATGAACCCGCGTCGTGCGAGACGGCCTGCGACGCCGGAGCCCGGCGGCACCAGCTCGCCGTTCTCGTCGAGCACCGCCGTCTGGTCGTTCACGACGAAGGTCGCACCGCCGCGTCCGGCCTTGGAGCCGAGCACGCCGGTCTCGGAAGAGCCGAAGCCGTCGGCGATCATGCGTTCCGGCAGCAGCTCGAGGATCTTGCGTTTGGTGGATTCGGACAGCGCCGCGCCGCCGCTGCCGATCACCCACAGGTTCGCGGTGTCGTAGCGATCGCGATTGGTCTCGAGCTCGTCGACGAGTGGCCGCGCCATCGCGTCGCCGACCACGACGAGGACCTGGACGCGCTCGCGGGTGATCAGCTCCCAGATCGCCGGCGGGTCGAAGCGGCCGAGAGGCGTCATCACGAGCGTCCCGCCCGTGAACAGCGTCTGGAAGGCCAGCCAGTGCGCGCTCGAGTGCATCAGCGGCGGGGTCGCGAGCGCGATCAGCGAGACGTCGGGCACGCGAGCCGCAAGCTCGGCAGCGTTCGCGACGTGATTGCCCATCTGCGTGATGTCGCCGCCGCCCATCGCCGCCTTGAAGATGTCCTCGTGACGCCAGACCACGCCCTTGGGCATGCCGGTCGTTCCGCCGGTGTAGACGCAGTAGAGGTCCTCGCTCGACCGGTCCGGGACCGCCGGGCGGCCGGGATCCGCGGACGAAAGCGCGTCCTCGTAGCGCGACGACCCGGGAGCCGATTCCTCGTCGGTGCCGTCCTCTACGATCAGGAACCGCTCGATCAGCGGCGCCTCCGGCGCGACCGCGGCCACCCGCGACGCGAACTGACGGTGGTAGACGAGGGCGACCAGATCGGCGTTGTCGAAGAGGTACCGCAGCTCTGCCTCGACGTACCGGAAGTTCACGTTTATCGGGATCGCGCGGATCTTGAAGGCGGCGATCATCCCCTCGAGATACTCAGTTCCGTTCATCAGTTGGAGGCCGACGTGTTCGCCCGGGCGAACGCCGCAGGCGAGCAGATGGTTGGCGAGCCGGTTCGAGCGCTCATCCAGCTGGGAATAGGTCAGCCGGCGGTCGCCGACGATGAGCGATTCGCGATCTGGAACCGCGTCGGCGACGGCTTCGAAGAGGTCGGCGAGGTTGTAGCTCATGCTTCTCCCCGGGGTGAGGAGGCCATAGTATGACGGAGCGTCAGGTTACGGCGAGGGGATCGGGGTGGCCTCCAACCGACCTGCACAAGCCATCGTGGTAGCACAACGAGTGGGTAGAGCCGTTGCGAGGATGCCGGGGATCGGCATCCTCTGGGCGCCTCCGCGCGCCGCAGGCTTCGCCGTCGA
>DATFGK010000018.1:0-4349 GCA_035249485.1 Actinomycetota bacterium | reverse complement strand
GGCGGCGGCCGTCGCGAACCGCGACTCCGCGCCGCGCGTGCTCGAGACGCTCGGCCCCGTCCCGCACGTCGATGCTGCCGACGCCGGGCTTTCGGCTGCCGTCGTTGTCTGCGCGGTTCCCGACGACGCGCTGGCCGGGATCGCGGTGCAGGTCGCGCGCGGCTTGAAGCCCGGCGCGGTCGTGTTGCACACGAGCGGCATCTCCGGGGCCGGCGTGCTCGAGCGGTGCGGGCCGAACGTCGCAGCGATCCACCCCGCGCAGACGATCCCCGAGCCGACGACCGACCTCGCCGGCGTCTTCTTCGGGGTGACCGCGCCGCGACACATGAAGGATTGGGCTGCGTGGTTCGTCTCCGAGCTCGGCGGAACCGCCGTCGACGTGCCCGAGGAGGCTCGCGCCCTCTACCACGCCGCGCTGTCGATCGCGTCGAACTTCACGGTCGCGCTGGCCGGTGACGCCGCCGAGTTACTCGGCGATCCTGCGATGCTCGGACCCCTGATCGGTCAGTCCGTTGAGAACGTCGCCCGCATGGGGGCCGACCGTGCGCTCACCGGGCCGATCGTGCGTGGCGACGCCGGGACCGTACGCGCCCACCTCACGGCACTCGCCGCCCGTGCGCCGCACCTGATCGAGTCGTACGTGGCGAACGCCCGGCGCGTCCTCGATCGGGCCGTGCGAAGCGAACGTCTCGACGCGTCGAAAGCCCGCGCGATCGCCGATGCGCTCGAGGAGGCGATGGTCCGTTGAGCGTCCCCACGGTCATCGAGCGCATCGCCGAGGTCCGGGGGATCCTCGACGAAGCCCGCGCCGCCGGGAAGCGGGTCGGCTTCGTTCCGACGATGGGCTTCCTGCACGAAGGTCACGCGAGCCTGATGCGCCGCGCGCGTGAAGAGAACGACGTCGTGCTCGTGAGCATCTTCGTGAACCCGCTGCAGTTCGGGCCGAGCGAAGACTTCGAGGCGTACCCGCGGGATCTCGATCGGGATCTCGCCGTCTGCGCAGAGGCCGGCGTCGACCTGGTTTTACACCCTCCGGTCGCTGAGATGTATCCGGAGCCGATGACGATGTCGTTCAGCGTCGGCGCGATCGGGAACGTTCTCGAGGGCGCGACCCGGCCGGGGCACTTCGACGGCGTGGCGACGGTGGTCGCGAAGCTGTTCAACATCGCCGGGCCGTGCCGGGCGTACTTCGGGGAAAAGGACGCTCAGCAGCTCGTCGTGATCCGGCGATTGGCCCGACAGCTGAACTTTCCGGTCGAGGTCGCGGGATGCCCGACCGTTCGCGAGCCCGACGGCCTCGCGATGTCGAGCCGGAACGTCTACCTGGGCCCCGAGGAGCGGAAGGCGGCCGCCGTCCTCAACCGCGCACTCGGGGAGGGCGCCTCGCGGATCGAGGCCGGGGAGCGCTCGAGCGTGGCCGTCGTCGAGGCCATGGAGCGGCTGGTTGGAGACGAACCGCTCGCAAAGCTCGACTATGCGGTCTGCGTAGATCCGGACACGCTGGGCGAACCGGCAGATCTGGGGGGTCCAGTCCTCCTGGCGGTCGCCGCTTGGGTGGGGAAGGCTCGTTTGATAGATAATGTGATGGTCAGCCCGGCGCCGTCCTCCTGAACGAGGATCCGGCGGCGCCACGACGGGGACCCCGACGGACGGGGCCTCGATCAGGAAAGGGTGAACGATGGTACGCACGATGCTCAAGTCGAAGATCCACCGTGCCACGGTGACGAACGCGAACGTCGACTACGTGGGGTCGATCACGATCGACACCCATCTGATGAAGGCGGCCGACATCCTTCCGTACGAGAAGGTGGCCGTCGTCGACATCGACAACGGCGCCCGGCTCGAGACCTACGCGATCGAAGGCGACCCCGGCTCGGGCGTGATCGAGATGAACGGCGCCGCGGCGCGCCTGGTGCAAACGGGCGACAAGATCATCATCATGTCGTACGCGCAGCTCTCCGAGGTCGAGGCACGCGAGCTTCGTCCGACGGTTGTCCTGGTCGACGAGTTCAACCGTCCGACGTCGATCTCGGACGAGATCCACGCCGGCGAGGTCTTCCTCTTCGCGGAGTAGGCGTTGATCGACGATCCGGTTCACGAGGCCGTCCACCTCGCGCTCGCGGAGGACCTTCGTGAGTCAACGGATCTGACGACCGAAGCGATCGTGCCCGCCGATGCCCGCGGCTCGGCCCGGGTCGTCGCAAAGCAGGAAGCGATCCTGGCGGGAACCGAGGTCTTGGCCGCAGCGTTCATGGAGCTCGATCACGACATGGCCATCGAGCTGTCGGCGAAGGACGGCGACGCGGTTCGCCCCGGCGACGTGATCGCGACCGTCCGCGGCTCGATGCGCGCGATCCTCACCGCCGAGCGCACCGCGTTGAACTTCGTGCAGCGGCTCTCGGGAGTGGCCACGCTTACACGCCGGTTCGTCGAAGCCGCCGGCGGCGTCGAGGTGCGCGACACGCGCAAGACCGTCCCCGGCATCCGCGTGCTCCAGAAGGCCGCGGTCCGTGCTGGTGGCGGAGCGAACCACCGGATGTCGCTGAGCGACGCCTATCTGATCAAGGACAACCACATCGCCGCGGCCGGCTCCGTGACCGAGGCGATCGGGCGGGCAAGGGCCGCGAAGCCGACGCTCTGGATCGAGGTCGAGTGCGAAACGCTCGACCAGGTCCGCGATGCGATCGAGGCCGGCGCGCACGAGCTGCTCCTCGACAATATGGACGTCGCGACGCTGAGGGATGCGGTCGACCTCGCGCGCGGGAAGGCCAAGACCGAGGCATCTGGGAACGTGACGCTCGAGACGATCGGCGCGATCGCCGCCACCGGGGTCGACTCGATCTCCGTCGGATCGATCACGCACTCCGCTCCGGCCATCGACTTCAGCCTGGAGGTCGAGCCGGATGCTTCTTAGCGTCGACGTGGGCAACACTCAGACGACGATCGGCATGTTCGAGCGTCGCGAGCTCGAGCAGCACTGGCGGATCTCGTCGCAGCCCGACCGGACCGCCGACGAACTCGCCCTGATCATCCAAGGGCTCCTCACGCAGGTCGGCCTCTCGTTCCAGCGTCAGATCACCGGCGTCGTCATCTCGAGCGTGGTCCCGCGGATGACGCAAGCGATGCGCGAGATGACCGAGCGCTACTTCCGGTTCCCGGCGGTGATCGTCGAGCCCGGCGTGAAGACCGGGATGCCGATCCTGACCGACAACCCCAAAGAGGTCGGCGCCGACCGGATCGTGAACTCGGTCGCGGCGTTCGAGCTCTACGGCGGCCCGTGCATCGTCGTCGACTTCGGCACCGCCACGACGTTCGACGCGGTGAGCGTGAAGGGGGAGTACCTCGGCGGCTCGATCGCGCCGGGCGTCGAGATCTCGACCAACGCGCTCGTCAACGCCGGGGCGCAGCTCCGCCGCGTCGAGTACATCCCGCCGCGAAGCGTGATCGGCAAGACCACCGTCGAGGCGATCCAGTCGGGCGTGCTCTACGGCTTCGCCGGGCAGGTGGACGCGATCGTCGAGCGGATGGCCAAGGAGCTCGGTGGCAAGGTCGAGGTCGTCGCGACCGGCGGCCTCGCGCCCGTGATCATGCCCGAGACCGTCACGATCGATCACCACGAGCCCTGGCTCACGCTCCTCGGGCTCCGGACCATCTACGACCGGAACACCGCGACCGACGACGAGTAACCCGCGTCGGCCCACTTTTCAAGAAGCCGGTCACTTTGTGACCCAGGTCACCGGTATTGAAGCCATCGTTGGCCCATGCTCGTGCCATCGTCCGGGTCGACGGGAAGGAGCGGACATGCTCATGGAACGTCCGATGAACGGCTACGCGTTGGGCCCACACGAGGGTGAGGCCCTCTGGTTCAACGGAGGACTCGCAGTCCTCAAGGCCACCGCCGCCGACACCGACGGCCGCTTCGCGGCCCTGGAGCTGTGGGCGCCGAAAGGGTTCGCATCTCCGCTGCACGTCCACCGCAAGGAGGACGAGTTCTTCCTCATCCTCTCGGGCGAGGTCCGGGTCAAACACGGCGATGCCGTGATCGAGGCGGAGGCGGGCTCGCTCGTCTACGGTCCTCGCGACGTCCCGCACGCTTTCTCGGTCGATTCTGCGGAAGCTCGGATCCTCCTGTTCTTCGGGCCCGCCGGCGTCGAAGGGTTCTTCCGCGAAGGTAGTAAGCCGGCGGCCACCCGAGACCTGCCGCCTCCGGGTGAGCAATTCCTCGACCGGCAAGCGCTCATGGAGATCGCCACCAAGTACGACCAGCATTTCGTTGGGCCGCCGCTGCCGCCGAAAGCGTAAGCGCCTGAGGCCACGCCCCGTGCCCGGGCCGGGATGGCGCCGATGGG
>DATFGK010000017.1:0-13155 GCA_035249485.1 Actinomycetota bacterium | reverse complement strand
CCGCCCGCGCCCAGGAGATCGCACGGGCCGCCGGCACCGTGGAGTCGCGGATGGACGGATGGCTTTCGGAAGCGCGAGCCGAGCGCCAGCGCCGGGAGGCCGAGCGCGCCGGGATCGAGGAAGAGCTCGGCGCCGTACGCCGGAACCGTCGTCAGAGCGAAACGCGCCTCGAGGAGCTGCGTGAGACGGCGCATCGCAGCGATCTCGCGCGCGCGGAGCGGTCGCATCGGATCTCCGCGCTCGTCGAGCGGCTCCGGGCCGAGCAAGACCTCGCGCCGGACGAAGCCATGCAACTGATCGGCGAGCCGCCCTCGGGCGACGCGCTCGAGGAGCTTCGCCGCCGGGCCACGGGGCTGGAGCGCAAGCTGGGACTGCTCGGCAGGGTCAATCCGATCGCGATGGAGCAGTACCAGGGGATGGTCGACCGGCACGCGTTCCTCACCGAGCAGGTCGAGGATCTGCGCAGGAGCCGCCGAGATCTGACCTCCGTCGTCGGCGAGGTCGACGCCAAGATCATCGAGATCTTCGGAACCGCATTCGCCGACGTCTCGCGCCAGTTCGAGGAGGTCTTCGCCCGGCTGTTCCCCGGCGGGGATGGGCGTCTGACGCTCACCGAGCCGGACGATCTGCTCGAGACCGGCGTCGAGATCGAAGCGCGGCCGCCGGGCAAGCGCGTGAAGCGGATCTCACTGCTGTCTGGTGGGGAGCGCGCGCTGACCGCGATCGCCCTGTTGTCGTCGATCTTCCGGGCGCGCCCGTCGCCGTTCTATCTGCTGGACGAGGTCGAAGCCGCGCTCGACGACGTGAACCTGCACCGGTTCCTCGAGCTGGCGAAGGAATTCAAGAACGCGTCGCAGATCCTGATCGTGACCCATCAGAAGCGGACGATGGAGATCGCCGACGCCCTGTACGGCATCTCGATGGGCGGCGACGGGGTCACGCGCGTCATCAGCGAACGGCTCGAGGAGAGCGAGCCGGTCGGCGCCTGAGCCGCCGCCCAACCTGCACCGGTGCGCTAGTCTCGCGGCTCGATGTCGGAAGGTCCCGGATTCGTGCTGCTCTACGTCCTGATCGTCCTCGTCGTCCTCGGCTTCATCGCCGGCGGCGTGATCCTCACGCGACGCCGCGGCGGCGTCGATGCGCCCGAACGGCCGCCGGAGCCCGCTCCGCCGGAGCCGTCACCGCCCGACCAGAAAGCCCCACCGGTCGAAGCGCCACCCCAGAGAACGGTCGAGGCACCGCCACGCCCGGCCCCGCCGCCGGTCGTTTCGACGCCTCCGCCGTTCGTCGAAGCTCCCCCCGCGGAAGCGCCGCCGGTCGAAGCCCCGGTTCCTGCCGTCGAAGAGGCCGCTGCGCCGCGCCCGCTCCGCGAGCGGCTCGGTCGGGCACGGTCGTCGTTCGGACAGGCGCTCGTCCGCGTGTTCAAGCGCGGCGGGCTGACCGAATCTGACTGGGAAGACGTCGAGGCGGTGCTGTTGCAGGCCGACGTCGGCGTCGCGGCGACGACGCGGATCCTCGACGACCTGCGATCGCGATCGCGGGACGTTGCGCCCGAGGCGCTGCTCGACGTGCTGCGCAGCGAATTGCTACAGATCCTGGGGGACGCGGACCGGTCGTTGCACTCCGCGGTCGGCGGCCTCACGATCTGGCTCGTCACCGGCGTCAACGGGACGGGGAAGACGACCACGATCGGGAAGCTCGCGCTTCGCGAGGGGCGCGGCGGTCGCAAGGTGATCCTCGCCGCCGCCGACACGTTCCGCGCGGCAGCCGACACACAGCTCGAGCGTTGGGCCGAGCGCTCCGGCGCTGAGGTCGTCAAGCAGGCGCCGGGCGCCGATCCGGCGGCCGTCGCGTTCGACGGGGTAAAGGCCGCTTCTGCGCGGTCGGCGGATCTGCTGATCGTCGACACCGCCGGCCGGCTCCACACGAAACGCAACTTGATGGAGGAGCTCTCGAAGATCCGCCGCGTGATCGAACGCGAAGCGGGACCGCCGTCGGAGGTTCTGCTCGTGCTCGACGCGACCACCGGTCAGAACGGGATCGCCCAAGCGCGCGCGTTCACCGAGGCGGCTGACGTCACCGGCGTCGTGCTCACGAAGCTCGACGGAACCGCGAAGGGCGGCATCGTGATCGCGGTCCAGCAGGAGCTCGGGATCCCCGTGAAGCTGGTCGGCGTGGGCGAGGGAGCGGAGGATCTGGAGCCGTTCGACCCCGCCGGCTTCATCGACGCTCTGCTCGGCTAGGCCCGAACCCCCAGAACGGCACCGGACGAACCCCAACGAATCGGACGTCCCGTCGCGAGCCGATTAAGCGATTCGCGAAGGATGCCGATGTCGCTGACGGGGCCGATGTTGCGGCTGCCAACGGGAGAGGCGCTCGAAGCGGGGCGCCGTTGTGCGGGAGAGGGACATGGGTCGTCTCCGGATCGTTCTTGTAGAGGACGGAACGTTCGCGCGCGGATCGCTGCGCGACTCGCTTGGTGCTTTGGACGTCGACGTCGTCGCCGAGGGCGCGGACTGGGAAACGCTCGCCGATCAGGCCGAAGCTCGCTCGGCAGACGCTTTCGTCGTCGTCGCGGGCGAAGATCCTCGTTTGCTTTACGACATCGCGTGCGGTGGCCGGCCTGCGATCGTCGTCACCGAGCAGCTTTCCGACGTCGCCGTTGCTCCGGCCGTCGAGCACGGCGCCTCCGCGTTCGTCTCGTACCCGATCGACGCCGCGCTGTTCCACGCGCAGGTCCGGGCCGCCGTTGCACGCGCCGCAGACCTAACGCACGCGCGGAACGACGCCGAGCAGGCGCGCGATCAGCTCGAGACCCGCAAGCTCGTGGAGCGTGCCAAGGGGATCCTGATGGAGCGGCTGGGGCTCTCGGAGCACGACGCGTTCCGCAAGCTCCAGAAGGCGAGCCAGGACGAGAACCGCAAGATGCGGGAGATCGCAGACTCCGTGATCCGCGCCGAGAAGATGTTCGGCGAGAAAACGAACGGGGAAGTGGTCCCCGCCGAGCCTCGCCGGCGCGCTCGCTCGGCGAGCTAGCCGTCGGCTACGCGGTCGACGATCGCGCTGCCGCCGGGACCAGCGGGAGCGACACCGAGAACACACTGCCCTCGCCGGGCGTCGAGCGAACCGCGACGGTTCCGTTTAGCGCGTCGACGAGGTTCCGCACGATGTAGAGCCCCAGACCCAGCCCCTGGCCGCGGCGCCGTAGCGAGCCTCCGACCTGGTGGAAGCGATCGAAGATCTGCGCCACCTCGTCGTCGGCGATGCCCGAGCCCTTGTCGGCAACATCCAGCTGCAGCGAGGAGCCGTTGCGAACGACGGTTACTCGCACCGGCCGGTCGTCCGGCGAGAACTTCAGCGCGTTCTCGATGAGGTTGCGCGCGATCTGGCCCAGCCGCTGCGCGTCGGTGACGACGCGGGGAAGCGTGGGGTCGATCGCGAGCTGGACCCGGGTCCGGCCGTCGCCGAGCTCGGAAAGCGTTTCCTCGAGCACCTCGGAGACCTCCACCGAATCCATCTGGAGATCGATCGTTCCCGCGTCGATGCGCGCCGTGAGGAGCAGCTCCTCGACGAGCCGTGAGAGGCGCTCGACCTGACGGTCGACGATGGCGAGGAACTCCTCCATCTCGCCGGGGCTCAGGCGTACGTCCGGCCGGCGCAGCGTCCGGATGAATCCTTGGACGGCGGTCAGCGGCGTGCGGAGCTCGTGGGAGGTGACGGCGACGAAGTCGCTCTTCATCGTGTCGAGCTCCTGGAGGCGGGCCACCATGGCACGCTGCGCGGCGAGCAGGCGCGCGTTCGAGACGACGAGCCCGATCTGACCGGCGAGCCGTTCCAAGCTCTCGACATCGTCGGGCGTGAAGTGGCTCGGCCGGCGCGATTCCACGTCGACGACGCCGATGATCTTGTTCTCGACGAAGATCGGCGTGGTCATCTCCGAACGGACGTGATCGCTCCACTCAACGTAGTCGGGATCGGATCGCGTGTTGGCGACGAGCTGCGACTCGCCGGTCCCGATCGCACGTCCGACGATCCCGCGACCGGCCGGCATGACGTGGTCGATGACCCGGCCGGGGCCGTAGGAGCCGGTAAGCCTGACGTCGTTCGTCTCCTCGTCGATCAATCCGACGGCGAACGCCTCCCAACCGAACGCTTTGCCCATCGCGGAGGAGATGCTCGCGACGGTCTGCTCGACCGTGCCCGAGCCGATCCCTGCGAGGACGACGTCGTGGAACGCTTGGATCTCGGTCTTTCCCGCCATTTCACGTCGTGCCATCCGGTCGAGCTCGTCCGCGCGCGATTCCGCCGCGCTGCGCTCGCTCTGGAGGTTCCGCGCCATGATCCCGGCGATGAGGGCGATGATCGCGAACAGGCCGACCCGATAGGTGACGGCCGAGATCTCGAACCCGAGTCCGGCGATGATGTTCGTGCGATAGATCTCGCGGATCGTCTCGCTGATAGAGAAGACGCCGATCATCCAAACGGCGCCTCGCATCTGATACCGGATCGCGCCTTCGAGCGGCAGAACGTACGCGAGCGTCCACGAAGTAGAGTTGCGGTCATATGAGCCGAGCCAGACGTTCGCGAAGACCATCGCGACGTCGAGCGCGAACGCGGCGTAGCCGATCCGCCTGAGGCCCTCGACGGTTGTCGCGCGCACCGAAAGTGCCGCGATGATCGCGTTGCCGACGCCGAGGGCGGCGACCGTCTGATACGAGATCGGCACGAGGTAATCGGGGGTGCCGGGGCCCGCCAGCTGCCACACCTGGAACAGGCCGAACGCCACGCCGAGCCAGCGGATCCAAACGAGGTTGCGCTCGATCCCGCGCAGACGCGCGATCTCGCGTTCTCGGGCGGCGGCTCCCATCTCGGTCAATGTATCGGCGGGGATCGGGAGGGTCGGTAGCCCGTTCGAGCCATTTACACGGACTTTTCGAGACGATTTTCGTGACGTTTCCGGCGTTGGGGGTGGCCGACCCACCCCGCCCGACCGCGATACCATGCGCCGGATGTTCGACACCCTTTCCGACCGTTTGGAAGGCGTCTTCAAGCGCCTGCGCTCGCGCGGCCGGCTTTCCGAGCAGCAGGTGGATGAGGCGCTGCGCGACGTGCGCATGGCGCTGCTCGAAGCAGACGTCCACCTCGAGGTCGCGCGCGCGTTCGTTGCACGCGTCCGCGAACGCGCGGTGGGCGAGGAGGTTCTGAAGACGCTGTCGCCTGCTCAGCAGGTGATCAAGATCGTCAACGAAGAGCTGATCGGCATCCTCGGCTCCGAGAACAAGCCGATCAGATACTCCCCGAAACCCCCCACCGTGATCATGCTCGCCGGCCTGCAGGGGTCGGGGAAGACGACCGCAGCGGGGAAGCTCGCGACCTGGCTGAAGAGCAAGGGCAAGCGGCCCGTGCTCGTCGCGTGCGACCTCCGGCGTCCCGCCGCCGTGCAGCAGCTCGCGTTGCTCGGCGAGCAGGTCGGTGTGCCGGTCGTCACGCGCGAGGGGATGTCGCCGATCGAGGTAGCGGCCGAAGGGGTCGCCGAGGCGGTGCGACTCTCGCGCGACGTCGTGATCGTCGATACCGCGGGACGGCTCCACGTCGACGAGGAACTGATGGCTGAAGCGGCGGCGATCCGGGATCGCGTGAAGCCGAACGAGACGCTGCTCGTTGTCGACGCGATGACCGGTCAGGACGCGGTGAACGTCGCCACGTCGTTCCTGGAGCACGTCGACTTCAGCGGGATCATCCTCTCGAAGCTCGACGGCGACGCGCGCGGAGGCGCGGCGCTCTCGATCGCGCACGTTTCGGGCCGGCCGGTGAAGTTCGCGTCTACCGGCGAGAAGCTCGACGCCTTCGAGCCCTTCCATCCCGACCGCATCGCCTCACGGATCCTCGGTATGGGCGATGTGCTCACGCTCATCGAGAAGGCGGAAGAGGTCTTCGAGGAAGAGCAAGCCGAGGAGATGGAACGCAAGATGCGCGAGGCATCCTTCACGCTGGAGGACTTCCTCGATCAGATGCGGCAGCTGAAGAAGATGGGGCCGCTCACGAACCTGCTCGGCATGATCCCCGGGATGGGCAAGGAACTCAAGGGGATGGAGCTCGACGAGAAAGACATGGCCCGCACGGAGGCGATCATCTGCTCGATGACGCCGGGGGAGCGGCGCGACCCGTCGGTCATCAACGGGTCTCGCCGCAACCGGATCGCGCGCGGCTGCGGGATGACGACCGGCGACGTGAACGGGTTGCTACGGCAGTTCGCGCAGGCGAAGAAGATGATGCAGGCGATGGCCGGAGGCGGTGGGCTGCCGTCGATGCCGAAGGGGATGACGATGCCGCGCGTGCCGGGGGGCGGTCCCGGAGGCGGGCCACGACCGAAGCCGAAGCAGCGTCCGCACCGCCCGAAGACGCACGGGAAGAACAAGAAGAAGAAGCGGCGCTAGCTCCGGTACGACACGCCCCCATTCCCCTGGTAGCCTGTGCCTCCTTATGGCGGTTCGGATACGACTCATGCGGACGGGCAAGCGGAAGCAGCCCTCCTATCGCGTTGTCGTCGCAGACCAGCGGGCTCCCCGCGACGGGCGGCCCGTCCAGGAGCTCGGCACGTACAACCCACTCACGAATCCTTCCGAGATCCGCATCGACGAGGAGAAGGCGCTCGCCTGGCTGGCCAAGGGCGCGCAGCCGTCCTCCAGCGTCGTGGCGCTGCTCCGGGCGGCCGGCATATGGAAGAAACACCTCGAGGCGAAGAAGGCGACGAAGGCCTCGTAGAGGCCACGCTCACCTATCTCGCCAAATCCATCGTCGAACATCCCGACGACGTCGAGGTTTCCTCGGCTCCCGGTGACGGCGATCTCATCGTTTACCGCCTCCGCGTCAACTCCGAGGACATGGGCAGGGTCATCGGCCGCAGTGGCCGGACGGCTCGCGCGATCCGGCAGGTCACACGCGCCGCTGCCGCCAAGTCCGGCGAGCACGTCCTCATCGAGATCGTCGACTAGCGAACCGGACGTGGCGCCCGCACCCGAGCGCATCGTGGTGGGCCGGATCGTCAAGGCGCACGGCACCGCCGGGGAGGTGCTGGTCGAGGTCCTGAGCGACGCCCCCGACCGTTTCGCGCCCGGCGCGCGGCTCGAAGCCGGGGATCTCGACGGCGAGCGCCGAACGCTGAAGGTGCACAGGTCGCGGGTGGATCGCGGGAAGCTGCTCGTGGAGTTCACCGGCATCCGGACCCGCGACGAAGCCGCGGCCGTGCGTGGCTCCCTTCTGTCGATCGCGACCGCCGACGTCGCGTCGCCCCCGGAAGGAACCTATTACGAGTGGCAGATCGTGGGGCTCGATGTCGTCGACCAGGACGGCAAGCCGCTCGGCCGGCTGGCGCGCGTGGACGAGCGCGCGGGGAACGACCTCTGGGTGATAGACACCGGACATGGCGAGGTCATGGTTCCCGCGGTCGAGGAGTTCATCCGATCGGTGGACCTCGAAACGCGCAAGGTCGTGGTCCAGGTGATCCCGGGCCTCTTCGAATGAACGACGACGAGCTTGCAGCGCGTCGCAACCGGCGGTTCCCCGGCTTGCTCGGGCTCGAGATCGTCGAGCGCCGCGAGGGCTACTGTCGCTGCGAGATGGAGATCCAGGAGAAGCATCTCCGGCCCCAGGTCGAAGGCGTTCACGCCGGCGTCGTGGTCTCGCTCGCCGACACCGCGTGCGGCCAAGGCTGCTCTGCGTCGCTGCCGCCGGGCAAGACGTTCATCACGGTCGAGCTCAAGGCGAACCTGATCGCGAGCGCGGCGGCCGGCCGCGTGGTCGCGGAAGCGGTCCCGGTTCACCGTGGGAACCGCACGCACGTGTGGGAGGCGCGCGTCACACGCGAGGACGGCAAGCTCATCGCGATCTTCACCTGCACGCAGCTGATCATGGACGCGCCCTGATGCTCATCGATGTCGTGACGATCTTCCCGGAGTTCTTCGCCGGGCCGCTCGAGGCATCGCTGCTCGGCAAAGCGCGCGCGAAGGGCGTGGTCGAGGTACGCCTGCACGACCTCCGCGACCACACATCCGATGCGCACCGAACGGTCGACGACGACCCGTACGGCGGCGGCGTCGGGATGGTGATGAAGCCCGATCCGTGGTTCGCGGCGGTGGAGGCGATCGACGGATGGGCGGATGCGCGCCGGATCCTGCTCACGCCGGCGGGGCGGAGGCTCGATCAGGACCTCGTTCGCGACCTCGGCGGAGCGGAGCACCTGATCCTGATGTGCGGACGTTACGAGGGGATCGACGAGCGCGTGGCTGAAGGGCTCGCGACCGACGAGATCTCGGTCGGCGACTACGTGCTCGCCGGCGGGGAGTCGGCGGCACTCGTCGTGATCGAGGCGGCGACGCGGCTCGTCCCCGGCGTGGTCAAGGAAGCCGCCTCGGTCGAACAGGAGTCGTTCGGGCCCGACGGCTTGCTCGATTACCCGCAGTACACGCGGCCGCCCGACTTCCGCGGGATGAAGGTGCCGGACGTGCTGCTCTCGGGCGACCACGGTGAGATCGCGGCTTGGCGTCACGAGCAGGCATTGGAGCGGACGAAACGCCGCCGGCCGGACCTGCTCGGCCCGGACCTGGACATCGCTCCCTAACGGGGAGCCTCGTTGCGGGCGGGGTCCCCGGCCCGTACCATTGGGCCTTCGCCGGGCCCGCAGGGCATCCCAGGAGGAGAACGCGCCGTGAACAAGGTCGACCTCGTCGAGCGGTCGCGCCTGCGTACCGACATCCCGGCGTTCCGTCCCGGCGACACGGTGAAGGTGCACGTGCGCGTCACCGAGGGGAACCGCGAGCGCATCCAGGTCTTCCAGGGCGTCGTGATCTCGCGCAGGGGCGGGGGCCTCCGTGAGTCGTTCACCGTCCGGAAGGTGTCCTTCGGCGTCGGCGTCGAGCGCACGTTCCCGCTCCACGCGCCGATGATGTCGAAGCTCGAGATCGTCACCCACGGCAAGGTCCGCCGCGCGAAGCTCTACTACCTGCGCGAGCTCACCGGCCGGAAGGCGAAGATCCGCGAGCGCCGCGTCAACGTGCCCGAGGAAGGCGTCGCCGCGGCCGTCACTCCCGAGACCGTCGAAGTCGCGGAGCCGGAGGAAGAGCCGAAGCCGGAAGCGCCCGAAGCGCAAGAGTCCGAGGCGTCCCCGGAAGCCGAGGCGACCGCTCCGGAGGCCGAGACACCGGCAGAAACCTAGGCTGCGGCCGTGCGTCCGCCGCCGCTCGAGGACTCGCCGCTCCAGTCCGACTGGCCCGACAAGCCCGCCGGCGAACCCCCGAAGAAGCGCAGCGCGCTCTCCTTCTTCAAGGAGCTGCCCGTCCTCATCCTCATCGCGTTCGGGCTCGCGCTCCTCATAAAGACGTTCCTCATCCAGGCGTTCTTCATCCCTTCGGAGTCGATGGTTCCAACGCTCGAGATCGGCGACCGCGTCCTCGTCAACAAGCTCGTGTACCGGTTCCGGGAACCGCGACGCGGCGAGGTGATCGTCTTCGTCGCCGAGCGCGACACGACCCCCGACGACCGCAACTTCTTCCGCAAGATCATCGACACGCTGACCGAGGGCCTCGGCGTCACGGCGCCGTCGGACCGGGACTTCATCAAACGGATCATCGGGCTCCCCGGCGAGACCGTCGAGATGAAGGACGGGATCGTGACGATAACCAAGACCGACGGGAGGAAACTCGCGTTATCGGAGCCGTACCTCGCCGAGGACAAGGACACGTCGCCGTTCGGACCTCAGAAGGTCCCCGAGGACACGTTCTTCGTGATGGGCGACAACCGGCCGAACTCCGCGGACAGCCGGACGCGGCTCGGTCCGATCAAGCGGAGCGACATCGTCGGCAAGGCGTTCATCAAGGTCTGGCCGATCGGCCGCATCGGGATCCTGTCCACGCCGAAGTACGAGACGGCCGCGCTCGGCGCAGGCCTCGTCGTCGCGCCCGTCCTCTTTATCGGTGCCCGCCGGCTGCGACGGCGACGCGCCGAACCCAAGGCGAGCAGAGCGGCCTGAACTTCACGACCCGAGCGCCCGGCACGTCCGGCGTCGCCGGGGCGCGTTATCCTCAGGCGCGATGCGGCCCGACGGCGCGATCGAGCGCGAGCTCCAGGATCAAGGCTTCGAGCTCGTAGCCGGCGTCGACGAGGTCGGACGCGGCGCCCTTGCCGGGCCCCTCGTCGCCGGGGCGGTGATCCTGCCGCCCGACTGGGATCTCCCCGGCCTCAAAGACTCGAAGCTCCTCACGCCCAAACAGCGTGACGTGCTGTCCGTGCTGATCCGCGAGCAGGCGGTCGCGTTATCGTTGGTGCGCGTGACCCCGGCGATCATCGACCGGCGCGGCCTGCACAAGTCGAACGTCCGCGCCCTCCGCGTCGCGATCTGCCGACTCGAGCCGCGCCCTCACTACGCGCTCACGGACGGCTTCTCTGTTCCCCGCATGCCGGTGCCCACATTGTCCATCCGCAAAGGCGACCGCGTCGCGGCGTCGGTCGCGGCAGCGTCGATCGTCGCCAAAGTCGTGCGGGATCGCGCGATGAAACGGCTCCACCGCAAGTACCCGATGTTCGGCTTCGCCACGAACAAGGGCTACGGCACGTCCGAGCACTGGAACGCGCTGCGAGCACACGGCCCTACCCCGATCCATCGCATGTCGTTCAAAGGCGTCGGCGCGCAGGGCACGATCGAGGCGGATCTCCTCGAGAATGAGCTCGACGAGCTGGCCGAGCTCGGGCAGGAGCTGGTTCCCGCGGGAGCGCGGTGAAACCGCCGCCCCTCGAAGGCTCTCCGCTGCAGTCGGAATGGCCCGACGAGCCGGCGGGAGACAAGCCCAAGCGCGACCGGCTCCGCTTCGTGAAGGAACTCCCGGTCCTCGTCCTCATCGCGTTCGGCCTCGCGCTCGTGATGAAGACCTTCCTCGTGCAGGCGTTCTGGATCCCGTCCGAATCGATGGAGCCCGTGCTGACCCGCGGCGACCGCGTGCTCGTCAACAAGCTCGCGTTCCGGTTCCGCGAGCCCCGCCGGGGCGAGGTCGTCGTGTTCGCGCGCGAGATCGCGGAGCCGCCGCGGGGCTTCCTGCGCCGCGCCGTCGACTTCCTCACCGAAGGGTTCGGGGCGGCGTCGTCCGGCGAGGAGGACCTCATCAAGCGCGTGATCGGTCTCCCCGGCGAGACGGTCGAGATGCGCGACGGGGTCGTCATGGTTACGACGGCCGGCGGCACGGAACTGGCGCTCGACGAGCCGTACGTCGCCGAGGAGCACGACCTTCGGCCGGTCGAGCCATTCGTCGTTCCCGCCGGCTCATACTTCATGATGGGAGATAATCGAGCGCATTCGGAGGACAGCCGGTTCTCGCTCGGGCCCGTGAGGCGTTCACAGATGATCGGGAAGGCGTTCGTGAAGGTCTGGCCGCCGAAGCGCTGGGATCTGTTCGACGTCCCGCCGTACGGCACCGCCGAGGCGTCGGGCGCGCTGCTCCTCGCGATCGGCGGCGCCCGGATGCACAGAAGGAGGCGAGCCGCGTGAGCCTTGAAGAGCTCGAGAAGTACGAAGCGGAGATGGAGCTCGCCCTCTACCGCGAGTACCGCGACGTCATCCCGATGTTCCGCTACCTGGTCGAGACCGAACGCCGCTTCTATCTCGCGAACAAGGTCGACGTCGACGAGAAACGCCAAGGCGAGGAGATCTGGTTCGAAGTGACGCTGAGCGACGCGTGGGTCTGGGACATGTACCGGCAGAGCCGGTTCGTTCCTCAGGTACGGATCATCACGTTCGAGGACGTCAACATCGAGGAGCTCCGCCGCGAGGACGAGATGCCCGGCGCGTCGGGCGGTCCGCCAGCGCCCTCGATGGGCTAGGCTTCGATGCGATGGGCTACAACCCGCTCCGGCGATATCGCGGTGGCAAGACCGCGGACATCACGATCTTCGCGGTGACGATGATCGTCGTCGGGCTGCTCGTCCTCTGGGCGACGCGCTAGACAAGCTCCGCATCGAGAAACTCTCCGCGCTCGGCACGAGCCCGTCACATCGAGGGGAAGCTACCCGCGCGGGTCGTTATCGTCGCGCGCGTGGGTCGGACGGAGCTCGCGCGCGCCGGTGAGGACATCGCCGCGCGCTTCCTGATGCGCAACGGCTGGGCGATCGTAGGCCGCAACGTGCGGTGCGGGCGTACCGGCGAGATCGACATCGTCGCCGAACGCGCCGGCGTTCTCGCGTTCGTCGAGGTGAAGACTCGCGGCTCCGACCGCTTCGGTACACCGGGCGAGGCCGTGACGTGGCGCAAGCAGAACCGCATCCGCGCCTTGGCGCGCCTCTATCTCATGAACGCCCGGCCGAGCGCCGTCGCGATCCGCTTCGACGTGGTCGAGGTCCGCACCGGCGGCGGCGGCCCCCTCGTCACCCACCTCGAGGGGGCGTTCTGAGATGAGCGTCGCGAAAGCCGACTCCGTGGCGATCGTCGGACTCGACGGTTACCCGGTAGAGGTCGAGGTCGCGATCGCGTCCGGGCTGCCGCAGTTCACGCTGGTCGGATTGCCGGACGCGTCGATCCAGGAAGCCCGGGAGCGCGTCCGCGCGGCGGTCCTGTCGAGCGACGAGAAGTGGCCGCTCCAGCGGATCACGGTGAACTTGTCGCCGGCGCACCTCCGAAAGGCCGGGCCCGGCTTCGATCTCGCCATCGCGCTCGGCGTGCTCGCCGCCGACGGCCGCATCGAACAGGGGCGGCTCCGCGAGACGTGTCTGCTCGGCGAGCTTTCGCTCGACGGCACCGTGCGGCGGGTGCGCGGAGCGCTGGCGAGCGCGATGGCCGCCTCCGAGGCGGGGATGCGGGCGATCCTGCTCCCGCGCGCTAACGCGTCCGAAGCGATGCTCGTCGGCGGGCTGGACGTCTTGCCGGTCGATCATCTCGCGCAAGCCATTCGCTTCTTCCGCGGTGAGTGCACGCTGGACGCCGGCGCGAGAGCCTGCGCCGAACCGGAGCCCGACGACGAGCCGGACGAGCTCTGCCTCTCGGACGTTCGCGGCCAGTCATTGCCGAAGCAAGCCCTCGAGCTCGCCGCCGCCGGCGCACACAACCTTCTGTTGAAGGGAAGCCCCGGCGGCGGCAAAACCATGCTCGCGCGGCGGCTGCCGGGCATCCTCCCG
>DATFGK010000016.1:0-4345 GCA_035249485.1 Actinomycetota bacterium | reverse complement strand
GCGAGGGTCGTCGAACAGTTGCGCGATCGAAGCGTATGCGTACGGGTAGTGGTTGTCGGCGTTCGACGGCCGGACCCCACCGAGCTCAGCTTCGAGGGGCGAGAACGCCGTCATGTCCTGACGGGACAACGGATCGCGATCCCGCACCCACGTGGGTCCGCCGGCGGTGAACCCGACGGCGGCGCCGCGCGCGTGCGCCTCGAGCTCGCCGTTCCGCTTCAGCAGGACCAAGTCCACGACGTCGGCGAGCTCGTCGCCGAGCAGCACCTCGAGCGCGCTATCGACAAGTCCATCGGTCATGGCCGCTCATTATGTCCGAGCCGTCCGCACCAGGCTCCGCAGCCTCGCCGAGCGCCCCATCACGCGGGGCTATACTCCGCGCCGATGCCGCGTACGGTGCTGCACGTCGTTCCGCACACTCACTGGGATCGCGAGTGGTACGAGCCGCTCGAGGTTTACCGCTTCCAGCTCGTGAAGGTCGTCGACCGCC
Source organism: Actinomycetota bacterium (assembly GCA_035249485.1). Taxonomy (GTDB): domain Bacteria; phylum Actinomycetota; class AC-67; order AC-67; family AC-67; genus DATFGK01. The sequence continues at coordinate 3,855 of DATFGK010000016.1, read as the reverse complement.
TTCTCGAGGTGCTCGACACCGATCCGGCGTTCCGGCACTTCAACTTCGACGGGCAGACCGCCGCGATCGAGGACTACCTCGAGGTGCGTGCGGCGGTCGAGCCGGAGGTCAAGCGCTTCGTCGAGGCCGGACGGCTCGCGGTCGGACCGTGGCGGATCCTGATGGATGAGTTCCTCTGCTCGCCGGAGACCATCATCCGCAACCTCCGGCAGGGCAGGACGATGGCCGAGCGGCTCGGCGGTTCGATGCGCATCGGCTACATCCCCGACTCGTTCGGCCATGTATCGCAGATGCCGCAGATCCTGAGTCTCGCCGGTTTCACCGACGCGTGCGTGTGGCGCGGCGTGCCCGAGGCGGTCGGCCGCGCGGCGTTCCGATGGGAGGCCCCCGACGGCTCCTCCGTCCGCGCGATCTATCTGGCGCGCTCGTACTCCAACGGAGCCAGTCTCCCCGAGACCTTCGAGGAACTGATCGTGCGCGCGAAGCGCATCGTCGAGGACATGCATCCCTTCGACCCCGGCGACGTCGTCCTCGCGATGAACGGGACCGATCATCGCGGACCCGAGGCGCATCTGCCGGCGTTGTTCGCCGACGCGAACGCGCGCCAGGACGAGATCAGCTTCCGCATCGGGTCGATGACCGAGTACCTGCGCGACGCACCGTCCGCGGATCTTCCTGTGTGGCGTGGCGAGATGCGCTCGGGAGCGCGGGCGAACCTGCTCATGGGCGTGATCAGCGCGCGCATGCCGCTGAAGCAGCTCGAGTTCGCCGCCGCGACGATGCTCGAGCGGTACGCGGAGCCGCTCGCCGCGATCGCCGGCACCGACGCCGAACGGATCCTCGCGAAGCCCTGGCGCGGGATGGTCGAGAACTCCGCGCACGACTCGATCTGCGGCTGCGGCGTCGACGCGGTGGCCGACGCGGTTGCTGCCCGATATCGGGAAGCCCACCGCGTCGGGGACCTGGTCGCCCACGACGCGCTCGAGACCTTGGCGGGACGCATCGACGCCCCGCGTCTCGCCGAGGGAGACGAAGGCGTCGTGGTGTTCAACCCGTCTCCGTTCGAACGGTCCGGCGTCGCCGAGGTGTCGCTGACCCTCCCCGGCCGGCCCGAGGAGTGCGTGCTGGAGACCCCCGACGGGGTTCCGCACGCCGTACAACCGCTCGAGGTGACGGACCAGGTGATCGTCGACATGAAGCTGCGCGGCTCCGAGCTCGCGCGCCTCGTCCCGTCGCTGCACTCGCGCCTGCTCGGGCCGATGTACGTCAACGCGCTCGACATCGAGGAGAGCCCCGCCACGATCCGGTTGCGGATGGCGCCGGTTCCCATCGGCGACTTCGACGTCGAGGCGGCGAAACGGCGCGTCGAGTCGCTCGTAGCTGCACGCCCGAACGGTCGCTTCCACGTGATCGGGATGGGACCGCCCCTCTGCCGGCTCCTCGTCCACGCCGGACCCGTCGCCGGGCTCGGCTGGACCCTCCTCACGCCGCGTGCGGGTCGCGCAGCGTTGGAGCGACCCACCGCAGCCTCCGGACGGACGCTGACCAACGAGCATCTCCGCGCGACCGTCCGTGACGACGGAACCGTCGATCTCGAGCATCTCGCGACGGGGAAGACGTTCCCGGGGCTCCTCGCGTTGCGGGACGGTGGAGACGCCGGCGACGAGTACAACTACTCGCCGCCCGAACGCGACGTCTTCGTGCGGCCGTCCGACCCTGCCGACGTCGAGGTGATCAGGCCCGGCCCCGTCGAAGCGCGGATACGGGTGAGGACGAAGCTGCGTGTCCCGGGCGCACTCGCGGCGAACCGCCGCGCTCGCGCGCGGCGCACCGTTACGATGCCGGTCGCGATCGAGCTATCGCTGCGGATGGGCGAGCCGTTCCTCCGCGCCTCGATCCGAGTAGGGAACAGCGCGCGCGATCACCGGCTCCGCGCACATTTCCCTCTCCCGTTCACGGCCACCTGGTCGCATGCCGACGGCGCGTTCGACGTCGTCGAGCGCGGACTCGAGGCGGAAGGCGGCTTCGAGGTCGGCCTTCCCACGTTCCCCTGCCGGCGATGGGTCGACGCCTCCGACGGCGACAGTGGCCTCGCGATTTTGCACCTCGGCACGCCCGAGTACGAGCTCGCCGGCGGCGACGAGATCGCGCTAACGCTCCTGCGATGTGTGGGTTGGCTGTCGCGGCAGGATCTCAGCACCCGATCGGGACCGGCCGGCCCGGCGCTCGAGACCCCGGGCGCTCAGCTGCCCGGCGAGCACCTCCTTCGGCTCGCGATCCATCCCCACGCAGGCGACTGGCGAGCCGGCCGGGTGCAAGACGCGGCCGAGCTCTTCGCGCTCCCGCTTCGGTCGGCCGGGGTGCGAGGCCACGCGGGTGACCTCCCGCCCGGCGGCGGCGCGCTGACGGTGGACCCGCCAGACGTGCGGCTCTCGTCGCTCGCGACGCTGGACGGCCGGACCGAATGCCGCGTCTACAACACCACGGGAGCGCAGGCCGAAGCGCGGCTCACGGTTGCGGCGCCGCTCGGGATCCTGGATCCTGCGAAGTTCGATCTGTTCGGTGGGCCGATCGAGCCGCTCGCGGTCGAAGGCGATCACACGATCGTCGTCCCGCTGCGATCCTGGGAGATCGCCACGGTTCGCATCTCTTGACGTTCTTCGCAGACTTCCTGTCCTCAGGTTTGGCGGACCTTCGGATGGCACAATAGGTCCCCATGCGTCGATCCTTGCTCTCGCTCGTCTGTGCCGCGGCCTTGCTCGCCGGGGCCTGCTCTCCAACCGTCAAGCGGACGCCCGACGGCGCGCCCATCGCAGCGGCGGAGCCGGTTCCCGTCGTGATCTGGTCCTCACGAGACCTTCCGAAGGAGCTGCACGCCAAGGTCAAGGCGATCGAGGGGGTCCGGTGGGTCACTCGCGTCTCGAACGGCATGGTCGACCTCGTCGCCGTGACGGGCGCGACGCTCCCGCTCCCCCGTCGGGCGAAGGGCGCGGTCCTTCCGACCTCGATCGGCGCGATGGATCCGAGCCCGGACGACGGCGACGTCGTCGCCGCGGCGCTCGTAGCAGGTGACGCGGTGATAAGCGAAACGGCGGCGCGGCTACGCGGCATGAGCGCCGGCAACACGTTCACGCTCGCCGCCGACGGGGTCAAGCGGAAGTTCCGCGTCGGCGCGGTCGTCCCCGACGACGACGCCCGCGGCCGCGAGATCCTCATCCCCTTCGCGCACTCCAAGGGCCTGGGCCTGACCGCACCTCGAGCGTTGATCAGCTCCGTGATCGCCGACCGCGTCGGCGCGGCGGTCGCAACGATGCAGGCGCTCACCGAAGGCGTGCGCGCTCGCATCCGATCCGACGGCCGGGACGACGCCGCGGACGAGGGAGCGAGCCAGATCCTGAACTTCATGGAGATCAAAGAGATCTTCGGTGAGTTCACCTACCGGCCGACCAGCAGTCGCTTCGTCATCCCGGATCGCACTTGGGAGGACGCGAACATCGTGGAGACGCGCATCCCGCTGCTGGGTCTGTTGAAGTGCAACAAGCGGATCCTCCCCCAGCTGAACGGAGCGATGCGCGAGCTGATCGCCCGCGGCTTGGGTGGCCTGATCCGAACATCGAACGGCTGCTACTCGCCGCGGATGCAGGTTGGGAACAACTATGCGTTGTCGCGACATGCGTACGGCATCGCGGTGGATGTGAACGCGACCCGGAACCCGTTCGGGGAGACGCCGTCACAGGATCCTCGTCTGGTCGAGGTCATGGAGCGGTGGGGATTCACCTGGGGCGGCCGGTGGATCGTGCCCGACGGGATGCACTTCGAGTTCGTGCGCTTCGTCGATCCCGCCTCGCCGCCGCC
>DATFGK010000015.1:0-12984 GCA_035249485.1 Actinomycetota bacterium | reverse complement strand
CCTCGGGCGGCTCGAGTCCGACGGATCGCTCTCGTTCATCGGACCGAAGCGCATGCTCATCAAGACCGGCGGCGAGAACGTCTACCCGGCCGAGGTCGAGGCGGCCATCCGCGCCATCCCGGCGGTCGCCGACGTGTGCGTCATCGGAGTCCCCGATCCGCGCTGGGGTCAGCTCGTCACGAGCGTCATCGCCGTGCGGAACGGCGCGCGGTTGACGGCCGAGGAGGTCGACGAGCACTGCCGTGCCGTGCTCGCCGGCTACAAGCGTCCGCGTCGCGTCGAGATCGTCGACGAGCTTCCGAAGAGCGCCGACGGCCGCGTCGATCGTGATGCGGTGGTCGCGCGCTGGGGGGCGAGCTAGTCCGAAACCGGCTCGAGGAGCACGACGGGGATCCTACGACTCGTGCGCTCCTTGTACACGCGGTAGCCGTCCTCGATCTCTTCGAAGCGGCGATACGTGTTCTCGCGCTCATCGCCGTCGAGCTCACGCGCGCGCACGCGATGCTCCTTGCGCTCGACCGTCACGGTCGCTTCCGGGTTCGCGACGAGGTTCAGCCACCACGGCGGGTCGCGCTCTTCGCCGGCATGCGAGGCCGTGACGACCCACCCATCGGGCCGCGCGATCGTGTTGAGGAGCACGGTGCGCGGCTCGCCGCTCTTGCGGCCGGTGGTCGTGAGCGAGAGGACCAGGAAGCCGCCGCCCTTGCCGCCGATCCGGCCGCCGCTTGCCTTGAACACCGCGCGGTGAATCGCCCACAGCGCTTCCATGAGCTTGTTCTGCGGATCGTCGGCATCGGCCGATCAGTCCTCGGCCGTTGGCTCCGCCGACCGGAACTGGCTGCGCAACACGGCGTCGAACATGCGGTCGGGCGTGACGCGCCGCATCGCGATGCCCATGCGAGCCGGCGCGCCGACGGCGTACCGGGCCTTCGGGCGAGACGAAGCGATCGCCTTCTCGATCACCTTCGCGACCTTGTCGGGCGAGATCGCCATCTTCGCCATCGTGCCTTCGTAGGCACCTTTCACGGTGTCTGCGAGGCCCTCCTTGAACGCCGCATACGGTCCGCCCGTCGAGATGCTCGAGGTCGCGGTGTCGCCGAACGGCGTCAGCACCGTGCCGGGTTCGACGAGGATGACCTTCACGCCGAACGGACGCACCTCGAACCGCATCGCGTCGCTTATCGCTTCCACGGCGTGCTTCGTCCCGTGGTAGAGGGCGCCGCCGGGGAACACGAGCTTCCCGCCGATCGACGAGATGTTGACGATCCGTCCCCACCGTTGGCTCCGCATGCCCGGGAGGACGAGCTGGCACATCCGGACGAGTCCGAAGACGTTGGTCTCGAACTGGCGCCGAACCTCGTCCATCGGCACCTCTTCAACCGGACCCTGCAAGCCGTAGCCCGCGTTGTTGATAAGGACACCGACCGCCCCGTCCGCTTCCTCGACCGCAGCTACCGCGGACGACATGGAGTCTTCGTCCGTGACGTCGAGCGAAAGCACGCGCGCGCCTTTGTCGGCCAGATCCTTGACGGCTTCGACGCGCCGGGCGGTCGCGGTGACCTTCCAACCGTTGGCGAGGAGTCGCTCCGCCGTGACCCGTCCGATCCCGGTCGAGCAGCCGGTGATCAGCACGCTCTTCGATGGGACGTTGGGCATCGGTCCTCCGGTCTCCGATCCGAGATGCTCAGGCTAGACTCGCCGCGTCATGCAGGACAAGCAGACGCACGTCGCACCCGAAACGATCGAAGAGCGTCATGCGTCCGGATTCCACGTCGGCGGCGTCATCGCGGTGTCGTTCGGCGTATTCCTCTGGGCGGCGTCGACGGTGATCGTCAAGGATTCCGAGGTCTCCGGCACGACGTTCGCCGTCTGCCGTCTCTGGGTCGGCTTCCCCGCGCTCTGGTTGCTCACGCGCCTAACCGGTCGCCGCGTGACCAAAGAGGTGTGGCGTGCCGCCTTGATCCCCGGCGTTCTGTTCGCGGCGAACATCGCGCTGTTCTTCGAGGCGTTGCAGCGCTCGACCGTTGCCAACGTCACCCTGATCACCTCGATCCAGCCGGCCCTCGTGTTCCTCGTCGCGCGGCGGATGTTCCGCGAGCGGATCACGCAGTGGGACTGGGGATGGACGGCAGCGTCGATGGGCGGGATCGCGCTCGTCGTCGTTGGCGCGGCAAGCCGGCCGGGGTGGCACCCGACCGGCGACCTGCTCGCGCTTTGCGCGATCCTGATCTGGACGGTCTTTTTCCTGGCGTCGAAGCGGATCCGCGCGAACACCGGGACGCTCGAGTACTTCACCGCGGTACTCGGCATCGCAGCCGTGGCGCTCACCCCGGCGATGCTCATCGGCGGAGGCTGGTTCGGCGACCCGTCGGCGCGCGACTGGCTATTGATCGTGATCGTTGCGATCGGGCCGGGTACCGCGGGGCATCTGCTCGTAACGTGGGCGCATCGGCACGTCGACGTCTCGCTCAACGCGATGATCGGCGTCGGGCAGCCGGTCATGGCCGCCGCCGGTGCCGCGCTGTTCCTCGGGGAGGAGCTGGTCCCGCTCCAGGTGGTCGGCGGCATCATCACGATCGTCTCGGTGATCGCGGTCGTGCGCCGGCGCCGGCTACCGGTCGCAGACGTCGTTCCCGAAGGAGCGCCGTGAGCGATCAGGCGCGGATCATGCTGGCGTCGGCGTTCCTCATCGTGGCCGCCATGAACCTCGTGTGGCTCGCGAGCGTGCGGATGCGCAACGTGGGGATCGTCGACGTGTTCTGGGGGATCGGGTTCGTGCTCGTGGCGCTGACCGGGTTCGTGATCGGCGACGGGTATGTCGCGCGGCGGTTGCTCGTGCTCGGCCTGGCGTGCGCTTGGGGTTTACGGCTCGGCATCCATCTCGGCGTCCGCAACATCGGCAAGCCGGAGGACTTCCGCTACGCGCGGATGCGCGAGCTCTCCAAGGGGAACTTCGCGATGGAGACCCTCGTGCGCGTGTTCGCGGTTCAGGCGCTCGCGATGTGGACCGTCTCGCTGCCGCTGCAGTTCGCCCAGTCCTCCGGAACGCCCGGGCGGATGACCTGGCTGGACGGCCTCGGCGCAGGCTTATGGCTGCTGGGGTTCGCGTTCGAGTCGATCGGCGACGCGCAGCTGCGCCGGTTCAAAGCGGATCCTTCGAACGCCGGGACCGTCATGGATCGCGGCTTGTGGCGCTACACGCGACACCCAAACTACTTCGGCGACGCCGTGGTCTGGTGGGGGTTCTTCGTGATCGCGCTCAACTCGCCGGACGGCTGGTGGGCGATCGCGAGTCCGCTCTTGATGACGTTCGTCCTGGCGAAGATCAGCGGCGTGCCGATCCTCGAGCATCACCTGATGCGGTCGAAGCCCGGCTACGCCGACTACGCCCGCCGTACGAGCGCGCTCTTCCCGCTCCCGCCGAAGCGTGGTGCGGACGGAGCGGTCGAACGCCCCTGACTCGCTCCGACTCGAACGGTTAGAGAGCGTCGACGCAGGCCGCGTCCGGCCGCTGCCCGGCCACCCACCCGATGCCGGCGAAGATATGGCCTCGGAAATCCGAGCGCTCCCACGTCGCTATGTTGTGACCGAGGTTCGTGTAGAAGACCCTGCCGTTGTGCGGGCCGTACGTCTTCACCCATGCGATCGGATTGTCGTCGGGCATCGCGGTCGGCGGGAGCATGTTGAACGGGTTCGGCACCGGGTTCGGGATCGCCGGAGCCAAGCCGCCGGCGGCAGGGCCTGGTCCGATCTCCGTTCGCCAGTAGTGCGACTCCTCGTCGAGCGACAGCACGACGTGGAGACTCGGGTCGGCCCGCGGGTCGCCCTTGTAGCGATAGATCTCGTCGGTCAGCCGGAACGAGTCGAATCCCTGCCACGGCTTCGTGGTCGGGTGATCCGGGTCCTCGACCTGGATGATCACGTCGGTGATCACGGCGGGGTTGAACGCGTTGCGCCCGAGCGGATTGTCGCGGGCCTCGAGCGAGTAGTGCGGGTGAGCGTCGAACCCGTACGACCCGAGCAGCTCGTCGAACTCCGGCCAGTCTCCGCCGGAATCGGCCGCCGCGTGGACACCGACCAGGCCCGCCCCGCAGGCGAAGAATCCGAGGAAGTCGGCTTTCTGCTCGTCGGTGAACGGCGAGTTGCCGCCGCCGAGGCCGGTCGTGTTCACGAGGATGACGCCGTCGATGCGCTCGTACGTCTCGGGTGCGAACGCGGCTGCGTCGTCCGTTATCTCGACGGTGAAGGCTTCCGTCTCGGCGGACTGGCGCTGGATCTCGGCCACGGCCTCCTGGATCCCGTCGTGCCGGAACCCGTACGTTCCCGTGAACACAAGGAAGTGCGGGGGCGGATCCTCGGCGCCGGCAGGCGAGAGCGTCGCCGCACCGAGCAGCACTGCGGCGAGCAACAGGTATCTGGGCACGCGCTTCATCACTGACCCCCGAGTCGGTAGGCCGCGATCCGGCCGTAGTGGTTGGCGACGACGTGATGCCCGGCGACGGCGATCCCGCTGCCGATGCTGGCGGCCGGCGTGAACGGGGAGGTCCAGAGCTGTTCGCCGGTCAACGCGTCGAAGGCTTTGGCCGCCGGCTCGTCGACGTAGTACACGACGCCGTTCGCGAGCGCGACGTTGCCGCCCTTCATCGGCACACCGGTCAGGAGCGCCTGCCACCGCTCAGTGCCGTCGTCGCCGTCGAGCGCGTAGATGACGCCGGGATTCGCGACCACGTAGATCGTCTCGCCGTCGGTTGCGATGCGCCCGATGTTCCCGCCGAGGAAGGACAGGGAGATGAAGAGCTGACGATCCCAAACCCGCTCCATCGTCGCGGCGTCGAAGACGTGCAGCCAGCCCGACTTCTGCGTCGCGGCACCCAGCAGGCGGCCTTCGGCGTTGCGCCACAAGGTGGGGCCCACCCCGAAGTCGACGTCGAGCTGACCGCACAGCGGCGACGAGCCGTAGGTGCCGAGGTTGACCCACACCGTATCGCCGAAGCTTTGGCAGACGGGGTTGTCGTACCCCGTGATGCTGTCGGGCGTCCCTTTGAACGAGCCGACGACCCGGCCGAAGGTGGGGCGGTTGCGGTCCAGATCGATCTTGATGATGGCGTTGTCGTAGGCATGCTCCCGGGTCTTCGACTCCGGGTTCGACGTGCCGACGTAGAGGTAGTTGGTCTCCGGGTCGACGGTGGGCGTGCCCCACACGCCGCCGCCGGAGTATCCGGCCTCGAGGTCCTCGGGCGGGATCGTCGTGGTCTCGTAGAGGACCTCGCCGGTGGCGGCGTCGATCAGTCCGTAGCCCTGTTTCGCTTCCGGCTCGAAGTCGGGCCCCGTGGTGAACAAGGCCTGGATGCCGGCGTGAACGATCGCGCTCGCCTGCTGTGTCGTGGGCTGACCGAAGTAGATCTCGTCGCTCATCCAAAGCAGTTGCCCGTTGGTGACGTCGAACGCAGCGGCCTTCGGATGCGCGGAGTTGTTCAGTCCGACGTGAACGCGCCCGTCCGCGACCATCACGGCGAACGTGCCGCTGGTGTCGGCGCCCGTCGACGTCCAGACGGTCTGGCCGGTCTCGAGATCGAACGCCTCGATGTGACCGCCGGTGTTGATGAAGACGCATCCACCGGAGACGATCGGGGCGGGGGACTGGTACCCGGTGTTCGGGGTCATCCACACCCGCTCGAGGCTCCCGACGTTCCCGACGCCGATGACGTCCTCGAGGGGCTGCCGTTGCGAGCCGTGGAGGTCGGCGCCGTAGGTCGGCCACGCGCCGCCCGCCATGGTCCCGGTGCACGGCAGCGGGTCCTCGGCGGCGACGAAGGCCGGCGACGCCAGCAGCGCAAAGGCCATAGCCGTTCCGACGCCGCGCTTCCCGATCCACGACATGGGTTCCCCCCGACGCTCGGGCGAACGCCCGGCTCTGCCCTCTTCAGTTCCGCGCGATAGGAGCGAATCCTTCGTGCGAGGAGAAAGCAGACCGACTTGGGTCGCCGAACCTCAGGCGTCGCCGGCCGCCATGTCGCGGAGCCGGTTGACGACGTTCCACGTGCGCATCGTCGTCCGGACGCCGAGCAGCTTCTCCCAGTTGGGGAGCTTCGAGCCGGCTACGCCGTCGGCGAGGTGGAGGTAGATCACGCGCTTCCCGAACGCGAAGCGGTCGGCGGATCCGTCGGGAGCGATGGCCTTCACGGCAGCGGGCTTCGGGTCAACGGAGAGGAAGACGGCGCGCATCGCCTTGGGATCGGCGCGCTTCTTCGCGAAGGGGTTCGCCGCGATCGTCGCGTCGAGTTCCTTCGCGGACCGAACGAGGACGGTCACATCGAGCCCGAGCTTCGAGAGGAGTGCTTCCTCGATCCGCCGCTCCATGCTCGCCGTCGAACCCAGCCCGCCGGAGACGATCGCATTGCCGCTAACGATGTGGGTCCGCACGTCTTGAAATCCGAGCGACTCCAGCAGCTCGCGGAAATCGCTCATCGCGATCCGCTTGCTCTTACCGAGGTTCACGCCTCGGAGCAGGACGACATGTCGTTTGGCGGCCATCGATGCTCCTCAGCAGCCGAGTGCACGACGGCAGTTTACGGCGCCGAACGGGACTACGATCAGCTCGCCGCTTGACGGTGAGTCGGGTCGCGGGGGAGCCCGTCGAACCCACGCCAGGCGAGCGCAAGCAGATAGTCGACGAGGTCCTCGCGAGGGACGCGCTTCGTTCGCAGCCACCAGTCGGCGACCGATTGGGTCATGCCGATGAGCGCTCGCGCGTAGATCGGCGCACCCGCGGGATCGAGCCCCGCCCCGCGCAACAGGTCGCCCACCGTGCGGGCGATCCCATCGGCGAGCGTGTCCCACGCGGACCCCAACCTGGCTTGCGTGTCGGGGTCGTTCCGCGCGCCGGCCTCGACCAGCATCCGGAAGCCATCGGCTCGTTCATCGACGAACTGGAGGTAGGCCTGAAGCCCGTCGTGCAGGCGCTGTTGGGGGTCGGGCGCGGCGGAGAGTGCGACCCACAGCCGGCGGATCAGCTCGGCGAGATGTTCGTCGAGCACCGCGAGATACAAGTCTCGCTTGCCCGTGAAGTGGCGATACAGCACCGGTTTGGTGACACCCGCCGACGAGGCGATGTCGTCGAGGCTCGTGTTCTCGTATCCGGTCCGCGCGAATCGCCGGCGAGCCGTCGCCAGGATCTGTTCGCGCCGGTCGGAGGCTCGCATCCGCTGAGGGCTCTTGCGTGGAACCATGACTGAACTTTACTAAAAGTAACTTGCCTGGTCAAGTAACCGGCGCGTGAAGATCGCGTCACGTCCGATGTATCCGGGTAGACAGCCGGATTTAGATGCAGTATAAAGCCCAACGATCGCAATCTTCGAGAGTGACAAGTAAGTTAACTCTCAGTAACTTAGTTCGTCAAGTTTGGGGGGAACGACGTGCTCGGATGGGTCTTCCCTGGTCAGGGGAGTCAGTTCGTCGGTATGGGCGCCGGTCTCGCTTCCGGCGTGGCCCGCGAAACGTTCGACATCGCAAACGATGTCGTCGGCCGGGACATCCGTTCCGCTTGCTTGAACGGCCCCGTCGCCGTCCTCGGCGCGACGGAGATCTGCCAGCCCGCGATCCTGACGGTTTCGGTGGCCGCCGCGCGTTCGCTCGAAGCCGTCGGGCTTTTCCCAGATGTGGTTGCGGGGCACAGCGTCGGCGAGTTCGCCGCGCTCGTCGCGGCTCGCGCGATCTCCTTCGAGGATGCGCTTCGCGCGATCAGCGCTCGCGCGGACGCGATGGCCGCGGCCGGACGTGAGACGCCCGGAGCGATGGCCGCGATCCTCGGTCTGGACCGCGAGGCGGTCGAGGCGGCTTGCCGGGCGACCGGTCGGACGGTCGGCGTCGCCGCGATCAACGGGCCGAGCCAGATCGTCATCTCCGGCGAGCGGGGCGCGGTCGACCTCGCAGCGGAGAGCGCGCGGAACCACGGCGCTCGACGTGTGATCCCGCTGGACGTAAGCGTGGCCGCCCATTCGCTCCTGATGGAACCGGCCAAAGTGGGGCTCCGAGAGGCACTCGATGAGGTGAGCATCCGTGCACCTCGAGTTCCGTTCGTGTCGTGCGTCGTCGGACGGGTCGTCGACGATCCGATCGAGATCGCCGACCTGTTGTGCGAGGCGCTCACGTGTCCCGTCCGCTGGGTTGAGACGACGCGTGCGATGTGGGACTCGACCGCGGATCGCTTCTATGAAGTCGGTCCCGGCAAGGTTCTCACGGGGCTCATGCGCGGGATCCTGCCCGAGGCCGAGATCGCACCGGTCGGCCACGACGACGCGATCGCGGAGCTGTCCGGCTCGTTCGTCGGAGGTCGCTGATGACGTACGCGGCGATCACCGGCTGGGGCATGGCGGTCCCCGATCGCGTCGTCACCAACCGCGAGCTCGCGGAAACGGTTCCGGGCGTCGACGACGACTGGATCACCCGGCGGTCCGGGATCCACGAGCGCCGGATCGTCGAAGAATCCGAGACGACGGCTTCGCTCGCGACCGGTGCGGCCCGGCGCGCGCTGGTCTGCGCCGGTCGCGTCGGCACGGACGTCGACCTCGTGGTCGTCGCGACCTGCACGCCCGATCGTCTCATCCCGGGAACGGCCCCGGTCGTCCAAGCCGCACTGGGCGCGACCGGCGCCGGTGCGTTCGACGTGAACGCCGCGTGCGCCGGGTTCCTGACGGCGCTGGCTGCGGCCGACGCGATGGTGCGTGCCGGTTCGGTGCGATGTGCGGTCGTCATCGGCGCCGAGGTTCTGTCGCGGTTCGTCGACCGCTCCGATCCCAAGACGTCCGTGCTGTTCGCGGACGGGGCCGGCGCCGTCGTCCTCGAACGCAGCGAGGCTCCGGCCGGATTGCGATCGATCGAGCTCGGCGCGGACGGGTCCGGCGCGTCGCTGATCGAGATCCCGGCCGGCGGAAGCGCCCTCCCTGCGTCGGCGGAAACGGTCGCGGCGGGAGGGCACTCGATCCGGATGAACGGGCCCGAGGTGTATCGCGCCGCCGTTCGCGTCATGTCCGCAGCGGCTCAGCGCGCGGCCTTCGGCGCCGGCATGCACGCCGCCGAGGCGGATCTGTTGATCCTGCATCAGGCGAACCAGCGCATCATCGACGACGTCGCGGAGCGACTCGGGATGTCGCCAGAACAGGTCTTCTCGAACGTCGCTCGGTACGGCAACACGTCCGCGGCATCGGTGCCGATCGCGCTGTGTGAGGCCGCGGAAGCCGGCCGACTGCACCCCGGCGCGCGCCTCATCTTGAGCGTCGTCGGCGCGGGACTCACGTGGGCTGCCGGCGTCGTGTTGTGGACGGGCTCCCGGGACGTCCGCTCCGAGAATCTCGTTCATGCCACGAGAGGAGAGACATGAGGGATCTGGAGAACAAGGTAGCGCTCGTCACCGGTGCCTCGCGAGGGATCGGCCGCGCCTCGGCCATCGCACTCGCGCATCGCGGAGCGACGGTGGCCATCAACTACCGCGAAGACAAGGACGGCGCCGAGGAAACGGCCCGCTCCATCGAAGCAGCCGGCGGAACGGCGACGATCGTTCGCGGCGACGTCGCCGTCGACGAGGACGTCGAAGCCATGTTCGGCGAGGTCGAGGCGGGGCTCGGCGGCGTTGAGATCCTCGTTGCGAACGCCGGCGCCACCCGCGACCGCGTGCTGCCGATGATGCGTGAGGACGACTGGTCGTTCGTGCTCGACGTGAACCTCACCGGAGTCTGGCGCTGCGTGAAGCGAGCGGTGCGACCGATGCTGCGCGCGCGATCCGGCCGGATCATCGCTGTGTCCTCAGTGGCCGGGATCCACGGCAACGTCGGACAGGCGAACTACTGCGCCGCGAAGGCGGGTGAGATCGGCCTGATCAAGGCCGTCGCGCGAGAGGTCGCCTCGAAGGGCGTCACCGCGAACGTCGTCGCGCCCGGCTACGTGGACACCGTGCTCTTCCGGGGGGTCCCGGAACAGGCCCAAACGGCGGCGCTGGCACAAGTGCCGGCCGGGCGATTCGGGACCGCCGAGGAGATCGGAGCGGTCGTGGGTTTCCTCGCGTCGCCCGGCGCGAGCTACGTGAACGGTTCCGTCGTCGTCGTCGACGGCGGTTTGTCGAGCTGAAAGGAGCGGCACATGACAAGCGAGATCGAGGGCGTCATCCGGGGTTTGCTGACGGAGGAGTTCCGGGTCGAAGAGCAGGGGATCCGTGCCGAGGCGACGTTCAAGGAGCTCGGGCTCGATTCACTCGACGTCGTTTCGTTCGCGATGGCGCTGGAGGATCGTCTCCAGATCGAGATCCCGGAGAAGGAGCTCGACGGTATCGAGACCTACGGCGACGCGCTGGAGCTCCTCGAACGGAAGGTAGGGGCTCGGGCGTGAGCCGGACGAGCACACGCAAAGTCGTCGTCACCGGTATCGGGCCGGTGACGCCGGTCGGCATCGGGGTCGAGCCGTTCTGGGACGCCCTCGTGAGCGGCCGCTCGGGCGTCGGGAAGCTCGAGGGCTTCGGAACCGAGGGGCTCGCGTCGCGGATCGCGGCACAGGTTCACGACTTCCGGGTCGACGATCACATCGAGCCGGTCGTGTCCCGCCGCATGGAACGGTTCGCGCAGCTGGCCGTCGCCGCGGCGCAGCTGGCGGTGGCCGATGCCGCGCTCGATCTCGACGAGAGCGACCGATCGCGCGTGGGGGTCGTGATCGGTACCGGGATCGGCGGCGTCGGCGCCTTCGAGCGGGAGACTTCGGTTTTGCTCGATCGCGGTCCGGGTCGGATCAGTCCGCATCTCGTCGGGATGATGATCCCGAACATGGCAGCCGGGCAGGTCGCGATGCGCCTGAACGTGACCGGACCGAACGAATGCACGGTGACGGCCTGCGCGGCGAGCGGGCACGCGATCGCCCGCGCCGTGGATTGGATCCGCGCCGGGCGAACCGACGTCGTCCTCGCCGGCGGCGCGGAGTCCGCGATCACGCCGCTCACCGTCGCGGGCTTCTGTAACACCCGCGCCCTTTCGACGCGCAACCAGGATCCCGAGGCGGCCTCGCGGCCGTTCGACATCGGACGCGACGGCTTCGTGATCGGCGAGGGTTCAACGGTTCTTGTGCTCGAGGACGAGCGGGTGGCGCGCGCCCGCGGTGCGCGGATCTACGCCGAGGTGGCGGGCTACGGCTTGTCGGCGGACGCCCACCACGAGACGGCGCCTCACCCGGAGGGCGCCGGGGGAGCGCAAGCGATGCGCATGGCTCTGGACGATGCCGGGCTCGCGCCCGAGGCGGTCGGCTACATCAACGCCCACGGTACCTCGACCTCGCTCGGCGACATCGCGGAGACGATCGCCATCCGCTCCGTCTTCGGTTCGTGCACGGACGAGCTCGCGGTGTCTTCGACCAAGTCCATGACCGGCCACCTCCTCGGAGCGGCCGGGGCAACCGAGGCGGCCGCGACGGTGCTCGCGATCGCACGCGGGACCCTCCCGCCGACGATCAACCTCGACGATCCCGACCCTGCCTGCGACCTCGACCACATACGGAACCGGGCGCGAGAAGCACGGGTCGAAGCCGCGATCACGAACTCGTTCGGCTTCGGCGGACAGAACGCGTCCCTCGCGATCGTGGCGCGTGCCTGATGCGCTTCGAAGGTCGTGTCGCGCTCGTGACCGGCGGATCGCGGGGGATCGGGCGCGCGGTCGCCCTGCGGCTCGCGCGCGAAGGAGCCGACATCGCCGTGGGCTTCTTCCGCAACCGCGAGGCGGCGGAGAAGACCGTCGCGGAGATCGAAGAGATCGGCCGGCGAGCGGTCGCCGTCCGCGGTCATGTCGGCGACGCCGACAAGGTGATCGAGATCGTCGGGGCTGCCGTGGCCGAGCTCGGTTCGCCCGACATCATGATCAGCAACGCCGCCTCGGGCGTTCTCCGCCCTTTGGCGGACATGGACGTCAAGGGGTGGCAGTGGACGATGGACGTGAACGCACGTGCCCTGATGCTGCTCTCCCAAGCCACGCGGGACGGCATGCGAGCATCGGGCGGAGGCGCGATCGTCGCCGTATCGAGCCTCGGGTCCGAGCGGGTCCTTCCCGCCTACGGCGCGGTGGGAGCCTCGAAAGCGGCGTTGGAATCGATCGTCCGGTACCTGGCCGTCGAGGGTGCGCCGGATGGGATCCGCGTCAACGCGGTTTCGGCGGGCGTCGTCGACACCGACGCGCTGCGCCATTTCCCCGATCGGGATGGGATGCTCGGCGCCGCCGCCGCGCGAACGCCCGCCGGCCGAACGGTGACGCCCGACGACGTCGCGGCGGCCGTGAGTTTCCTGTGTTCGGACGACGCGTGGATGGTTCGGGGCGAAACGCTTCGCGTCGACGGCGGCTACGCGCTGATCGCATGAGGACGGGAACGGATCTGCGCAGCGGGCCGACAGTGCTTCGAACGCGCCTCGGCGGGCGGGTGCGGCTCGAGCCCCCTCGCACGCTCTGCGGAGAGCTCGAGTTCTTCCGGGCACACGAGACGATCGCAACGGTGACCAACGACCGCGAGACGGAGCGGATCGAAGCGCCCTCGACGGGGTTCCTCCGGCGGGTGCACGTTTCCGACGGGGTCGAGGTCGGACGGGAAACGCCGCTCGTCGTCTTCTGCTCGACGGGTGACGACCGATGACGATGAGCGCGACCGATCTCGCCGCCGCCGGACAAGCGACTGATCCTGCGCGAGCCACGCTCCTGCAGCGGCGCGCGAAGCTCACCAGCATCGCTCGGCCGCCGCGAGAACGAACCGCTCGCGAACGTGTGGCAGCGCTGTGCGACGAGGCGACGTTCACGGAACTGGATCCGTTCCGGCGTGCTCGTGGCGACGGTCGGCCCGACGGCGACGGCGTCGTCACGGCCTGGGGCACGATCGCCGGACGAACGACCGTTGTGATCGCGCACGACTTCTCGGTCGCCGGAGGCTCGATCGGCGCCGTCTTCGCAGAGAAGGTGACCCGAGCACAAC
>DATFGK010000014.1:0-9972 GCA_035249485.1 Actinomycetota bacterium | reverse complement strand
CATCGAGGGCGGGGTGAAGGCCGGTAAGCGGCTCGGCAAGGACGCCTCGATCCCGGCGACCAAGAAGCGCGAGCTCCAGCGGACCGTGCGCGACGGCGAGATGGCCAAGCACGACATGGTCCAGGCGAACCTCCGCCTGGTCGTGTCGATCGCGCGCCGCTACCGAGCGACGGGGATCCCGCTGCTCGACCTGGTGCAGGAGGGCAACATCGGCCTGATGCGCGCGGTCGACAAGTTCGATTGGCGCAAGGGCTTCAAGTTCTCGACCTACGCGACGTGGTGGATCCGCCAGGCGATCCAGCGCGGCATCGCCGACCGCGGCCGGGCGATCCGTCTCCCGGTCCACGTGCACGAGCTCCTCGTGCGCGTGCGCCGTGCGCGTGCGGAGCTCGAGGCGCAGTACGGGCGCGAGGCCACCGATGAGGAGGTCGCGCGCGCGGCGCGCCTCCCGGTCGCGCGGGTGCGCGAGCTCCGCGGTCTCGCGGCGAACCTGCTCTCGCTCGAGACGCCCGTCGGCGAGGCCGGCGAGGCGACGCTCGGCGAGTTCGTGCCGGACGAGGCCGCCGCCGGTCAGTTCGACGAGGTGCTGTCGGGCATCGGACGCGACGAGCTCGAGAAGGTGCTCGCGACCCTGACCGAACGCGAGCAGAAGATCCTCGCGCTCCGCTTCGGGCTCACCGGTGAGGAACCGCTCACGCTCGAAGAGGTCGGACGGCGCTTCGGCCTGACGCGTGAACGCATCCGCCAGCTCGAGGCCAAAGCGCTGGCGAAGCTACGACACCCGAGCCGCTCGGCGGCCCTGCGGACCGAAACCTAGCTAGCGCGCGGCTTCGCTGAGCGCCGCCCGGAACGCCGGTTCTCCGTCGTTCGAGACCAGCTGCACGCCCAGCGCGCGCACGTTGAGACCGGTCGTGCTCCCCCACGTCCCGCGCCCGTCGACGAGCCTGATCCGGCCTACCGTCACCGCGGCGGCGCCCCGAGGGATGAACACGACGTCGTGCATCCCGCTCCCGCTCGCGGCGTCCACCACGATGAAGACCCAGTTCGTCGGGCCGGAGTAGACGAACACCTGCCCCGCCGGTCCGCCGTCGGCCGTGCGCAGCGATGCCGACACGAGCTCACCCTGTCCCTCGAGGAGCTCGAGGTAGCGCTCCGCGAGATCGCGGTCCCGGCTGCTCGTCGAGTTCATCACCGCGGCGGTTCCTCCGATCGAGACCAGCACGAGCGCGGCGGCTGCGAGCGCGATCTTCAAGCGGCGACCCGGCCGCATGCCGCGGACCCGGTCGACGGCGTGCGCCTCGAAACCGATCGGTGGCTCCTTCGGCGGCGCGAGCAGGAGCAGCGAATCGGCGGCGCGCGAAAGCTCCTCGACGAGCGTTCGGCAGTCGGTGCAGGAAGCGATGTGAACCAGCGCGCGAGCGCGTTGCTCCCCGGCCGCGATCCCTAGAGCGAGTTCCGGGGCGAGCTCGCGGACCTCATCGCAAGTTGCTTCGCTCACCCTTGACCTCGAACGCCGAGCGCAACTTGATCATCGCTGCGCGGATCCGCGTCTTCGCCGTGCCGAGAGGCACGTGCTCGGAGTCGCTGATCTCGCGCGCGGTGCGCCCATAGAACGCGGCGAGGACGAGCGCGCGTCGCTGGTCTAGCGGGAGGTCCATGATCGCTCGGCGGAGGCGCGCGATGTCCTCCCCGGCGATCGCTCGCTCGTCGGGTCCGGCGTCGGGCGCCGGGATGCCCATCGCGAGCAAGGCGTCGGGGTCGGTCGGCTCCGCGCGGCGGAGCCGCATCGCGTCGATGGCCAGGTTCCTGGTGATCGCGAGCAGCCAGGCGGCAACGGGTCCGCGCCTCGCGTCGTAGGCCTGCGCGTGGCGCCAGGCCCGAGCGAATGCCTCCTGCGCGACGTCCTCGGCGACCCCCTGGTCGCCCGTTATCGCCATGGCCAGCCCGAATACCCGGCGCTGGAAGCGGCGAACGAACGCTGCGATGGCTTCGGCGTCCCCGGCGCCGAGCCCGGCGAGGAGTGCTTCGTCTGATGCGGCCCACATCGGGGATACCCTCCTGAGGCGCCCCTGGATTCCGGCCAGGATCCCTGCCCGCTGGGATTCTACCCCTCGGACCTACTGTTCCCAAGGGTGGCGGGATGCTTAACACCTGGTGGGACGCGTCGTACAATCCCGGCGCCGGCGTCAAAGGGGGAAATCATGGGCTGGAAGAACTTCATTCTCACGATCCACATCTTGGGGGCGGTTTTCATCTTCGGTCCGACGGTCGCGTACGCGTTCATCGGCGCCCAAGCAAAGAAGGAAGGCGCTCCGGTCGCGTGGGCGCTCGGCTTGGTTGAGTTCATCGAGAACAAGTGGGTGACGCCCCTGGCGCTCACGCTCCAGCCTCTCTCCGGAGCGCTGCTCATCCTCGACGGCGACGACCTCTACAACCCCTTCGAGTCACGTGGACGCTGGCTCCTGGTCGCGATCATCCTCTACATCGTGGCGATGGGATTCGCGATCTTCGTCCAGGGACGGACCGCGAAGAAGGCGCTCCATCTGGCCGAGTCCAACCAGTTCGGCCCCGAGTTCGGCGCGTTGATGAAGAAGGTGGCGATGGGCGGTCAGTTCCTGACAGTGCTCCTCATCGCCATCATCGTCTTGATGGTCGTGAAGCCGGGATCCAACGTTCCTCATCTGTAAGGTGTCGTGAGATCTTCTTGATGATCTGGAAGCCGGGGCTGTAGAGCCCGTATCGTCGGGGCGTGAGCGCCTCGGATCCCGGTTCCGGTGAGGAGCTGGCGCTCCTCACCGATCTGTATCAGCTCACCATGCTCCAGTCGTACCGCCGTCGCGGGATGACGGAGCCGGCAACCTTCGAGCTCTTCGTCCGTCATCTTCCGAAAGCGCGGCGGTTCCTTGTGGCGTGCGGCCTGGAGGCGGCGCTCGAGTACCTGTCGACACTGCGCTTCTCTGCGAGTGATCTCGTCTACCTGCGAACGCTCGGACGATTCAACGACGAGTTCCTCGGCTGGCTCGGCGACCTCCGGTTCACCGGCGACGTGTGGGCGATGCCCGAGGGCGAGGCACTCTTCGCCGGCGAGCCGATGCTCCGCGTCACCGCTCCCCTTCCCGAGGCGCAGCTCGCCGAGTCCTTCCTGCTCAGCACCGTCCTGTACGCGACGGGAGTCGCGAGCAAAGCCGCGCGGTGCGTGATCGCGGCAGGCGGCCGCGAGGTCGTCGATTTCTCCCTCCGCCGCGACCACGGCGGCGAGGCTGCGCTGACGGCCGCGCGGTCCGCGTGGATCGCCGGCGCGGCGGGGACCTCGAACGTGCTCGCCGGCAAACGGTTCGGCATCCCGGTCGTGGGCACGATGGCGCACTCCTACGTGATGGCGTTCGAGGACGAGCGCGAGGCGTTCCGTGAGTACGCGCGGGATTTCCCCGACGCGGCCGTGCTGCTCGTCGACACATACGACACGGAGGAAGGCGTGCGCCGTGCGATCGAGGTCGGACGTGAGCTCGCCGCGCGCGGGCACGCGCTGCGCGGGATCCGGTTGGACTCGGGCGATCTGGCGGCGCTCGCGCACACCACGCGCCGGATGCTCGACGCGGCCGGCCTCACGTCGGCGCGGATCGTCGCGTCGGGGGATCTCAACGAGTACCGGATCGCCGAGATCGTCGGTGCCGGCGCGCCGGTCGACACGTTCGGCGTCGGGACGGAGCTCGGCGTCGTGGCGGACGCTCCCGCGCTCGCCGGCGTCTACAAACTCGTGGAGTACGCCGGGCGCGGTCGCGCGAAGCGCTCCCCGGAGAAGCAATCGCTCGGCGGGCGGAAGCAGGTGTGGAGGCGCGACGGGTTCTTGGACGTTCTTGCGCTCGACGGCGTGCCGATCGAGGGAGCGAGACCGTTGCTCGAACGCGTCATGGACGGGGGACGGCCGGTCCGGGCGCCGGCGCTCGACGAGGCGAGGGAACGCTGTGCGGACGTGCTCGCGGCGCTTCCGGCGGAGCTCCGTGAGCTGGCGCCGGCCGATGGATCTGCGGATCGCGTCGAGGTCGACGGTTCCTTGCGCTGAGCGCTACGGCGCGATCGTGATCGTGTGCGTTCCCGCAGCGAACGCGATCTCGAGCACGCCGCCGGCGTAGGCCGCCTGCGCGCCGGTCACCGCCGGCGCGGACGCCCACACGCCTGCCAGCCGGAGCACGGCGGGACCGTCGGTCGTGATCGTCGCCGTGATCGGCGCGGCCGTCGAGAGCGCCATCCGTGCCAGATCGAGCCGGGCTCCGGCGATGTTCGTCAGCGTCGCGTTGAACGCGTTCGCCGGCGCCGATGATCCGGTGCCGAGCCACGCGAGGCCGCCCATCACGAACGGCGCGGTGTGACCCACCGCGGCGACGCTTCCTTCCGGTATCCCGAGCGTGCTCGGAACCCCGCGCCCTTGGGTCGTCGCGTCGAACGTCCCCACGATCGCGGGATCGTTCGGGTCGCCCTCACGCACCGTCAGTCCGTCGACCCAGTAGGCGCCGTCGAACGCGTAGTCGAGCGTGGCGCCTTCGGGCACGCCGATCGTCTCGACGGCCCTCTCCAGGGCCGGCCAGATGCGGTAGGTCACGCGCGCGGGGTTGGGATCGCGTTTCGTTCCGTTGATGTAGCGGGCGGGGTCGGACCACTCATCGACGATCAGGGGCGAATAGTGCTCCTGACCGAGCAGCAGGTACAGGCGGTTCCGGTATCCGAGCTGCGTGAAACGCGATGCCATCCGCGTCACGCCCGTCACCCACACGAGCTCGTCGTCGGTGCCTTGGAAGATGATGTAGGGAAGGTTGCGGGCGTTCTCGACGATGTTGAACATGAACTCGGCTTCGACGTTGCCGCCGTTCTGCGGTTCGAGCGGGTCGCCGGCCCCGAGCCAGGCTCCTTGCGTCACCGGGCCCGCGATCGGGAACGCCGCCGAGAACCGGTCCGGATAGAGCAGGCCGACGAGGTACGAGCCGAAGCCTCCCATGGAGTGTCCGGTGACCGCGACGCGATCGGGGTCGATCCTCCACGACGACATCGCGTCTTCCCACGTCTCGAGGAACGACTCGTGTCCACGGCCCACATACCACGTCGAGGCGCCGCGTGCGCTCGGCGAGAGCACGACTCGCCCGCTGTCCTCGCCGAGCTGGCTGATGATGCCGGGCACCCATCCTGCCGCCAGGTGCGTCGTCCCGCTCGACCGCGGATGGAGCCACAAGAGTCCCCGACTGAGCGCCGACGACGCGTAGGTCGTGGGGATGTAGAGGCCGTAGTGCTGATGGATCCCCTGCGGCTCGTCGCTCGAGTAGGTCTCGCGAACGACGGGCGAGTCCGAGATGAACCCGCGCTCGTAGTACCCGGGGCCCGGCGTGAACAGATCGGTTCGGCCGGCGAGCAGATCCGCGACCTCGATCGACGCGAGGTAACGGTCGATCGTGCCGGCGAGCAGCGTCAGCGCTTGCTCGCGGTCCATGCGGATCCGGACCGGCTCGTCGTCGCGGAAAGCGACGTTGATCAGGTTCGTCGCGGCCTCTCCGGTGGCGACCTGCCCGAGCTTGCCGTCGGCTCCGGCGATCCCGGTCGCGATCGCGATGGGGAGCGGCGACGGGAGCGAGCCGCTGCCGAGCTGGAGCATGCCCTTCGCGAGGCGGATCTCGATCGCGTTCGTGAAGCCGCTCGGGTTGGAGACCACCGCGTACGAGCCGGGCGGCGGCGCAACGAGTGCTCCGCGGCTCATGTACGTCGTGATCGCGTTGCCCGCCGCGACGATCGCGATCTCGGCCACCGTCGTGAGCCCGCCGGGCGCCGGGTACGAGCCGCCGGGTGCGGTGTCGATCAGGATCAGCGCGGCGGTTCCGGCTGCGGTCGTCATCTGCGTCGTGCGAACGAGGAAGAAGAGATCCTCCCCGGTTGCCGCGACCCGCGCCTCGGCGATGTCGGCCTGATGCTCGAGCCCCTGCGGATATGCCGCGTCGCCGTACTCGGGCTCGCTCGTCAGCGGGCCGCCGACGCCGAACTCGTCGCCGAGCACCTGCCCCAGCGGATCCGCCTTATAGGTCCGCGGCTCGAGGCCGCGGAGCGGGTCGAGCTTCGCGAGCCGGTCGCGATCGTGCCCGTCGTCGGCGCCGAAGTCGTCACCTGTGAAGTCCGAATACACGTACTCGCCTGCGGAGTAGATCGCGGTGCCGCCGAGCCGCGTGGGCGTCCCCTTCCAATCGGAGACGTCCCCGTCGACCGTCTTGGGTGCCGGAGCAACGTCGGCCGCCCGCGAGGTCTGGAGACGCCCGGGCTCCGTCTCGGCAACGAGAACGGGCAGGTCGGGGACCTGTTCGGGGATCACGCCGGCCGCGGAGGCAGCGACCGCAAGGACGCAGAGGAGCGCGCTAAGACTGAGAGATGGGCGCCGCATAGAGGTTCCACTTTCGGCGCCGGCACCCCCGACTCCTCCGCACCGGTCGGCGTGGCAGCGTGGGCGGGCCCGGCTCGCAAGCGAGCCGGGCCCGCGCTCCCCGGTGGGTGGGGTCTTCAGACGATCCCGCAGACGTCGCGGTCGAAGGCCGCGATGTCTGCAACCGCATCCATGAACGCCATCGTTCGCGAGGTGAATCGCACGTACGTGCGCCCGTACGCAACGACGTCGTAGGTACCGTCCGACACGGCTCGATCGATCTGCCCGAGGACCGACCGCTGGATCTGGAGCGCTTCGGCGATCTCGCCCGGGGCAACCTCGGCGACGGTGACCGCGAGCGTCGCAGCCTGGTCGGCGATCTCACCGACGTTCGGCGGGTTCTTCGGCTGACGGAACGGACGCAGCGCGTCGACCGCGGTCCGCTCGATCGCGCAGTACGCGGCGACGCGCGTCGCCGGAGAGAGGTCGGCGCCCACGGCTTGGACGGCGGCCGCGATGGTCTCTTCCTCTCCGACCGCCGTCTTCACCGTGGGCGGACCGGCGCACGCGGCGACGATGACCGCGAACATCGCGACGATGGCCGATCGCAACGACATCCTCATGTACGCCTTC
Source organism: Actinomycetota bacterium (assembly GCA_035249485.1). Taxonomy (GTDB): domain Bacteria; phylum Actinomycetota; class AC-67; order AC-67; family AC-67; genus DATFGK01. Next base: position 2,945 of record DATFGK010000014.1, on the reverse strand, counting down.
ATGGCTCTCCCCTCCTCGGAAGGTGCTTCGATCGGACCCAGTTTCCGGCGCGGGCCGGCGACGGTCGTTCGCGGACGCGGCGCTCCGAACGTGACGGCCGTTACAAATGCGGGGCCTTCGGGCGAGCCTCTAAGATGAAGCCGATGCCCACGCCGGGACGCGCGAAGGACACGCTCGAGGTCGCGGGCGGCTCGGTCGGGATCGCGCGCCTCGACCGCGTCGTCGAATCGGACCTCGTCGCGAGGCTGCCCTACGTCGTGCGGCTCTTCCTCGAGAACGCCTTGCGACATCAAGGGCGCGGCGCCGAAGCCGTCCACCTCGACGCGTTGTCGGGGTTCCCGTCCGGGGATGCGGTCGAGTTCCCGTTCTTCCCGGGACGCGTCGTGCTCCAGGACTTCACCGGCGTGCCATGCGTGGCGGATCTCGCCGCGATGCGCGGCGCCGTCGCTCGGCTGGGAGGCGATCCGGCGCGCGTGAACCCGGTGATCCCGGCCGACCTCGTGATCGACCACTCGGTACTCGTCGACTTCTTCGGGATGCGCGAGGCGTTCGGCCGCAACGTCGAGCTCGAGTACGAGCGGAACCGCGAGCGGTACGCGTTCCTCCGCTGGGCGCAGCGTGCGTTCCGCCGGATGATGATCGTGCCGCCTGGGGCGGGGATCGTTCATCAGGTGAACCTCGAGTTCCTCGCGCGTGTCGTGATGACCGAGGAGCACGACGGCGAGACCGTCGCGTATCCCGACACACTCGTCGGGACCGACTCGCACACGACGATGATCGGCGGGGTCGGCGTGCTCGGATGGGGCGTCGGCGGGATCGAGGCCGAGGCGGCGATGCTCGGCGAGCCGGTGACGATGCTGACGCCCGTCGTCGTCGGCGTGAAGCTCACCGGCGCGCTGCCGTCCGGCGCGACCGCCACGGATCTGGTGCTCGCGCTGACGGAGCTGCTCCGCAAGCACGGCGTCGTCGGCAAGTTCGTCGAGTTCTACGGCGACGGGCTCTCGTCGCTGGCGGTTCCCGACCGCGCCACGATCTCGAACATGTCGCCGGAGTACGGCGCGACCGAGGGGGTGTTCCCGGTCGACGAGCAGACGCTCACCTACCTGCGCGCGACCGGCCGCGACCCGGAGCTGATCGATCTCGTGGAGCGCTACACGAAGGAGCAGGGCCTCTGGCGCGAGCCCGGCGCGGAGCCCTCGTATTCGGAGACGCTCGCGTTCGACCTCTCCTCGGTCGAGCCCTCCATGGCCGGCCCGAAACGCCCGCAAGATCGCGTGACGCTGCCAAAGGTTCCGGACGCCTTCCACGACGAGCTCGACATCCTCCGCGGCGCGCACGCGGGCGGCGTCGATAACGGCTCCGTCGAGGCGCCGGTCGTTCGCAGCGTGAAGGTCTCGACGCCGAAGGGCGAAGCCGCGATCGGCGACGGATCGGTCGTTATCGCGGCGATCACGTCGTGCACCAACACCTCGAACCCCTCGGTGATGGTCGGGGCCGGGCTGCTCGCGCGCAACGCCGCGGCGCGCGGGCTGCGCGTGCCGCCGACCGTGAAGACGAGCCTTGCGCCCGGCTCGCCGGTCGTCGAGGACTATCTCCGCCGCTCGGGGCTCCTCGAGGAGCTCGAGAAGCTCAACTTCTATCTCGTCGGGTTCGGCTGCACGACGTGCATCGGCAACTCGGGTCCGCTCCCGGACGAGGTCGCGAGCGCTATCGAAGGCAACGACCTCGCGGCGGCGGCCGTGCTATCGGGCAACCGGAACTTCGAGGGCCGCATCCACCCGCAGGTTCGGCTCGCCTTCCTCGCCTCTCCCCCGCTCGTCGTGGCCTACGCGCTCGCCGGGACCGTGGACATCGATCTCACGACCGACCCGCTCGGCACCGACCGCGAAGGGAACCCGGTCTTCCTCCGCGACATCTGGCCGGCCGAGGACGAGGTGCGCAGCACGATCGAGGGCGCCATGGATCCCGACTCCTACCGATCGCGGTTCGCCTCGATCACCGACGGCGACGAGCGCTGGCGGAGCCTCCCGGTCCCCGAAGGCGACCTGTACGAGTGGGATGCCGCGTCGACGTACATCGCAGAGCCACCGTTCCTCCAGGAGATCGGGACGACGCCGGAGCCGGTGACCGACATCGCCGGCGCGCGGGTGCTCGTCTGGGTCGGCGACTCGGTCACGACCGACCACATCTCGCCAGCCGGCTCGATCAAGGCCGGGTCCCCCGCCGGTGAATGGCTCGCCGGTCGCGGCGTGACCCCCGACAAGCTCCATTCATACGGCGCGCGGCGCGGCAACCACGACGTCATGGTCCGCGGCACGTTCGCGAACATCCGGCTGCGGAACAAGCTCGTCCCGGGCACCGAGGGCGGCGTCACCGAGTTCCTCCCGACGGGCGAGCAGACGACCATCTTCGACGCCTCGACGCGCTACCAAGCCGATGGCATCCCTCTGCTGATCCTTGCCGGTAAGGAGTACGGCGCGGGCTCGAGCCGCGACTGGGCGGCGAAGGGCACCGCGCTGCTCGGCGTCCGGGCGGTCATCGCCGAATCGTACGAGCGGATCCACCGGTCGAACCTCGTTCAGATGGGCGTGCTGCCGCTCGAGTACGCGGCGGGCGAGACGGCGGAGTCGCTCGGCCTCACTGGCCGCGAGACCTTCGATATCGCCGGCGTCGCCGGACTGACGCCGGGCGGGACGCTGCCGGTTGTCGCTCGCCGCGAGGACGGGTCGGCCATCACATTCGAGGCCCGCGCCCGGATCGACACGCCGACGGAGCTCCACTACTTCCGCGAGGGCGGGATCCTGCCCGCCGTGCTGCGGAAGATGATCGCCGCTTCCTGACGCCGCCGCCGGGGGTGCGGACTCCCGCATCGGGTGGGGTGCCTTCTTCTCGCGGAAGTGGCACAGATGCACCTCCCTCGGCTTGGGGGCCGATGCTACGCTCGC
>DATFGK010000013.1:0-5702 GCA_035249485.1 Actinomycetota bacterium | reverse complement strand
CCGATGCCGCGGCTGCCGCCGATCACGAGCGCGGTCTGCGGCGGCCGGTCCTGCGGCACGACCGTCACGATCTAGCCTCCGCAGCGACCGGCAGTCCGCAACGTCGGCGGACGTCGTCGGGCCTCGCGGGCGAGCGGCCGCGCTTCGCGGCGAGCTCGACGACCCGGCGCACGAGGTCGGCGTTGCTCGCCGTCGGGAACGCCCGCGGACAGTCTCCGATTCCCGCGCGAACACCGAGCCCTCGCGTGAGCGCCGCGTTCCAGAGCTCGTCGCACCGCTCGGGGCTCTCCATCGCGTAGGGGACGACGATCGCCTCGTAGTCGATGCCGGCCGGGATCTGGGAAACGAGGAAGTCGAGCACATCCTCGGCGGGATCGTTCATGGAGATCCACCGCTCGCTGAAGAAGAGCTTGATGTTCAGCGGCTGGCGGAGGACGCCGGCGCGCGCCGCCAGCACCGTCCAGCGGAGGTCTCCCGAGTCGAAGATCGCGATGTTCGGCACGAGCCCCCGCCGCTCGAACTCGTCGAGCTCCGGCGGGTACGGCGGCCGCTCCGGCTCCTCGCCGGGCCTGCCGTACGTGATGACGCCGAACTCCTTGCGCGACTCGTCCCAGCTCGCGCGCTTCACGTGCTGGACGACGTCGAACGGCGTGAACTGGAACGCGAAGCCTTCCGGCGGCCGGTCGGACAGCGCCCACACGTGATCGAGTTTCGCCTCGCGATAGCTCGGGTACGCGAGCACGTCGACCTCGCGCGCGATCGCCGTCAGCGCCCGGCGAGAGATCCCATCGTCGACGAACGCCTGGTCCCCGGCGTCGGTTCGCGCGTGGTAGTGGATGATCGCGGCACCGGCCCGGGCGGCGTCGATAGCGGAGGCGGCGATCTCAGCGGAGCCGTAGGGGATGTTGGGATTGACGTCCTTGAACTCGGTCTCGTTGAGACCGACCTCGATGACGACCTTGCCCTCGTCGGCGAGCGGCATCCCTGGCTCTCCCGCTATCGGGTAAATAAATAAGATAATCCCGATTTCGGCGGAACGGCAAGGCTGCGACCGGCGCGTCCGACCGGATCTGCTCGATCGCTGCAACGAGTGTCCCAAAACCCACGCGTGGGCGTGGGCGGAGGGTCACTCGAGCGCCGGGTAGGCCGGGCGAGAACGTGAAGAGGAGCGGCCCTCGGACCGCTCCTCTTTAGCTTCCTCTGCGTTTAGCCGTGGATCACGGACTCGTCCCGGCGCGCGGCGAACATGTGGAGCAGGGCGCCCGCCAGCAGGAACGTCAGTCCGGCCACCGTGAGACCGATGTGCTCGGGACCCGTCTTCGCGAGACGACCCGGCTTCTTCACGGTCTTGGTGCCCAGGACGGCCGTGTCGTCGTCTTCAACGTCCGAAGGACCCTCGGTGGAAGGCGCGGCGACGGTCACGCTCGCTGTGGCACTGCCCCTGTCATTGCCCTGGGGCGTGGCGTGGATGAGCGTGGCGACGATGTCGTATGTGCCGTCGGCGAGGTAGGTGTGCGACACGGGCCCCCAGTTCCAGGGAGCGTCCGACGTGAAGTTCGGGAGCACGTCCTCGGTCCCATCGCCCCAGACGATGACCATGTGATGGTCGGCCTGCGAAGGCGAGTCCGCCTGCCCGGAGATCGTGACGCTCAGGTCGCTGACGTCGTCGACCGAGATCGTCGTCGTGAACGGCGGGGCCGCGTTCGTGAACGTCGCGCCCAGCGTCACCAGTGCGACGAGGCCGAGGACGATGACGGCGAGCCGGGCCCGGCTCCGTCGGGTCTTCCCAGTAGCCATGGTCCACTCCTGTGCCGTCGATGCTCCCGTGGGGAGCCGAGAACCCATTGTTCGGCGACCCGGACGGCACCGAGATGGGACGGCGGTCCTATGGAAACTGTGCCGGGTCCCTCATGTCGGCATTTGTGCGGGACCCGGATGAACTACCGGCGCCTCGGGAATTTTCGGTAGTGGGTCCGCCCCGACCGGATCTGCTCGGTCGGTCCCAGGGTTTGTTGCAAGACGTACGCGTGGCGTACGCGGAGGCACACACGTGCCGTCGAAAGGCCGGCGGGGCGTTCCGCGGCAACCGACGTCTACAATCCGCCCGATGAAGTTCGGGGTGACCGGGGTCAACGCCGGCAGGCGGGTCGAGGGCCCAAACGCCACGATCCTCGCGCGACTGGCCGAGGACGCCGGCTTCGAGTCCCTCTGGACCGTCGAGCACGTTGTGGTCCCGGCCAACTACAAGTCGCAGTACCCGTACTCGGATACGGGTCGCATGCCCGGCAAGGAAGAGGTCTCGATCGGCGACCCGCTGATCTGGCTCGCCTATGCCGCCGCGGTGACCGAGCGGATCAACCTCGCGACGGGGATCCTGATCCTTCCGCAGCGCAATCCGGTGCTCCTGGCGAAGGAGTGCGCGACGCTCGACACGCTTTCGAACGGCCGGCTTCTGCTCGGGATCGGCGTCGGCTGGCTGCAAGAGGAGTTCGACGCGCTCGGGGTCCCGTTCGAGGAGCGCGGCGCGCGCACCGACGAGTACGTCGAGGCGTTGCGCGTGCTCTGGAGGGACGCCGAGCCGACGTTCGGCGGTCGGTTCGCGACCTTCGACAAAGCGAAGAGCTATCCGAAGCCGCCGCGAGATTCGATCCCGATCATCGTCGGCGGCCACACCGACGCCGCCGCGCGCCGGGCCGGCCGGATCGGCGACGGCTTCTTCCCGTGGGGCCTCGGCGCCGAGCACCTCACCCGCCTGCTCGGGATCATGCGCGAGGCCGCCACTGAGGCCGGCCGCGATCCCGATGCGGTCGAGGTGACCGCGGGCGCGATGGACGTCGAGACGATCCGTGCCTACGCCGACACGGGGGTGAGCCGCGTTGTCGTTCCGGCGTTCGCGCGGACGGAGGACGAGCTCAAGGCCTGGTTCGACACGTTCAACGCCGAGGTGATGGCGAAGCTCGGCTAGGCCGGGACCCACTCCGTGTGGTAGCCGGTCGGAACACGCTGCGGGATCGGAAGCCGTGCGACCGGGCCGTCCGCGACGCGTGAGGCATCGAACACGTACGCCTCCGAGGACCCTGTCGCTTCCTCGGCCACGAAGGTCACCAGGTAACCGTCGTCCTCGCGCATCGAGGCGCCGGTCCGCGGCGCGAACGTGACCTCGCCGCCGTACCAGCCGGCCGGGTACCCGTACTGCTCGCGGACGACGTCATCGTCGTAGACCATCACGCCGTCGAACAGCAGGGCCTCGCCCTCGGCCATCCGCGGCACGTACGACAGTCGCGTCGGGCGCCCGAGCGAGCGGTCGTCCATCGTCGGGAACTCGCCCATCGTCTCGTCTATGCGTTCCTCCTTCACGATGCCCGAGGAAAGCTGGATACGCCACTCGTGCAGGTGCGGCTCGAGCCGGAGCGTCGCGATCGAGGGGACGATCCGATCCGTCTTCGGGTTCAGCGGATCGCCGAGAAGCGGGTTGTCGATCCGGCAGCCGGTCAAGACGATCTCGTCGCCGTCCTCCCACGCGTTGATCGTGTGGTACATGAAGAACGGCTCCGCCTCGAACCACCGCACGTCGTCGTTCGAGCCATACCGCGGGATCACGCCGAGCCGCGTCGGCTTGTCGCGGAAGAAGCCGTTGCGGATCCGGCCCTTCGCGAGCAGATCCGGGTCCCACATCATCGACATGTCGAGCAGGATCGAATAGTTCGGCGTGATCGCGATGTCGTGCTGGAGACGTGGACCCGGCAGCTCGATCGGGACTTCGTGCGCGAGCTTCCCGTCCGCACCGATCACGCCGTAGGTGAGGTACGGCGGTATGGGCCCATAGTCGAAGAAGATCAACTCGCCGCTCTCGGGATCGACCTTCGGGTGCGCCGACATCCCCCCGTTAAGGCCTCCGCCGAATCCCTCGACGCCGACGGTCTCGAGCGTCGGAACGTCGATCACGTACGACGCGCCGCCCAGCCACCAATGCGCGAGCAGCTTCCCGGCGTGGAAGGTCAGCGTGGTGTTCGCGGTGTCCTTGTACGGACCGCCGGGGCGACTGAAGTCGGCCGGCTCCCGGATGCCCTTCCACAATGCTTTTCCGGCCTGCTCCTCGGCCGCAAGACCTTCGGTTCGGACCCAGCGGTTCCGATAGGTGGCGGAGCCATTCGAGAACTGGATCCCGTGGAGCATCCCGTCGCCGTCGAACCAGTGGTACCGGCCGACCGGTGAGAACATCGGGTTCGAGCCGATGCGCACATACATCCCGTCGATGTCGGCGGGGAGCTCGCCGTGGACCGGCAGATCGTGCGCGGTGATCTCGGTGTGGATCGGCGCGAAGTTCCCCTCGAGGTAGGGATTGCGCTCCTCGATATTCCCGCGGGACTCGATCGTCGTCATGCCCGGCTCCCCTCGGTGTCGCGGTGCGCCGCTCAGCCTGACACAGGGCGCTGCCCGTGCCAAGGCTCCGTCACGAACGGGAACGCTCCTCCGCCAGCCGCGCGAGGTTCGCGAGCTGCTTCCGGTCGGCGCGGTTGATCACGAGCTTCGAGAGTGGTCGCATCCACGGCTTGAGCCAGTAGGGGACGTAATTCACGCGTGAGATGGTCTCGGTGTATGTGATCCGCGACTCGGCGCCCTCAGCTGCGATGTCGTATCGGTGCTGGAAGTGGACCTCCCACGGGCGTCCGCGCTTGCGCTCGAGCCGGGCGTCTGTCTCGATCACGAAGCGGCCGGGAGGCGACGCCTCGGCCACGACCGAGCGGTCGCGGAACGTGCCGTTGAAGTTCGCGCCCGTGGATGCGAAGGCGGTCCCGACGGTTGCGGGGCCGTCGGGGGCCTCCAGCGTCAACAGCTTGAACGTGGGATCCTCGGCCCGCTCGCCCGACCAGACGATGTGCGCACGGAGATCCGAGACGACCACGAACACGTCCGCGGGTGGCGCGTTCGAGGTCACCGAGGTCTGGGTCCGGAAGGTGAACCGCCGCTGGGTCACGTCGGCCCAAGGGTATCCGGCGACTCGGATCGGGCTTCATGTGCAATCATCTAACTGATGGCGGGGAGCGCGAAGGATCACGAGATCATCGACGCCTGGGTCCAGCCGTGGACCAAGGAGATCGTTTCGGCCATGCCGGAGCGTAACTGGGCGCTCGCCGACCGCTACGGCGGCGCCGACCGCCTGCGCGGCGGCATCGACACCGAGACGATGATCGAGGAGATGGGGGCCGCGGGCGTCGACCGCGCGCTTTGCTCGGCCGGGCCGCTGATCCCGGTCGCAGCGGTCGAGGAGGCGGTCGCGAAGTTCCCCGATCGGTTGATCGGCGTCGGAAGCGCCGACCCGTGGGGACCCGACGGTGTAATGGTCGCGGTGCGAGAGCTCAAGCGTCAGGTGCTCGAGAAGGGCTTCAAGGCGCTCAAGCTCGAGCCGTTCATCGACCGCAAGGATCCGACCGAGGCCGGGTGGTACCCGCTCTACGCCGCGTGCGTCGAGCTCGACGTGACGCTGCAGATCCAGGTCGGCAACACCGGCCCGCCGACCTACCCGTCGAGCACCGGCCGGCCGCTGCACGTCGACCAGATCGCCGTGCATTTCCCGGAGCTCCGGATCGTCGCCGGTCACATCGGCTGGCCCTGGACCGAAGAGATGATCGCGATCGCATGGAAGCATCCGAACGTGTGGATCGATACGAGCGCGCATCTCCCGAAGCATTTCTCGGCAG
>DATFGK010000012.1:0-9978 GCA_035249485.1 Actinomycetota bacterium | reverse complement strand
GACTTGTTGCCGATCCGGTCGGGGCGCACGTCGATCACGACCTCGTCGTCGAACCCGGCCGGACCCTTCCATTCCAGGGTGGCCTTCACGACCATCACGTCGAAGGCGCCGCCCTCGATGAAGGTCGTCTTGGGATCGAAGCCGCCGGATTCGAAGTAGCGCGTCCCCGCTTCGTCGAAGTAGGTCAACCAGTGCGCGTTGAAAACCACGCCCTGCATGTCGACCTCGGCGTAGCGTGGCCGGACGGTGTGGGTGAACGCCATGGGCGCTAAGACTACCTGGGCTTCCTTCGCGCACTAGCCGCCGACGCTAGCAGCAGCGATAGGGTGGGCTTACAGTGTCCGCGGGTAGCTCCGATACAGGAATGGGGAGTATCCAGGCATGATCATCGACGGTTTCGCGCGCCAGGTCCCGGACATGGATCCGGAAGAGACCGCTGAGTGGCTCGAGTCCTTCCAGGCGCTCGTCGACGCCAGAGGAAAGACCCGCGCGCGGTATCTGCTGATCAAGCTGCTCGAGCGTGCACGCGAGCTTCAGGTCGGGTTCCCCGCCACCGTGTCGACCCACTACGTCAACACGATCCCCGCCGACAAGGAGCCACCGTTCCCCGGCGACGAGCACATCGAGCGGCGCATCCGCGCGTTCATCCGCTGGAACGCCGCGGTGATGGTCACGCGCGCGAACATGCTCTCGGAAGGGATCGGCGGCCATCTCGCCACCTACGCCTCGTCGGCGTCCCTGTACGAGGTGGGGTTCAACCACTTCTTCCACGGCCGCGACGGCGACCACCCGGGCGACCTCGTCATGTTCCAGGGACACGCGGCGCCGGGGATCTACGCCCGCGCGTTCCTCGAGGGTCGCTTCGACGAGGATCGGCTCGACCATTTCCGTCGCGAGCTCGGCGGCCGCGGTTTGTCGTCGTACCCGCATCCGCGGCTCATGCCGGAGTTCTGGGAGTTCCCGACGGTGTCGATGGGGCTCTCGCCGCTGGCGTCGATCTACCAGGCGCGCTTCAACCGCTATCTGCACCATCGCGGGATCACCGACACGTCCCAGTCCAAGGTGTGGTGCTTCGTCGGCGACGGCGAGACCGACGAGCCCGAGACGCTCGGCTCGCTCTCCCTCGCCGGGCGCGAACAGCTCGACAACCTCATCTGGGTGGTGAACTGCAACCTCCAGCGGCTCGACGGACCGGTGCGCGGCAACGGCAAGATCGTGCAGGAGCTCGAAGCGATCTTCCGTGGCGCCGGCTGGAACGTGATCAAAGTCATCTGGGGCCGCAAATGGGACGAGCTGCTGGCGAACGATCATGACGGGTTGCTCGTCGCGAAGATGGACTCGACGGTCGACGGCGAGTTCCAGAAATACGCGACCGAGCAGGGCTCCTACATCCGTGAGCACTTCTTCGGCCCGGACGAGCAGCTGAAGCAGATGGTCGCGCACTTGTCGGACGAGGAGCTTCGCATGCTCCCGCGCGGCGGCCACGACTACCAGAAGCTCTACGCCGGATACCAAGCCGCGATCGAGAACGAGGGTTCCCCGACGGTGATCCTGGCGAAGACGATCAAGGGGTGGACGCTCGGGCCCGACATCGAGGCGCGCAACGTCACGCACCAGATCAAGAAGATGTCCTCGAAGCAGCTGCGGGAGCTGCGCGAGCGCCTGTACCTCCAGGAGGAGGTCCCCGAGGAGTCGATCGATCAAGAGGACGAGATGCCGCCGTACTACCGGCCGCCGGAGGGCTCGGAGATCCACGACTATCTCATGGAGCGCCGGCGCTCGCTCGGCGGCTCGGTCCCGAAGCGGCGCACGACGGCGAAGGCTTTGCCGCAGCCGGCCGACGAGACCTTCGGCTCGTTCTTCGAAGGTTCGAAGGGCCGCGCGGTCTCGACCACGATGGCGCTCACCGGGATCATCCGCGCGCTCATGCGCGACAAGACGATGGGGACGCGCGTCGTGCCCATCATCCCCGACGAAGCACGCACGTTCGGTATGGATCCGCTGTTCGCAGAGTTCGGGATCTACGCTCCGTTCGGTCAGCTCTACGAGCCGGTGGATGCCGGCATGCTCCTGACCTACAAGGAGTCGAAGACCGGTCAGATCCTCGAAGAAGGCATCACCGAGGCCGGATCGATGGCGTCGATGCAAGCCGCGGGAAGCGCGTACGCGACGTGGGACGAGCCGATGATCCCGTTCTTCATCTTCTATTCGATGTTCGGCTTCCAGCGTGTCGGCGACCTCATCTGGCAGTTCGGCGACATCCGCGGCCGTGGGTTCCTCTGCGGCGGGACTGCAGGAAGGACGACGCTCAACGGCGAGGGGCTCCAGCACGAGGACGGGCATTCGCTCGTGCTGTCGTCGACCGTGCCGAACATCCGAACCTACGATCCGGCGTTCGCCTACGAGCTGGCGCTGATCGTCCAGGACGGGATCAAGCGGATGTTCGGCGAGAAGCCCGAGGACGTCTTCTACTACCTGACCCTCTACAACGAGAACTATCCGATGCCGCCGATGCCGGACGGCGTCGCCGACGGCGTGCTGCGCGGCCTCTACCGCTACGAGGCCGCACCCGAAGGCCCGTCGCGACGCGCAACGATCCTGTTCAGCGGCCCGGCCTGGAAGGCGGCGACCGAGGCGCGGGACCTGCTCGCCGCCGAGCACGACGTCGCGGCGGAGCTGTGGAGCGCGACGTCGTACAAGCTCCTGCGGGAGGACGCGCTGTCGGCCGAGCGCTGGGCACGGCTGCACCCCGGCGAACCGGCGCCGGTCCCTTACGTGACCGCCTCGCTATCGGACGCCGGCGGCCCGGTGATCGCGGTCTCGGACTTCATGAAGTCGGTTCCCGAGATGGTTTCCCGCTGGGTGCCGGGTCCCTTCGTACCGCTCGGAACCGACGGCTACGGACGCTCCGACACGCGCGCGGCGCTGCGCCGGCACTTCGAGGTCGACGCCGGGCACGTGATCGTCGCGACGCTGCACGGGCTGGCGCAAGCCGGCGAGGCGAAGGCCGAAGAGGTCACCGAAGCGATCGAGCGCTACGAGATCGACACCGAAGCGCCGGATCCGCGCACCGCGTAGCTCAGTAGCCGAGCTTCACGTCGACGAGACCCTCGAGCGGTTCCCCCGCGGCGAATCGCTGGACGTTGCGCTTCACGAGTGCTCCGAGATCCGGCATCGCCATGGCGAAGGTGTTCGCCGCGTGGGACGTCACGATCACGTTGTCCATCTGCCATAGAGGATGACCGTCGGGCAGCGGCTCGGGGTCGGTCACGTCGAGGGCTGCCCCGCCGATCCGGTCTTCGCGCAATGCATCGACGAGCGCGTCGGTGTCGACCAGCGCGCCGCGCGCGACGTTCACGATCCAGGCGCCCGGCTTCATGAGGCTGAGCGCGTCGGCGTCGATCAGTCCCCGCGTCTCATCCGTGAGCGGTGCTGCGATGAACACGAAGTCCGCTTCGGGAAGCAGCTCCTTCACCCCCGTCATGGCCACCGTTCGTTCCGCCCCAGGCATCGGCTTCCCGGACCGGTTCGCCGCGAGGATCCGAACGCCGAGCGGCGCGATCATCTCGGCAAGCGCGGTTCCGATGCCGCCGGTACCGATGACGAGGACGGTGGCTCCGGCGAGCCGCCGCGTCTCGCTCAGGTCCGAGTTCCGGATCCACGTGCGCGTCCGGGCATGGCGGTGCAACGAACGGGCGGCGAGCAGGATCAGCCCGAGGCCGTGCTCGGCGGTCGCCGGCCCGTAGATGCCCTTCGCGCAGGTCCACGTGCGGTCGGGGTCGATCACCCCAGCGGCCACGAATCGTTCGATCCCGGCGAACGGAAGCTGGATCCAGCGCGCCGGCGACCGGGACAACGCCTCGCGCAAGCCCTCCGGATCGCGAGGGTCGACCCAAACGATCGCCTCGGCCTCCGTTTCGGGAGCCAGCGTCCCGCCGCCCTCGATCACGGCCTGTTCGATCTCGGGTTCTGATGGAAGGACGGCGATCCGCGGGGCCGGCATCGCGAGGAGTCTAGAGGGACCCGGACCCTCCGGTACCAGCCGGGCGAATGCCGCGACACAAGGCGCGCGAACCGTCCGGGAGAGCAGCCCCAGATGGCCCCATCGGTCTATGGACCTCTCGTTAGACCGAAACCTACCGTCTACGTAAGTCGGGTGACGCGGCCCGGCACGAGGACGCCGCCAATGACGACAACCGCACAGCAACCGGCCGCCGGAGTGAGCATAGGCGCACTCCGTCGCCTTTGGGACACCTCGCTGACGCTCCGGATGGGAGCGCTGGCCGCCGTGTACATCGTGGGAGCGCTCCTCGGGCTCAGCCTATCGATAGACAATCCGCACGTCACCGCGGTTTGGCCGCCGACCGGGATCGCAGTGGCCGCCATCGTCATCTACGGCCCCCGCATGTGGCCGGGCATCGCGCTCGGCGCGTTCGTGTCCAACGTCATCACCGGGGCACCGCCCAAGACAGCCGCCGCGATCATGATCGGCAACACGCTGGCCCCGCTCGCCGCGGGGTGGCTGCTCCGAAGCCGCGACTTCCGTCCTCACATGACGAGGCTGAAGGACGTCGGACTCATCTTCATCGCCGCGGTGGGGAGCATGCTGATCAGCTCCATCCTCGGGACGATCGCGCTCGCGGCGGGCGATCTCGTCGAGCCGGGCCGTGCCGTCCAAACCTGGTTCGAATGGTGGGTCGGAGACGCGAGCGGTGTCAGCGTGCTGGCCCCATTGCTCTTGGCCCTCACGTCACGGGATCGGGACATCCTCGGCCAGCGACCCGTCGAGGCCTGCGCGATATTCGGGGTCACGTCCCTGCTGGCCATCTCGGCGTTCGAGACCGGCCTTCCCATGCGCTACCTGGTCTTCCCCCTGGCGATCTGGGCCGCCTTGCGCTTCCACCAGCTCGGCAGCTCGATCATGACTTTCTTGATCTCCGTGATCGCGATCTGGCAGCGCGCACGGGGCAACGGGCCCTTTGCCGAGATGTCGCTGGTCGCGAGCGCCCTGGCTCTCCAGGGCTTCAACGCCGCGGTCGCACTCACATCGCTCTCGGTGTCGGCCGTCATGACCGAGCGCACGGAAGCTCAAGACGAACTCCGCGCGCTCGCCACCGAGCTGGAGGCACGCGTCGCGATGCGCACCGGCGAGCTGGCCGAGAGCGAGCGGCGGATGCGCGAGGCGCAGGCGCTCGCACACATCGGATCCTTCCACTGGGACATGCGGATCGACCAGGTGACGTGGACCGAGGAGATGTACCGGATCTACGGGCTCGATCCGGAACGGTTCCCGGCGACGTTCGAGGCTTACCTCGCTTCCGTGCACTTCGAAGACCGCGAGCGGGTTCGGAAGAAGATCGAATCCGCGGTCTACATGAAGGGTTCCTACGATCACGAATACCGGATCGTCCGCCCGAACGGTGACGTGCTGTGGGTGCACGGCCGCGGCGAGACCGTCCTCGACGACGCGGGCCGCATAGCGGGGCTCACCGGCTTCTGCCACGACATCACCGAACGCAAGCGCATCGAGGACTCCCTGCGCGCCGCTTTCGAAGGCGAGCGCGAGGCCGCGAAACGGCTGCGCGAGGTGGACGACATGAAGAACTCGCTCCTCGCGGCGGTCTCCCACGAGCTCCGGACCCCGCTTACCGTCATCATCGGCGTGTCGGACACGCTCGCGCGGCCCGAGATCGCTCTGGAATCCGACGACACGCGTTACCTGCTCGGCCGGCTCGGCGTGCATGCGCAGCGCCTCCACCGGCTGCTCATGGATCTGCTCGACCTCGATCGTCTCAACCGCGGGATCATCGAAGCGCGACAGCGCCCAACCGAGCTGCGCGAGCTGGTGTTGCGCGTGCTCGAGGCGCTCGAGATCAACAACCATCCGATATCGATCGAGATGGATCCGGTCACGCTCTCGGTGGACGGCGCTCACGTCGAGCGGATCGTCGAGAACCTCCTCATCAACGCCGGCAAGCACACGCCGGCGGGGACGCGCGTGTGGGTGCGCACGGAGCGCACCCCCGGCGGAATCATCCTCGCGGTGGAGGACAACGGGCCGGGCGTCCCGCAGGAGATGCGCGACGCGATCTTCGAACCGTTCCGGCAGGGCGACACACCGTCGCATGCGCCGGGGACGGGGATCGGCCTCTCGCTCGTCGCGCGCTTCGCGCGGCTGAACGGCGGTCACGCCTGGGTCGACGACCGTACCGGCGGCGGCTCTTCGTTCCGAGTGCTCTTCCCAGCCGCGTCCGACGCCGAGCTCACGAGCGGCGCCGCCTGAACCTGCTCCATCGCTAGACTGGTCGCCGACCCATGACCCGCCGCGGGTTGGCCTTGCTCCGGCTCGTTCTCGTAGCCGGCCTTCTCGCGTTGCCCACAGGTGCCGGAACGGGTTCGGCCATCCCGTCCGCAGCTGATGGGCCTTCCTCCGGGGCAGGACGAGAGACCACGTCGATCCTCCCCGCAGCCGCATCATCGGTTCCGGGCCAGATCGCCGAGTCGGCCGCGGGCCGACGCGATCTCAAGCGGACCCACAATCGACCGTGGGCGACTCCGGTGCTCGCAACCAGAGGCGGCGCCCTCGCCGCCCTCAGCGCACTCCAAATGCTGCCGTTACGAAGCGCCCGCCCCGCCCTCATCAGCTCTCTTACTCTGTCGCGAGCTCCTCCTCACCCCGACTTCGCCTAGCCGAGCGGAGGGCACCGGTCGAGGAGGTGGATCCGGTGAGGAGGGTCCGGCCGATCATGGCGATGGCCTGGCTGCGCCAGCACCCACTGTCGTCACGATTGGGCACGCTGGTCGCGATCGGGGCCACGGCGTATGCCTACGGCGTCGTGGGATACCTGGTTTTCGGTTTCTCGCTCGTCGACGCCGCCTATATGACGGCACTCGCGCTCACAACCGCGGGGTTCGAGCCCGCAACCGCCCTCACCGGCGGAGAGAAGGTGTTCACGATCTCGGTCGCGTTCCTCGGTGTCGCGATGTTCTTGCTCTTCCTGGCGGTGTTGACGACCGCCGTCGCCGAGGGTCAGCTCGGCTTGTCGGGAAGGAGTCGACGCATGCAGAGTCGTATCGCCAGTCTCAAGGATCACTACATCGTCTGCGCATACGGCCGCGTCGGCCGCGCCGTGGCGCGGGAATTCGAGTCCGAGGGTGTGCCGTTCGTCGTTCTCGACACCAAGGCCGAGCTCGAAGACCTGATGCGAGCCGATGGCGTCGCGTACATGCTCGCCGACCCGACCCAGGAGCCGGTGCTCAGAGCGGCCGGTCTAGAACGGGCTCGTGGTTTGGTTTGTGCAGTCGACTCGGACGCGGACAACGTCTACATCACGCTTACCGCGCGCTCCATCAGCCCCGAGCTCTTCATCGTCGCACGCGCGAGCGATCCGGATAGTCCCGAGCGCCTGTACCGCGCCGGAGCCGATCGCGTCATATCTCCGTACGTTTCGAGCGGGAGACACATGGCTCTTCTCGGGCTGCGTCCTCGCGTCGTGGACTACCTCGACATCACCGGGCTTGGAGAGAAGAAGATCCGGCTCGAGGAGGTGTTGATCGAGACGGGTTCTCCATTCGTCGGATCCACCGTCGCCCAGGTATGCGGAGAGGCCATCCCTCTGCTCATCCGTCGGAACGTCGGGCACCTCATCCCGCGTCCGGAGGGTCCGGAGGTGCTGGAAGCCGGCGACGTCTTGGTCGTCGTCGGAGAACCGCGGCTCCTCCGTCCGGTCGAGGGATAAGCAACCCGGTTCGCCCCAATAGGAGGTTCCTATGAGCATCAACGAGCAGGACCTTCCCGGCATCGGACGGCGATACGAGGTCCAGGCCTCACGGGGACAACGCGTCGTCGTCATCCTCCATCACTCCGGCCGGCGCGACCTCTACGTGATGGACCGGCATCGCGAGGATCCCAGCTGTGTCGTGGAGCTGTCCGACGATCAATCGCGGCGCATCGGTGCGATCCTCGGCGGCGCATTCTTCAAGCCGGCCGTCGTCGAGGAGATCGAGCGTGTCGTCGGCGAGTTCGTCGTGGACTGGGTCACGCTCGGAGAAGACTCCCCCGCGGTCGGCCGAACCCTCGCGGACCTCGGCGTCCGCAAGCAGAGCGGCATGAGCGTCA
The DNA here is from genome assembly GCA_035249485.1 of Actinomycetota bacterium. GTDB lineage: Bacteria > Actinomycetota > AC-67 > AC-67 > AC-67 > DATFGK01. The sequence goes on along the minus strand of DATFGK010000012.1, from coordinate 1,859 downwards.
TCGCGATCGTTCGGGGCAAGAAGACCATCACCGGACCCGACCCGAGCGAACTCCTGAAAGCAGGGGATCGTCTCGTCGTGGTCGGCCGTCACAAGGACCTGCCGAAGTTCATCAACATGGTCGTCGGGTGAGCTGATGTCCAACGAGCTCATCGCGCTCGGCGGCGCGTTCCTCGCGGCCGGGGTACTCGGCAGGCTCGGGCGTCGCATCGGCTTCCCGACGATCCCGTTCTTCATGGCGGCCGGGATCATCATGGGGCCGAACACGCCGGGACTGGTGCTCATCGAGAACCCCGAGGATCTCGAAGTGTTCGCCGCCGTCGGACTCATCATGCTCCTGTTCCATCTCGGACTCGAATTCGCGTTCAAGGACTTGGTCGCCGGCGGGCGGCAACTGATCTCGACCGGAGCCGTTCACCTGGGACTCAAGGTCGGCGCGGGCATCGCGCTCGGTTTCGCCCTTGGCTGGGGCACGAAGGAGGCCTTCGTGATCGCCGGAGCGGTGGGGATCTCATCTTCTGCCATCGCCACCAAGCTCCTCGTCGAGCTGCGGCGCCTCGCCAACCAGGAGACGAGGATGATCCTCGGCATCCTCGTCGTCGAAGACGTGTTCCTGGCCCTGTATCTCGCGATGCTCTCGCCCATCCTCGGAGATGCCGAGACCACCGCGCAGGCGGTGTTCCAGGTCGTCCGCGCGTTCGTCTTCCTGGCGGTCCTGTTCGCGTTGGCGCGTTACGGCTCGAAGACGGTGGGCAGACTGATCGACACCGAAGACGACGAAACGTTGACCGTGACGTTCGTGGGGTTCGCGGTCCTGGTGGCGGGGATCGCTCACGAGATGGGCGTCTCCGATGCGATCGGAGCATTCATGGTCGGGATGATCCTCTCGGAGACCGCGGCACGCGAGCGCATCGAGCGATTGGTCCTCCCGCTCCGAGACGCGTTCGCAGCGGTCTTCTTCTTCACCTTCGGGCTCACGATCGACCCGGGCGACATCACCGGGGTAGCCGGGCCGGTCTCGATCGCGGCCGCGCTCACGATCGTCCTGAACATCGTGGCCGGAACGGCCGGCGCGCGGATCTACGGCTTCGGTCGCAGGGAAGCCTCGAACGCTGCGTTCACGCTCCTCGGTCGGGGCGAGTTCTCCCTGATCCTGGCGACCTTGGCCGCCGCGGCCGGGCTGGACGCGCGGATCGGGCCATTCGTGGCGCTTTACGTGCTCGTTCTTGCCGTCGTGGGGCCGTTGCTCGCGTCACGATCTGAAGCTCTGGCGCGCGTGCTACCGAGGATCCGGTCCTAGCCCTCGATCGCTGACTACGGCGTCGGTTCGACCCGGCGTTGCGTACCGCTTCGCCTGGCCGCACGGTTCAGCGCGTTGAGGAACGCTCTCGCAGACGCCTCGACGATGTCCGTCGAGATACCGCGGCCGGTGAACCGCTCTCCCTCCACCACGACCTGAACCGTCACGTCGCCGAGCGCCTCGGAACCTTCCGTCACGGCCGCGATGTTGAAGCTCGCGAGCTTCGCGTCCACGCTCGTCGCGCGCATGATCGCTCCGAACGCCGCGTCGACCATCCCATCCCCCATCGCGGATTCCTGGATCGACTCGCCGTTCTTGACGATCTTCACGGTCGCGGTCGGAGCGAGGTGCGTCCCGCCGGTCACCTGGAGCGCCTCGAGCCGGTAGATCTCTTCCACCGTCTGGATCTCGTCGGCGATGATCGCCTCGAGGTCCTTGTCGGAGATCTGGATCTTGCGGTCGACCAGCTCCTTGAAGCGGGCGAACGCACGGTTCAGCTCTTCCTTGCCGAGCTGGAACCCCATCTCCTCGAGCGTCTTCGAGAACGCGTGCCGGCCCGA
>DATFGK010000011.1:0-17266 GCA_035249485.1 Actinomycetota bacterium | reverse complement strand
CAGGCGGCGTTCGGAACGGCGCCGTCGAGCGGCGGCGGAGGCGGCGGTGGATTCTCCGGCGGTGGGGGAGGCGGCGGTGGGGGTGGTGGCGGCGGCGCGTCCTAGATCTCGTTCAGTCGGTCACGCGATACACCCGCACGTAAGGGATCCCGTTGATATCGAGCCGGTAGACGGGCGCTCGGTCGCGATACCGGGCCCAGATCTGCGGCACCCGGCCGGTCTGAACGCTTGAGATGTAGAACAGCACGAGATCCGCCGGCGTGCCCCCGGGGCGCGCGAGCGAGGAATCCTCCACCCGGATCGTCCGCCCGATGAAGAAGTCCTCGAATTGCGTGACCCGCGTCGTCGCCACGGTCATCCCGGACGCTCCCGGCATCCGGCTGAGCTCCTCCGCCGCCTCGTCCAGCCCCTCACCCCACCCGACGACCACCGCCCGTTGTGCGACCGATGCGCCGCCGGTGACCAGATTGAAATGCGCCAGCTCATATGGGTGGAGCCAAAGCGCCGGCGCCGCATGGAGGAGGAGCATGGCGGCAAGGGCCGAACCGACCACGACACGGGCCTTGGACCTGAACAACTGCCAAAGAGCGACGGCAACCACCAGGTCGACCGCGACGAGGCTCGGAAGCCCGTACCGGTCGCCCTTCTTCGGTGCGATCGACATCAGGGCAAGGAAGCCGAGCGCGAAGAGAAGCAGCCGAACGGCCGAGCGACCAGGATCCTCACGCCGCCGACGTACCGCCCACACGATCGCCCCGATCGCCGCCGGCAAGATCAGCTCCGAGCTGCGAAGCGCGAGCGCCACCGGATAGAACAGCGGCCCCGGGTCGTCGACCTGCCGGCCGAGGAAGAACCCGCTCGAGGTCGTCTCGGTGACCGCAGCGCCCCCGCCGCCGAGCATCTGCCCCGCCGCGTGCCACGGCCGCACCCAGAGCACGGGCCACAGCACGAACACGACGACCGCCGCGGGGATGAGCCACCGCAAGAGGCGCGCCCGGATCCCTTCGCCGTCCCGCCACAGCAGCACGGCAGCTACCAAGATCAGATACGCGGCGGGCTGCTTTGTCAGCAGCGAGAGCCCTCCCAGCGCGCCCGATAACAGCAGCATCCGTCGGTCGTCGTCGCGGAGCGCCGCCATCAGCGCGAGAACGCTCGCGACCATGAGGAGCGCGAGGAGCCCGTCGAGATGCACGACCCGGCCGTGCGCGACCAGGAACGGATCGAGCGCGAGCAAGAACCCGCCGAGCGCGCCGACCGCACCCCCGAAGATGAGCCCGGCCAGCCACCAGATCAGGACGACGAGCCCGGTCGCCGCGATGCCCATCCCGAGCCGCGCGCGCTCGTAGCGTTCGCGCAGGTCCGCGCCGGCGGGGAGCGTGCGCTGCGCGAGCCCGGCGACCCACATCGTCGTGACGCCGGGGTGTCCGGTCTCGATCGCGTCCCGGAAGCGGAGATCGCCGACCGCGCCGATGAACCGATCCGACCGCTCGATCCACAGCTTCTCGTCGATCGTGAGCGCCCGGTCGAGCGTCGGCGCACGAACCGCGAGCGACGCGATCGCGATGCCGAGCGCGATGAGGGCACGGGTAGAGGTCGCCACCGGCGACGATAATAGGGCGTGCCCCCCGAGACCGACCTGCTAACCGGCCTGAACCCGGTCCAGCGCGAGGCCGTTGCCCACGACGGCGGCCCGTTGCTGGTCGTCGCCGGTGCCGGCTCGGGCAAGACCAAGGTCTTGACGCACCGCATCGCCTACCTCATCCGCGAGCGGAAGATCTCGCCGTTCGCCATCCTCGCGATCACGTTCACGAACAAGGCCGCCGGCGAGATGAAGGAGCGGGTGGGTGGGCTCGTCGGGTCCCGCCTCGGCGCAGCGATGTGGGTCATGACCTTCCACTCCGCCTGCGCGCGGATCCTGCGCGCCGACGGCGTCCGGCTCGGCTTCACGTCGAGCTTCACGATCTACGACGATGCCGACGCCGAGCGGCTCATCACCTACATCTCGAAAGAGCTCGACGTCGATCCCCGGCGATTCACGCCGCGCCAGATCAAGAACGCGATCGGGAACGCGAAGGACAAGCTCGTCGACGAGGAGATGCTCGCGCAGGCCGCCGGACGCAACCCCTACGACCGAACGATCGCCGAGGTGTACGCGCTCTACCAGGCGCGTTTGCGGCAGGCGAACGCGATGGACTTCGACGACCTGATCATGAACACCGTCCACCTATTCCGGCTCTACGACGACGTTCTCGAGGAGTACCGGGACAAGTTCACCCACGTGCTCATCGACGAGTTCCAGGACACCAACCACGCGCAGTACGTGCTCGCCAAGCTGCTCGCCGAACGCGATCGGAACATCTGCGTCGTCGGTGACCTCGATCAATCGATCTACAAGTTCCGCGGCGCCGACTTCACCAACGTCCTCCGGTTCGAGGAAGACTTCCCCGACGCGCGCGTGGTCACGCTCGAGCAGAACTACCGCTCCACCCAGACGATCCTCTCGGCCGCGAACGCCGTCATCGAGAACAACCAGATGCGCAAGCCGAAGTCGTTGTGGACCGAGATGGCCGGCGGCGAGCTCATCACCAGATACCACGCAGAGAACGAGCACGAGGAAGCCGCCTGGATCGCCCGCGAGATCGAGCGGCTTCGCGAGGAGGACACTCGCCGCTACGGAGACATCGCGCTGTTCTACCGGACGAACGCGCAGTCCCGTGTCCTCGAAGAGATCTTCGTCCGCATGGGTCTGCCGTACCGTGTCGTGTGCTCGCTCAAGTTCTACGACCGCAAGGAGATCAAGGACGCGATCGCGTATCTGCGCGTGCTGGTCAACCCGGCCGACGAGGTCTCGCTGCGCCGCATCATCAACACCCCGCGCCGCGGCATCGGGGACCAGACGATCGCCGCGCTCGCGCGGTTCGCCGACATGGGGAAGATGACGCTGTCCGAAGCGGTAGACCGCGTCGAGGAAAACGACGAGCTCGCCGCGCGCGCGAGGTCGATGGTGTCCGATCTCTCCGGCGTTCTGCGAGGTCTCCGCGAGAAGGTCGAGCGCGGCGCCGAGCCGGCCGACGTGCTCGAGGCCCTGCTCGATCGGAGCGGCTACGTCGCCGAGCTCGAGGCCGACCGGTCGATCGAGGCCGTCGGCCGGGTCGAGAACCTCAAGGAGCTCGTCGGGGTCGCGCGCGAGTTCTCCTCCGACAACGCCGAGGGCGGCGTGCGCGAGTTCCTCGAGCAGATCGCACTGGTTTCCGACGCCGACGAGATCACCGGCGAGGAAGGCGCGGTCACGATGATGACGCTCCACATCGCCAAAGGGCTCGAGTTCCCGGTGGTTTTCATCGTCGGGCTCGAGGACGGCGTCTTCCCGCACGTGCGGTCGATGACCGACCCGGCCGAGCTCGAGGAGGAGCGCCGGCTCGCCTACGTAGGCATCACCCGCGCGAAGGAGCGGCTGTACCTCACGCACGCGTGGCAGCGGAGCCTCTGGGGTGGCTCGAACTTCAACCCGCCGTCCCGCTTCCTCAAAGAGATCCCCGAGGAGCTCGTCCACGCCGTTCAGGCCGGGGACGAGAGCGAGAAGCTCGCCGAGATGGTGCAGCCGAAGTCGGCGGCGCTGAGCCTTGCGGTGGGGGACGACGTCTTCCACGAACGCTGGGGCAGGGGGACGGTGGTCGCGGTGAGCGGGCGCGGCAACTCCGCGGAAGCGAGCGTCCACTTCGAGTCCGAGGGGACCAAGCGACTGCTGCTTGCCTACGCGCCGCTACAACGGATCTAGGCAGAGATCCGCCCTCCACGGCTGAACCGGCATCGCGACTTAGACTTCTCGCGATGTCGGACTGGACGGTACTCGTTCGCATCCTGGTCGCGGCGGCGCTCGGCGGGATCGTTGGGATCGAGCGCGAGCTCCGGGATCAGCCGGCCGGCTTCCGCACCCACATGCTGGTCTCACTCGGAGCCTGCCTGTTCACCCTCGTAGGCGCGTTCGGGTTCGTAACGCTGACCGGCGGGCAGAACATCGCCGCGGTCAACGCAGACGTCACGCGCGTCGCGAGCCAGGTGGTCGTCGGGATCGGCTTTCTCGGCGGGGGAGCGATCCTGCGCCACGGCACGACCGTCCGGGGGCTAACAACGGCCGCGAGCCTGTGGGTGACGGCGGCCGTCGGGCTCGCGGTCGGGATGGGCTTCTACTTCGGGGCGACGGCGACGGCGCTCGTTGCGGTGTTCGCGCTGGCAGGTCTGAAGCCGATCGAACGCCGATTCTTCAAGAGTCCCCGACAGGCGAACGGCCCTTCGTCGGAGATGCCACCGGACTAGCTCGGGATCGCGGACTCCGACGCGGCGGTTCGTCCGTTCGAACGAGCTGGCAACGCGGTGACGCTCGCGGGCGCGGCGGCCGGGTCGAGGCTCGAGAGCATGTTCACGACCGAGCGGATCAGCTCGCCGGAGAGCAGGAAGCTCATGTGCCCGAGATCCTTCATGAAGATGTTTGTGGCGTTCAGCGCGGGCGTCGTGAGCTTCGCGCTCGACGCGGGGATCACGAGCGGGTCGAGGTTCGAGTAGTACGACACGAACCGGACCGGTGTCGGCTTCGCCGTGCGCTCGAGCCGGTCGAGCAGCTCGGATCGGGGCCGGATCTGCCGGGCCGCACGGCCCCTTCCGGCCCAAGCCGCGTAGGTGCCCTGGTGCGGGGTCCCCATGGTGATGCACGTGTGGACGCGCTCGTCGCCGCCGGCCTCCTGGACGTACGTACGGGCCACGAGGCCGCCCAGCGAATGCCCGACGAGGTGGACGCGGGTCGCGCCCGTCCGGTTGAGGACGTTCTCGACATAGCCCTTCAGCTGCGCGGCGAGCTCCTCGACCTCGTGACCGATGACGTTGTAGTTCATCGTGAAAACGTGTCGGAAGCCGTGCCGGCGCAGCGCGCGCCGCATGACGAGGAAGCCCGACCGATTGTGGAAGTACCCGTGGAGCAGGATGATCGGCGTCGCCGCGGCTTCGGGCTCGAGGTAGCAAAGCGGCATCGAACGCGAGTAGCGGCCGCGCGAGGCGCCGTGCGAGGCATCGGGATCAAGGGCTTCACTGAGCAGCCCTGCGGGATACATCGCGACGTTTGCGCCAGCCCACAGCAGCTCTTTCACGGCGGACGGATACGTGCTCTTCCGACTGAGCGCGTGACCGAGCGCCTTGCGCACGGCCCGTGCATCCCCCCGGATACGGCCAACCGTGTGTCGTGTCATCGTCCCCGCCGCCCCCGCGACGCGACTTGGTTTCGTCGTTGTGCGTTCGCGCTATCCATAGATAGTACGTGGGGAAGGGGCGTTCCTTGCGCCGACCGAGGCCGGCTCCTTGCCGTCCGTGGCCGAATCACAACTCTGTGATTCATAGCACCTACTCCGCCGGAATCAAGTACGTGAAAACACAACGACCGATTCTTACCCCGGTATCGGAGGAGGCGTCTTGATACGAATGCGCTAGTTCGCTAGCCGCGAGTGAGCAGGAAGACCACTCCTGCCAGCGCGATCAGGATCGCGAGCACGATCGGCGCGATTATCCACTGCGGGCCCATCTGTCCGCGGGGCACGATCTTGCGGGCCGGTCGCACCCGCTTCTTCCGAGACGGCTCCGGTGTCGTCATCGCTACGGCATCAGGAACGTGTTCCCTGCGTCGCGCCACCTTCGGCGCCGCGCGGCAAGGCGTTCGGCTTGCGGCTCTGCCGCGAGCTCTCCGAGCGTTCTCGTCACGGCCTCGCCGATCCCTCGGACGAAAGCCTCCGGATCGATGTGCGCGCCGCCCGGCGGCTCGGGGATCACGTCGTCGGCGAGACCGAACGCGACGAGGTCGCCCGCGGTGAGCCGCAATTCTTGCGCGACGTTCTCGACGTCGTCGCGACGCAGGATCGCCGCGGCGCTCTCCGGCGCGATCACGGAGAAGATCGCGTTCTCGCACACGAGCACGCGATCGCAGACGGTCAGCGCCAGCCCGCCCCCGCTCCCACCTTCGCCGGAAACGACGGCGACCGATGGGCCGGGGTGTTCGAGCACCGTCCGGAAGGCGGTCGAGATCGTGCGCGCGATCCCGGCGGCCTCGGAGGCCGAGGAAGGGTCCGCCCCGGGCGTGTCGACGATCGACACGAGGGGCAAGCCGAGCGCGCCGCTGAACCGCAGCGATCGATAGGCCTTCCGGTACGCGGGCGGCGTGGGCCTCGTCCGGTCGAGCGCGAGGACGCCGGTACGCCGTCCGCCGATCCGCGCGACGCCGGTCGCGAGCCCGGCGTCGTCAACGCCGGCGCGGTCCCCGCGGAGTTCGACGAACGCGTCGCTGATCGCTTCGAGGATCGCGCGGCCGGACGGGCGCCCCAGGTGGCGCGCGAGCTCGACGACGTCCCAGCCCGTGGCAGCGCCGGCGGCCGCGTCGACCGCCGTCTTGGGCATCGAAGGATCGTCCGGCTCGGTCGTTGCTCGGAGGAACACGCCGGCCGCGGCGCGGAGGTCTTCAAGGGATACGACATCGTCGACGAGTCCGTTCTCGAGCGAGAACTCGGCGGTGTGTGATTCGTCGTCGAGCGGTGCGACCTGCTCGGCCACGCGCGGACCGGCGAATCCGATCGTCGCGCCCGGCTCCGCCCACAGCACATCGGCAAGGGATGCGAACGAGGCGTAGACGCCGCCGGTCGTCGGATCCGACAGGTACGCGAGGAACGGCAACCCCGCCGCCGTGAGCTCACGCCGAGCCAGTACGGTCTTCGCCATCTGCGCGAGCGCCGGCATCCCCTCTTGCATCCGCGCGCCGCCGCTCGCCGTGAGCGCGATCACGGCCGCGCGGCGCTCGACCGCGCGCTCGAAAGCCCGCGCGATCTTCTCACCCGATGCGACGCCCATCGAGCCGCCGAAGACGTCGAACTCGAACGAGATCCCCACGACCGGCAGCCCGGCGAGCGTTCCGTCGGCGGTGATCACCGACTCGCGCGTCCCGTCTCGCTCCGTATAGCCGGGGTACCCGAGTGGATCCGACGCAGAGAGCCCGGTGTCGCGCTCTGCCCAGCCCGCGTCGAGCACGAGATCGAGGAGATCCCGTGCGGATCGCGTGGTCGTGCGAGCGGTTCGAGCCATAAGAGAGAACGATAAGCCCTGCGTTGCAGGGCGCGGAAAACGCCCCGTATCATCACGCCCGCGCCCCAGTGGCGCAACCGTCCGAAGGGGCAACGTTCCCATGGCCGATAAGCGTGGTTCAACGATCCGTGTCGTCATCGCGAAGCCGGGTCTCGACGGCCACGATCGCGGCGCGAAGATCGTGGCGCGAGCTCTACGTGACGCCGGTATGGAGGTGATCTACACGGGCTTGCACCAGACGCCCGAGCAGATCGTGGAGACCGTGATCCAGGAAGACGCCGACGCGGTGGGCCTCTCGATCCACTCCGGCGCGCACATGACGTTGTTCCCGCGCGTCGTCGAGCTGCTCCGCGAACGCGACGCGGCCGATGTCGTGGTGTTCGGCGGCGGGATCATCCCGCGCGAAGACATCGCGGTCCTCAAGGAGAAAGGGATCGCGGAGATCTTCACCCCCGGCGCCCCCACGTCGACGATCGTCGCGTGGATCCGCGAACGAGTAGGAGCTGCTGCCTAGATGGATCTATTCGAGTATCAGGCGAAGGACCTGTTTAGAAAGTTCGGCATCGCCGTACCGGACGGCAAGGTCGCAAAGTCCGCCGCCGCGGCCGAGAAGGTGGCCGCGAAGATCGGCGGGCGCGTCGTCGTGAAGGCGCAGGTGCAGGTCGGCGGTCGCGGCAAGGCCGGCGGCATCAAGCTCGCCGATGATCCGGCCGGCGCGAAGGCCGTCGCCGAGCAGATCGTCGGCATGGACATCAAGGGTCACAAGGTGAAGCGCGTTCTCGTCGAGCGCGCCGGCGACATCAGGTCGGAGTTCTACGCGTCGTTCCTCCTCGACCGGACCGCGAAGGCATACCTGGGGATGATGAGCGCGAAGGGCGGCGTGGACATCGAGGAGGTCGCCGCCACGGATCCCGGCGCGATCGCGCGCGTGCACATCTCGCCGCTCACCGGGCTCCAGCCGTATCACGTGCGCGAGCTGCTCTTCGGCGCGCAGATCCCGAAAGAGGCGCATAAGGGCGCCGGGGAGCTGCTGACCAAGATGTATGCCTGCTTCGTCGAGATGGACGCGTCGCTCGTCGAGGTGAACCCGATGGTGCTGACGGGCGACGGCGCAGTGATCGCGCTCGACGCGAAGGTGTCGCTCGACGAGAACGCCGCCTACCGTCATCCCGAGTTCGAGAAGCTCTCGGCCGACATCCCGTTGCCGAAGCAAGAGAAGATCGCCAAGGAGAAGGGCCTCAACTACGTGAAGCTCGACGGCGCGATCGGGATCATCGGTAACGGCGCCGGGCTCACGATGTCGACGCTCGACGTCGTGGCCCAGGCGGGTGGCACGCCGGCGAACTTCCTCGACGTAGGCGGCGGAGCGAACGCGGCGACGATGGCCGCCGGGATCGATCTGATCTTCAGCGACCGCAAGGTGAAGGCGCTGTTCGTGAACATCTTCGGCGGCATCACGCGCTGCGACGAGGTCGCGCGTGGGATCCTCGGCGCCCTTGACCAGCTTCCCAACCTCAAAGCGCCGATCGTCGTGCGGCTCGATGGCACGAACGCGACCGAGGGCAGGAAGATCCTCGACGACGCGGCACACCCGAACATCGCGATGGCGCCGACCATGCTGGAGGCAGCCTCCAAGGCCGTTTCGCTCACGAAGGGACGCCGCGCATGAGCATCCTCCTCGACGAGAGCACCCGCGTCGTCGTCCAGGGCATCACCGGCTCGGAGGGCACCTTCCACACCAAGCGCAACCTCGCGTACGGCACCAAGGTGGTCGCCGGCGTTACGCCCGGCAAGGGCGGCCAGAAGTGGGAGGATCAGGTCCCGGTCTTCGATACGGTCGCCGACGCGGTCGACGAGACCGGCGCGAACGCCTCGCTGATCTTCGTGCCGGCCCGGTTCGCGCAGGACGCGATCCTCGAGGCGGCCGACGCCGGAGTCGGGCTCGTCGTCTGCATCACCGAGGGGATCCCGGCCCGTGATATGTCCGTCGTCTATCCGTACGTCCGCGCGAAGGGCGTCACGCTGATCGGGCCGAACTGCCCCGGCTTGATCTCACCCGGCAAGGCGAACATGGGGATCATCCCCGTTGAGATCACGGGCCCGGGCCCGATCGGGCTCGTGTCCCGCTCCGGGACGCTCACCTATCAGGTGATGTACGAGATGTTCACGCGCGGCGTCGGGCAGTCCACGTGCATCGGCATCGGCGGCGATCCGATCGTCGGGTCGAACTTCATCGACATCCTCGGGCGCTTCGCGGAGGATCCCGACACGCAAGCCGTCGTGCTCATCGGCGAGATCGGCGGCGACGAGGAGGAGCGAGCCGCGTCGTTCATCAAGGAGAACGTTGCGAAGCCGGTCGTCGCTTACGTCGCGGGCTTCACCGCGCCGCCGGGTAAGCGGATGGGACACGCGGGAGCGATCGTGTCCGGCTCGAAGGGGACCGCGCAGGCGAAGGCCGAAGCTTTCGAGTCGATGGGTGTCCGGGTCGGTCGAAATCCCACCGAAGTGGCGGAACTCGCGATAGCAGCTATTGACTGACGCATCACGAGTGTCGCAATCCAAGCAGGCAAGATGAGGCGGAAGCACTATTGAGCGTCGTCTCCTCGACGGCTAGTTTCCTGCGGAGGCATGCGGCTCATCGAGGCCGCACCGAACCCTCTAGACCTGCGGGGGATCGCGGGGCCGGCGCGGAGCGCCGGCCCCGCCGCTTTCCACGCACGGGTCTCCACTCCTCGTACGCGGCGTCCGCCGGATAGTCATTTCGGGCTATTGAGGCAGCTTCGCGAAAAGCCTAGGTTCGGCTCGAGGGGTGAGCGGCCGGGTGAGAGCTCGGCTGCGCCCGCCGTTGAGCCGGCCCATGCGAATCGGGCCGGGAGGGGAGGCGCTCATGGCGCGGAAGGCAGCGTTGGTGACCACGTGGTCGCAGCCGGCTCGAGGACGCGAGAACAAAGCCGTCGAAGGCTTCATGGACTTCCTCACGTTCTGGGGGAAGCTCGCCGCCGACGGCAAGGTATCCGAGCCCGAGCCGTTCTTCTCCTACGACGGTGGCCACGGTTTCGCGATCGTCAAGGGCATGAGCGACGTGCTGCAGCAAGCGGTCGAGAGCGAGGACTACGCGCGGATCATCACCAGGGCGCAGCTCACGGTCTCCGACCTTCGCCAGGAGTTCTACGTCACCGGCGACGAGGAGATCCAACGCGACCTCCAGATCTACACGCAGTCGGTCGCAGAGCTCGGCTTCTGATCGCGAGGACGTCCCGGGACCGGCCGCTCGGCGGCCGGTCCCGCTGTTTACAGCCCCGGTAGGATGACGCGCGTGACGGCCTCGATGCGTGTCGGCGTGCTGCTTTCCGGCTCGGGGACGAACCTCCAAGCGATCCTCGACGGCGCCGGGCCCGAGTATGAGGTCGTCGTCGCGGTCAGCGATCGCGCCGACGCATACGGCCTCGAGCGAGCCCGCTCCGCCGGCGTCGAGGCCGTGCACCTCGACCCCAAAGCTCACGAGAGCCGCGAGTCGCTCAACGAGGCGCTCGCGGACGTGCTCCGCGAACACCGGGTCGAGCTCGTTTGCCTCGCCGGGTTCATGCGCATCCTCGCTCCGAACTTCATCAAGGCTTTCGAGGGACGAATCCTCAACATCCACCCCGCGCTGCTCCCGGCGTTCCCCGGCGCACACGCGGTGCGCGAGGCGCTCGAGTGGGGTGTCCAGGTGACGGGGTGCACCGTGCACTTCGCCGACGAGGAAGTCGACCACGGGCCCATCCTGCTCCAGGAAGCGGTCCCGATCCTTCCCGGCGACGACGAGGGGAGGCTGCACGAGCGCATAAAGACCGTCGAGCATCGGCTCTACCCGGAGGCGATCCGTCTCATCGCGCTGGGACACGTCCGCATCGACGGCCGCCGCGTCGTCTTAGGGCCCGAGGAGTAGTAGCCGGCAATGGTTAGGATGAGCGCGTGCCCGAGCTGATCACGATCCGAAGTGCGCTCGTCTCGGTTTCCGACCGCACGGGTCTCGCCGACCTCTGCGCGGGGCTCGTGAAGCTCGGCGTCGCGATCGTCGCAACCGACTCCACGGGGCGCCACCTCGCCGAACACGGGATCGCCTCGACGCCGGTCGCCGAGGTGACCGGTTTCCCCGAGATGCTCGACGGGCGTGTGAAGACCTTGCATCCGCGGATCCACGGCGGCATCCTCGCGAACCGCGACGAGCCCGAGCACCTTCGCCAGCTCGCCGAGGCCGGCATCGAGCCGATCGACCTGGTCGTGGTGAACCTCTACCCGTTCAGGGAGGCGGTTGGGAAGGATCTCGCCACGCCGGAGGTCGTCGAGCAGATCGACATCGGCGGACCGACGCTGGTGCGGGCATCGGCCAAGAACCATTCCGGGGTGGGGATCGTGGTGGACCCGGCTCGCTACGGTGCGGTGCTCGAGGAGATCCGTGAGAAGGGCGGTCTGAGCCTCGAGACGCGCCGCTCGCTCGCGGCCGACGCCTTCGCGCACACGGCCGCCTACGACGCCGCGATCGCGCGCTGGATGGCGCGCGAAGACACGTTCCCCGAGCGGCTCTCGCTGGCGTTCGAGCGCGTGATGGAGCTCCGCTACGGCGAGAATCCGCACCAGGCCGGCGCGCTCTACGCGGCCGAGGACGCCGGACCCGGCTCGCTCGCGCGCGGCCGCCAGCTGCAAGGCAAGGAGCTCTCCTTCAACAACCTGCTCGACCTCGACTCGGCATGGCTCGCCGTGAACGACTTCGACGACACGGCCTGCGTGATCGTCAAGCACGCGATCCCCTGCGGGGTCGCGATCGGGGACACCGACGCCGTCGCGTACGAGCGGGCGCTCGAGTCCGACCGCGTCTCGGCGTTCGGCGGCGTGGTCGCGTTCAACCGCGAGGTCACCGAGGACGGCGCCCGCGCGATGGCGGAGATCTTCACCGAGTGCATCGCGGCGCCCGGCTTCTCATCGGGCGCACTACAGGTCTTTGGCGAGAAGAAGAACCTTCGATTGCTCGCGATCGACGGGCGGCCCGACCCCGCGTACACGGGCCGGTGGATCTCGGGCGGGCTCCTGCTCCAGTCGGCCGACGCGGCTGCGGAGGATCGAAGCTCCTGGCGGGTCGTGACCAAGGCGCAGCCGACCGAGGAGCAGTGGCAGGACCTCGCGTTCGCGTGGCGCGCGTGCAAGCACGTGCGTTCGAACGCGATCGTGTTCGCGGCCGGGGGCGCGACCGTCGGGATCGGCGGCGGGCAGACGAGCCGCGTGGACGCGGTCGAGATCGCCGGCAAGAAAGCGGGCGACCGGGCGAAGGGCGCCGTGATGGCCTCGGACGCGTTCTTCCCGTTCCGCGACGGCCTCGACGCCGGCGCGGCGGCCGGCATCGCCGCGGTGATCCAGCCCGGCGGGTCGGTCCGGGACGACGAGGTCATCGCCGCCGCCGACGAGCACGGGATCGCCATGGCCTTCACCGGGATGCGACACTTCCGGCACGGCTAGCCGCCGCCGAGCACGCATGGGAGGAGAACGATGACGGCGCGGATCCTCGACGGCAAGGCGATCGCGGCGGAGGTTCGCGCCGACGTCGCGGAACATGTCTCCAAGCTCGCCGCCCCGCCCGGCCTCGCGGCCGTGCTCGTCGGCGACGATCCCGCCTCGCACGTCTACGTCGGGCAGAAACGGAAGATGGCGGCCGAGGTTGGGATCGCGTCCATCGACGCCGACCTCCCCGCCTCGGTGTCGCAGGCCGAGCTCATCGACCGGGTCCGGACCCTGAACGAGAACCCGATGGTGCATGGGATCCTGGTCCAGCTCCCCCTGCCGGATCACATCGACCCGATCCTCGTCCAGGAGACGATCCACCCGCGCAAGGACGTCGACGGCCTGCATCCGGAGAACCAGGGGCTGCTCTCGCTCGGGCGGCCGCGGTTCATCCCGTGCACGCCCGCCGGGTGCGTCGAGATCCTCGAACGATCCGAGATCGACCTCGAAGGCAAGCGGGTCGTCGTGATCGGCCGCTCGAACCTCGTCGGCCGGCCGCTGTCGATGCTGCTCGGCCTCAAGGCGCCGGGCCTGAACGCGACGGTGACGACCTGTCACACCGGCACGAAGGACATCGGCGCCTATACGCGCGATGCCGAGATCATCTTCGTCGCCGCCGGCCGGCGGAACACGCTGACGGCCGACATGGTCAGTCCCGGCGTCGTCGTGATCGACGTCGGAACCAACCGCAACGAGGAAGGGAAGCTGGTCGGCGACGTCGATTTCGCCGGTGTGTCGGAGGTGGCCGGGGCGATCACCCCGGTTCCGGGCGGCGTCGGGCCGATGACCGTGGCGATGCTGCTGATGAACACGGTCCGGGCGGCCGAGGGGCTCGTGTAGGTCGGGCGTCTGGCAGAACGAAGAGGACCCGTCGCGTTCGACGGGTCCTCTTGGTGAATCCGGTCCGCCACACGCTCAGCGCGTGTGGCGACCGCGTCTCCTCAGGGCGTGTCCGGACAACGTCATCCCGGTTCCCAGCCACAGGATCTGGGCCAGGTCCGCGCCGGTCGTCGGGAGTTTCCCTCCGCCGACCGCGGGTGGGGTGATCTTCGGTCCCGGTAGCACGACCGGCCCCGGCCCTCCGCCCGGAGGCGGAGGTGGTGTCGGAGGTGGTGGTGGTGGCGGCGGTGGCGGTGGGGGAGCGGGTGGCTCCTCTGTCGGCTTGTTGCCGCACCACCCGTTGTTGTCGTCTTCTGCGTCGTCGTCGTTCCCGCAGCCGTTGTTCCCATCCTTGTCGGGCGAGAAGCCGCCCGACTCTCCGGGCTTGTCCAGGCCGCCGTTCCCCGTGAAGTCGGGGTCCGACGGAGAATGCCCTTGGGGAGCGCTGACCGGTGCGGGCTCGTGCCCGTTCTCCTTCCACGATCCCGGCGACCCCGGCCTGTTCATCCCTTTGGATGCGTTGGCCGGTGCGTTGGACTTCCCTTGACCGCCGGGTCCCCAGGCGTTTCCGTTCCCATTTTCGTTTCCGTTGCCTGAGGTGTTCCCCGTCGCGCCGTTGGCATTGCCCCCAGGATCGCTCGGCGGTCCTTGGGCGAACGCTGCGGCGGACGGGAGCAAGAGGAGGAGGGCGACGACGAGCGCTGCGAAGACGATCCGCTTCCCCACTGAAGCTCCTTGTAGTTTTCAAGGTCCGACGATCGTCGGACCGAGCCGCTTGGACTCGCTCCGCTCCGCTGGACGCGGAGTCTACCCATCACCGCTCTCGGTGAATAAAGTGTGAAAAATGACGACCGGTGGGACGTTCCCAGACGGATTCCTCTGGGGGTCGGCGGGCGCCGCGCACCAGACCGAAGGGGGAAACACCAACTCCGACTGGTGGGCGCACGAACACGCTCGCAAGACGAACGCCGCGGAGCCGAGCCTCGACGCGTGCGACTCGTACAACCGCTTCGCCGAGGACTGGAAGCTCGTCGCGGGGTCGGGTCAGAACGCGGTGCGTCTGTCGATCGAGTGGGCGCGGATCGAGCCGAAGCCGGGGGAGTTCTCGAGCGCGGAGCTCGACCACTATCGCGAGGTGATCGGCACCGCACGTGACCTCGGGCTCACGACGTCGGTGACGCTCCATCACTTCACCAACCCGAACTGGTTCGCCAAGCGCGGCGGATGGGACTCGGACGAGGCCGTGGAGGTGTTCGCACGCTTCGCCCGTGCGGCGACGGACGCGCTGGGTGATCTGCTCCAGATCGTGAACACGATCAACGAGCCGTCGGTCGTCGCGGTCGTCGGCCACCTGATGGGCTTCTTCCCGCCGCGCGTCACCGACGTGAAGACCACGCACCGCGTGAGCGTCAACCTTCTCAAGGCGCACGCGGCCGCTGCGGAGGCCGTACGCGGCTCGAGCGACGCGATCGTCGGCTTGCCGCTGTCCGTGCTCGACTTCCATCCGACCGAGGACTCGCCGGCCGGGTGGAAGGCGCGCGACTTCATGCACTGGTCGTGGGCCGGCGTGTGGCTCGAGGCGCTCCGGACGGGAAGGGTCCGAGGGCTGTCGGTGCCCGACCAGACGATCCCCGGTCTCGGCGGGCACGACGATTTCGTCGGGATCCAGTACTACTCGCGGTTCGACGTGCACCCCGCGGCGCTCGGCTCGGCCGGCGCTGCAGCCGACCTCGTTCCCAACCCCGTCGGCGCCCGGCCGCCACTGCCCCAGGCCGGCGAGGAGCGCCGCACCCAGATGGGATGGCTGTGGCATCCGCCGGGGCTCGGCGCGGTGATCGACGAGGTGGCCGAGGTGACTGGCCTGCCCATCCAGATCACCGAGAACGGAATCGCGACCGCCGACGACGACGAACGGATCGAGTTCGTCACGCTCCATCTCGAGCAGGTGCGCGACGCGATCGCGCGCGGCCGCGACGTCCGCGGGTACTTCTACTGGTCGACGCTCGACAACTTCGAGTGGAACGACGGATACCGGCCGACGTTCGGGCTCATCGCGGTCGACCGCGAGACCATGGAACGCCGGCCCAAGCCGAGCCTCGCCTGGTACGGGAACATCGCGCGCGCGAACGCGCTCGGCTAGTCGTAGTCGCCGGCCTCGATCCGCTTCAACCGTCGCTCGCGGACGAGCGCGGACGCCTCGATCAGCTGATGGAGATGCTCGGGCTCGTGCAACGCCTTCGCCAGCACGCCGGTGAGGTCGCGCTGCGAGATCATCCCAACGACCTTGGATCCTTCGACGATCGGGAGGTGGCGGATCCACTTCCCAGCCATGATCTCCGCCGCTTCCTTCAACCTCGTCATCGGTCCGATCGTGACGATGTCGGTCGTCATGATGTCTTTCAGCGTCGTCTGCTTGGGGTCGCCGCCGCGAGCGACGACCTTGACGACGTCGCGCTCGGTGACGATGCCGATCAGCCGGTCGCCGTCCATGACGAGGAGCGAGCTCGTCTGGGAGGTGCGCATCTTCTCGCACGCCATCGTCAGCGTGTCGTCGGCGGAATCGGTCACCGCCGCCTTGGTCATGATCTCGGAGATCTTCATGGTCAGCCTCGCTGGTCGATCGGCACGTACGCTCTATGCGGTGGTCCGACGTACGCGCTTTCCGGCCGGATGAGGCGGTTGTCGGCGTACTGCTCCCGGATGTGGGCGGTCCAGCCTGCGACGCGGGACGCTGCGAAGATCGGCGTGAAGAGGTCTACGGGGATGCCGAGTGAGTAGTAGACGCTCGCGGCGAAGAAGTCGACGTTGGGATAGAGCCCCTTCTCCTCCATGACGACCTCTTCCATGGTGCGGCTCATCTCGTACCACTTCGTCTCGCCGGCCATCTCGCCGGCGCGTTCGGAAAGCTTGCGCAGGTGCGTGGCCCGCGGGTCTTCGGTCTTATAGACGCGGTGACCGAAGCCCATGATCCTCTCCTTGGCGGCGAGCTTGGCCTTGACGACCTCGGCGACCTTGGCGGGATCGTCGATCTCCAAGAGAGTCTTCATCACGGCCTCGTTCGCGCCGCCGTGGAGCGGGCCCTTCAGCGTCGCGATCGCGGCGGTCGTGGCCGAGTGGATGTCCGCGAGCGTGCTCGCCGCGACGCGTGCCGCGAACGTCGACGCGTTCATCGTGTGATCGGCATGCAGCACGAGGCAGACGTCGAGGATCCGGGCGACTTCCTCGTCCGGCTCGCGCCCGGTGAGCATCCACAGGAAGTTACCGGCGTGGGACAGCTTCGGGTTTGGCTTCAGTGCTTCTTCCTTGTTCCGGAGCCGGTCGAACGTCGCGATAACCGTCGTGAAGCGCGCGATCAGCCGCATCGCCTTGCGGTAGTTGGCGCGCTCGGACTGGTCCCAGCCGTCGGGGTCGTGCGCGCTCATCGCACTGACGGTCGTGCGGAGCATCGACATCGGCGAGGTCTGCTGAACCATCGTCGGCATGAGGCCCTCGACGAACGCATCGAGGTCGCGCTCGTTCGTGAGCTGCTCGGTGATCTCGTCGAGCAGGGACTTGTTGGGGAGCTCGAGGTTGTGCAGGAGGTAGACGATCTCTTCGAAGGTCGCGGCGACCAGTTCGTGGATGTCGTATCCGACGTAGAAGAGGCGGCCTTGCTTGCCGTCGATGTCGGAGACGGCGGTCTCCGCCGCGATGATGTCTTCGAGACCTTTGCCCGAGCTCGACATCGTGCTCCTTTCGA
>DATFGK010000010.1:0-11378 GCA_035249485.1 Actinomycetota bacterium | reverse complement strand
CCCACCGCGCAGCGAGGGCAGGTTGTGCATCCACGAGTTGTTCGAGCGCAGCTGCCGCCGCCCGACGAGCATGAACCCGCCGTTCCGCCGCCGCGACATCGCGGCCTGGAGCCGCGGGACGTCGTTCGCGATCGGTTCGGGCGCGAGCTCGATCTTTCCGCTCGGCGTCCGGAGCACCTCGGGGATCCGGGGCTGCAGCGGCCCGAGATCGATCCCGTGCGGGTTCTGCTCGAGCACCCCGAGCGTCAGCCCGTCGGGGTCCTTGCCGAACCCTTCGCCGTACGGGCCCGTGCGCAGCATGATGTCCAGCAACCGATCGGGCCCGCGCCGGTCGGCGACCACGTCCCAGGCCTTCTCCTCGTCGACGCCGTTCGCCGGGGACGACGGGTTCTGCAAACCGCGGCGGAGCACCTCACGCGCGACGAGCTCGTCGAGCGCGACCAGGTCCGGGTGCGCGCCGGCTCCGCCGGCGATCCCGGCGAGCCGCAGCAGCACTTCCCATTCGGTCATCGCACCCTCGGGGAGCGGCAGCGACGGCGGCGAGTAGTTCGCGATGTTGCGGCACGACAGGTTGTAGAAGGGGCCGTCGTAGTGCGCCCGGGTCAGGACCGGCTCCGCCGGGAAGATCACGTCGGCGTGACGGGCCGTCTCGGTCACGTAGATGTCCACCGAGATCATGAAGTCCAGCGTCTCGAGAGCTTTCGACAGGCGCGCCGCGTCCGGGGTCGAAACGGCGGGGTTGCCTGCGACCGTGATGAGCGCGCGGATCTGCCCGTCGCCCACGGTAAGGATCTCCTCGGCCAGGCACGCGACCGGAAGCTCGCCAAGGAACTCCGGCCGGCCACGCACCCGGCTGCGGAAGCGTCCAAACTGGAAGCCGCGTCCGACGCCGGGCGCGCCGGAGGTGTTCCCGCTACCGATCGCCGGCTTGGTGAACATCGCGCCGCCCTCGCGATCGAGGTTCCCCGTGAGCACGTTGATCACGTCGACGAGCCAGGATGCGAGCGTTCCGAACTCCTGCGTGGAGGTGCCGATCCGTCCGTAAACGGTCGCTCGTTCCGCTGCGGCGAGCTCGCGCGCCATCCGGCGGATGTCGTCGGCGCGGATCCCGCAAGCGGCGGATGCGGCCTCCGCTGTGAAGGGCTCCGACAGCCTGCGCGCGTCGTCGAGTCCGTTCACGTGTTCGGCCAGAGAGCCCATGGAGACGAGGTTCTCGGCGAACAACGTGTTCACGATGCCCATGAGAAGCATGGCGTCGGTGCCGGGCACGATGAAGTGGTGCTCGTCGGCCTTCTTCGCAGTCTCGCTTCGGCGCGGGTCGACGACGACGAGCTTTCCGCCACGCTGCTTCAGCGCCCGCAGGCGCCCCGGCAGATCCGGCGCCGTGAACAGCGACCCGTTCGACGCGAGCGGGTTCGCGCCGAGCATCAGGAAGTGGTCCGTCCGGTCCACGTCCGGGATCGGGATCGTCAGCGCCGTGCCGAACATCATCGCGGACGAGACGTGCTTGGGCATCTGGTCGACGGACGTCGCGGTGTAGATGTTCTGCGTGCCGAGCGTGCGGAGCAGCACCCGGTTGTAGAACGTCCCGGCGAGGTTGTGGACGTTCGGGTTCCCGAGATACACGGCGATCGCGTTGCGATCCCCGGCGAGCAGCGGCCGCAGGCCCTCTTCGACGCGCTCGAAGGCTTCGTCCCACGAAGCGGCGCGGAAAGAGCCGTTCTCGCGGATGAGCGGAGTGCGGATGCGATCGGGGTCGTTCTCGAGGTCGATGAGCGCCAGGGCCTTCGGACAGAGGTATCCCTTGCTGAACACGTCTTGCTCGTCGCCGCGCACCTTGGTGAGCACGTCGTCCGAAAGCGTCAGCTCGAGCCCGCAGGTGGCCTCGCACAGCGGGCAGGTCCGGTAGACGATCCGTTCTTCGCTCATGCCGCCCCCTCGCTCTCCAGGCAGCCTACGGCGAAGCGTGCGCGCCCGCTAGAAAAGGGTCGGCGGACGCTCGGCGCGGCCGGCGAGAGCCTCGATGTCCACCTCGACGCATGCGATCCCGCGCGCCGTCGCCAGCACACGTGTCTGCGGCTTGATCGTCTGCGCGACGAGGATCCCGCGCACCGGCGCGAGCGACGCGTCGCCGTTGAGGCGGTCGAGGTAGCGGGTCAGCTGGTCGACGGCTTGGAGCTCGCCGACGCGCTTGACCTCGACGGCGACGGTTCCGCCGTCGGCGGCGCGGAGCAACAGGTCCACCGGCCCGAGATCGGTGGGGAACTCGCGCGTCACCAAGCGCGCACCGGGCTCGATCACGTCGGGGCTCTGCGCGAGGAGCCATTGGAGCTCGTACTCGCTCCCGGCCTTCTGCAGGCCCGGCTCCGCGCCGAGCTCGACGGTGGAATCCGAGTGGACCGCCGAGATCGTGATCTCGAGCCGCTCACCCCCGGATCCCGTCACCGTCCACCCGTCCGGACGCTCGACGATGGTGTTCGGCGGCGACATCCAGTTCAGCGCCTTGTAGCCCTTGTCGCCGTGGACGATCACGGTGCCGTCGGCCTTAACCACGATGAGCCTCCTGGCGGGCGGAAGGTGCGCGCTCAACCTCCCGGAGTAGTCGATCGAGCAGTCCGCGACGACGAGGCGCACCGCGGTAGCGTGCCAGACCTCTCTCCGCCCCGACGAATGGCGCGCGGGCGTTTCGAGCGTTCCTTGTCACGACCCTCGCCCGTCGTTAGATTCGCGAACGTCCCGAGCCGGACGAAGCAGACCAAGGAGGGGAGCCGTGAAGCGAACCGCGACGGTGGTGCTGTGTCTCGTGATGGCCGGCGGGCTCTTGTTCGTCGGCGGGCCCGCCGGGGCCGGTCCAGGATCGCCCCAAACCGCGATCGTCTCGCTCGGCGACAGTTTCATCTCGGGCGAGGCCGGACGCTGGAGCGGCAACTCCACCAACCCCTTCTACACGCGCAACGGCACCGACCGCGCGGCGTACAACTGCAAGTGGTGGCAGTACTCGTGCGACTACGACGCGCATCGCGTCTACGGGGCGTCCTACGACAACGGCTGCGACCGCTCCGACGTCGCGCACATCAAGAGCGCGGCTATCTCCGTGAACCAGAAGATCAATCTCGCGTGCTCGGGCGCGAGGACGAACCATATCTGGCGGGCCGCACAGGGAGGACAGGTCTTCAAGGGTGAGGCGCCGCAAGCGGACCAGCTCGCGTCGGTCGCAGCCGCCTACAACGTGAAGCTCGTCGTGCTGACGATCACCGCGAACGACCTCGGATTCGCCGATCACGTGATCGACTGCACGGTCGCGTGGTTCGCCGGATCGGGCCCCTGCTACCAGCAGGAGCAGGCTGAGATGAACGCCGGCATGCCGGCGGCCCAGAACGGGCTGCGCAAGGCCATCGACGAGATCCGTGCCGTGATGGCCGGTGCCGGATACACCACGGCGCAGTGGAAGTTCGTCATCGCCGGCTACTCATCGCCGATACCGACCGGGGCGAACATCCGTTATCAGCCCGAGTCGAACGACGATCGCTGGTGGCAGGGAGGCTGCCCCTTCTACGACGCCGACGCGAACTGGGCCAAGAACACGGCCACGCCGTTCATCGTCAACGGGATGAAGCAGGTCGCGATCGAGAAGGGCGTGCAGTTCCTCGACGTGCGCGACGCGCTCAACGGGCACGAGGTCTGTCACAAGAGCTCGAGCCTGGTCGGCAGCGGTGGCCCCAACTCCGCGACCCACGAATGGGCCCGCTGGGTCAACACCGGCTGCTGCCAGGGCGACGCTCAAGAATCGCTGCACCCGAACGCCTTCGGGCAGCGCGCGCTCGGCAAGTGCGTGCAGCTCATGTACGCGAAGACGAGCGGCAACTGGACATGCAAGAACACGCCCGGACAGGGCTACACGGCGATGACGCTGACGGCGGCTTAGGAGCTCAGCCGAAGAACGCTTTCAGCTTCGGGCCGAGCACTTTGGTCTTGCCGACGTTGTTCGCGTGGCAACCGTCGGCCGTCGTCTCGTGGCCGGGCGGGATCGACGGGGCCTGGTAGCGCGATTTCAGATCGCCGACATCGGGGCCGGGCAACGCCGCGGTCTGCCGCGCGAGCAGCTCCATCCGGAACGGTCCGTCCAAGCCGGAGATCCCGCACGAGTGCGGCAGGAAGTAGCCGTTCTGCGCCGAGACGTAGACGGGGACGCCCGGCGCGAGGCGCCGCACCTCGCCGAGCACGGCGACAGCGGCCGCCTGGTTCTCGGCCTGATTCTCACCGGCGCGCGTGCACCATTGGATCCAGATCTTGCTCGGCGGCTGTGACGCGAGATAGCTCTTGAAGGTGTTCCAGTAGGGGCTGCCGGAACCGACGCCGCGGGCCCAGGTGACGACGGAGCCACCGCCGTACTCGTTGAGGGCCGGCCAGAACTTGGTACCGCCCACCATGTGATACCCGGAGACCGCGTCCCTCGCCTGGGAGCAGCCGATGTAGCCGATGCGGTCGGCGGCCCTCGCCGGTCCGAAAGTGCTCGACAGCGCCGCGAGTAGCAGCGCGAACAGCACGGATCGCCTCATGCGCGTGTCCTCCCACCTCTTCCGAGCGTCCGGTACGTATTGGCCCTTTTTCGTCGGAATCCTCCCCGGACGGCCGTCCGGCTACGATGCCGGGGATGGAAGGCAAGCTCGTCGTTGTCACCGGCGCCACCGCCGGGATCGGCAAGGAGGCCGCGCGCGGCCTGGCAGGGATGGGTGCGCGGACCGTGGTCGTCGGGCGGAATGCCGAGAAGACCCAGGGGGTCGCGGAGGAGATCCGCCGGTCGTCGGGCGGTTCGGTGGACGTGGCCCTCGGGGACTTCGCGTCGTTGCGCTCGGTCCGGCAGCTGGCGGAGTCGTTGCTCGATCGGTACCCGAAGATCGACGTCTTGCTCTCGAACGCCGGCGTCTTCCGCGTCCGTCGCTCGATCACACAGGACGGGCTCGAGGAGACCTTCGGTGTCAATCACGTCGCGCCGTTCTTGCTCACCGATCTGCTCCTCCACCGGCTGAAGGAGTCGGCGCCGAGCCGGATCGTGGTGGTCGCATCGGCGGCGCATTACGGCCAGACGCTGGACTTCGACGATCTGCAGAGCGCGCGGGGATACAAGGCGATGCGTACGTACGGGCGCTCGAAGCTCGCCAACGTGATGTTCACGTACGCCTTGGCGCGACGGATCGAGGGCTCCGGCGTGACGGCCAACTGTCTCCACCCCGGCTTCGTGGCGACGAGCCTGGGAAGCGGCAACCGCATCCCGGTGAAGCCGTTCATGTGGCTGTTCCGGCTCACCGGCCGGGCGATCAGCGTCGAGCAAGGAGCCGACACGCCGATCTATCTCTCGTCGAGCCCCGACGTCGAAGGCGTGCACGGGAAGTACTTCGACGACCGGCGGGAGAAGATGACCTCGCCGCAGTCGTACAACACCGACGACCAGGAACGGCTCTGGGAAGAGACGGCGAAGCTCGCCGGGATCTGACCACGGTTAGTTGTCGGCGATCCGAACCAGACCGCCGAGCGTTCCGATGTAAGCCGAGCGATCCGGACCGAGCGATATCGGGGCGTAGTGGTTGTTGTAGAGGTAGCCAGTCCCCGTTAGCCGGCTGAAGCGCGTCGCGCCGGTGAAATAGTCGACCGCGGTCAGGTACCAAGCGTCGACGCCGTCCGCGCGCACCGGCTTCGTGTAGAGGTAGATGAGCCCCGTGGCGAGCGATGCCTTGGGGACCGTGGTCGGTGAGCGCTCGGCGCTGTACCAGATGCTGGTGCACGTGCCGGTCGCGGGATCGACGTCCACGCGCTCGACGCCCGGCTCCGTCGATTTCCCCTGCGCCACGGCGGTGGGTCCGGAGTAGCCGTAGTTGTTCTCGACGATGATCGAATTGCCGAACGTGATGAGCGAGTTGTCGGTCGCGCCCTTCTCGGGGCTCGGCAGGAACACCGGCGTGCGACACACGAGCTGCCCGCTGCTTCGCCGATAGACCTCCACGTTCATGAACGGGTCGGCGTTGTCGGTTATCGCGACCAGGTCCGAGCTCATCACGTCCGGCGTGGTGCCGGATCCCTGCGAGAGCTGTCCCGGCTTCTTGCGCGTTCCGCGGTCGTACGTCGTGCTCCAGGTGATCTTGGGCTCTCCGGTGTCGGCATCGAAGTCGAAGCGGTAGAGCGCGTGATCGCTGACGACGTAGACGCCACCGGTCTCGTCCACCGAGAAGGAGTTGACGATCATCTCGCCGGGGAGCTTGATGCTCTTCTTCACGCCGGTGATGGGATCGACCAGGCCGACGACGGCGCCGCGGCTGACGAACCAGATGCGGCCGCTCCAGTCGGGCAGCACTGAAACCATGCAGTCGGGGACGACGACGTGGGTGTTGAGGTCGAAGATCTTCTCCGGCAGCATCAGCCCGAGCTTCATCGACACGATCCAGATCTGATTCAGGTTGGTCGCCACGACCGCGCGATCCCTGTTGTCGAGGTAGAAGTAGCCCGCCGCGCAGAAGTCGGTGAGCGGCGTGGTTCCCGGCCTCACCATCCGCGGCGGCAGCGGCAACAGCGAGAGCGTCGCGAGCGTCGTCGGGTGCAGGAGCCGCAGCTTCGCGCCGTCGAGCGAGCCGCACAGCGCCACGATGCGGCCCTGGGTGTCGAACGTGATGGAGGCGCACTCCTCGAGCCCGAGCCAGGTCGAGTTCACCCCGACGCCGTTGCCGAGCGGACCCGCCCAGGTGTACGAGCCGCTCATGTACGCGTCGTTGTGGATGTTGCTCTTGCCGTTCGGCGCCATGAAGGGGTGCTGCGGGATCGGGGTGGCGGCGATCGGCTGTGCGACGGCCGGCGCGCCGATGAATGCCGGGCCGGGCTTCTGCAACGGCATCGACGGGATCGGGATCGCCGGGATCCCAGGGAGCGCCGAGGGGACGCCGACGGCCGCGGCGAGGGCCAGGACCAGCGGCGACAAGATGAGCAAGCGCTTCATGGGGACCGGATTCGCGCCGGCCGCCACCTTGACCTGCCCGGTGACCGGTTCGGATACTTCGCGCGTGCCCGCTCATCCGTTCGGCGACGCCCTCCGTGAGCACGTCGCGAAGAACCTCGTCGGGTTCCGCCGCGTTGCTCACGAGGACGATTCGTTGCGGCGCGCCGCCGTTGCCGTGACGATCGCCGGTGATCACGAAGGTCGTGCGTCGTTCCTCATCACGCGCCGCGCATCGAAGATGAAGAGCCACGCCGGCCAGTGGGCGCTGCCGGGTGGACGGCTCGACGAAGGCGAGACGCCCGAGAGCGCCGCGCTGCGGGAGCTCCGCGAAGAGGTGGGCTACGAGCGCTCGCCGGGCGACGTGCTCGGCCTCCTCGACGACTACCCGTCTCGCTCGGGCTTCCTGATCACGCCGGTCGTCGTGTGGGGGAGTGACTCGCCGGAGCTCACTCCGCACGAGGCCGAGGTCGCCTCGGCGCACCTGATCCCGCTCGCGGAGCTGGAGAAGCCCGGCGTGCCGCGTCTGATCGACGGGACCGAGCCGGGCCGGCCGATCATCCAGCTGCCGTTGCTCGGCCGTTACGTGCACGCGCCGACCGCAGTCTTCCTCTATCAATTGCGCGAGGCCGGGCTGCACGGCCGCGAGACCCGCGTCGCCCATTTCGACTCGCCGAACTTCGCGTGGCGCTGATGGCGGCGGGGAAGCTCACCCTCATGGTCGACGCGTCGAGCTTGATCTACCGCGCGTACTTCTCGGTTCCCGACAGCGTCAAGGCCGACGACGGCACGCCGGTGAACGCGGCGTACGGGTTCCTCAACATGCTCGCGCGGCTGATCGGCGATCTGAAGCCGGCGCGCGTCGCGTGCTGTCTGGACGCCGACTGGCGGCCCCAATGGCGGGTGGATCTGCTCGAGTCCTACAAGCTCCACCGCGTCGCCGAAGACGGCGCGCCCGAGGATCCGGTCGAGGCGCAGATCCCGATGATCGAGGACCTGCTGGCGCTGGCCGGGATCGCCGCGATCGGCTCGCCGGACTGCGAAGCGGAGGATGTGATCGCGACGCTGATCAAGCGCGCGCGCAAGCGTCCGACCGCGATCGTTTCGGGCGACCGCGATCTGTTCCAGCTCGTCGAGGACCCCTACGTCTGGGTGCTGTACCCGAAGCGGGGGGTGAGCGACCTCGTGCGGGTCGACGAGAAGTGGATCGAGGAGAAGTACGGGATCCCCGGCCGCGCATACGCGGACTTCGCGATCCTGCGCGGGGATCCGTCGGACGGGCTGCCGGGGGTGCCGGGGATCGGCGAGAAGACCGCGACGCTGCTCATCGCGAAGCACGGTTCGCTGGATGGCGTGGTGAAGGCGGCGAAGGGCGCGACCTCGGGCCCGCTCGGGAAGGTCGCGGTCGCAGAGGAATACGTTCGGCGCGCCGCCGACGTCGTGCGGATGAAGGGAGATTGCAGCGTGGCGGAGATCGACCTCACACTGGGCGCGCAGCCGATGAGCAAGAAGCTCCCCAAACTCGCGAAGGAGCTGCGCTTGACTGGACCCGTGGGACGGCTGACCGAGGCGCTGGCGAGTGTTCGGAAGTAGTGCGATGCGGTCCGTCGTGACGAAAGGAGGATCTGTCGAGTCCAACCAGCCTTGCGAGGTCTTCCGGAGATAGGTCATGTCCCCGACCGAGGAGGAGCCGTGGCAGAGAGCGTCTACCGCGTCACTGAGGTCATCGGTACCAGCACCAAATCCTGGGAGGAGGCGTCGAAGAACGCCGTCGAGACGGCGGCCAAGACGCTCCGCGATCTTCGGGTCGGCGAGGTGGTCAAGTTCGACCTCACGATCGAGAATGGCAAGGTGACCGCCTACAGGGCCCGCGTCAACATCTCATTCAAGTACGAGAGCTGATCCATCCGTCGCGGAGCGGAGGACATCGCGCCCGGCCGTTCGCCGGGCGCGAGAGCATCTCGTGTGCTATGCGCATCTGCGGGTCGCGCTCGTTCGCTTGTCGCACGTCCACGAGTCGCCGGACGTTCGAACTGGCCGGTCACACCGCGGCGCTGACCGCCGATCCCGACGGCCTTTCTGGGTGAGGATCTAGACTCGCGTGGGTGAAGAGCGGCCCTTTGTCCACGGCACGCGCGTCGAAGCTCCACTGGTCGTGGCTGCCTGCGCTCGCGGCGCTCGTCTGGGTGCTCGCGAGAGATCACCTGCCGAGGGTCGGCGCTCATGCGGCCGCGGCGGCCCCGATCGCGGCGCTCGCGATGGCGTCCGTCGCCATACAAGAGGCGGCCCGGCGCGTCGCGATCGCATCGGCGGGCGGGCCGGTCGCGCCCGTCACGCTCTGGCCGGCCGGAGGTGTGTCGCAAGCCGCCACCCCGCCCTCGATGCCGGCCGAGATCCGCGCCGCCTACGTAGGCCCGTTGGCGTCGTTCGCGTTGGCGGCGACGTTCGGCGTCGTGAACGCAGGCGGCACGTTCGGGGCGGCGGCCGACGTTCTGGCACGGTTCAACCTTGCGTTCGCGGCGTTCAGTCTCATCCCGGCTTCGCCCCTCGCCGGCAGCGGCGTATTGCGTTCGGCGCTGCGTGCCCGCGGGCGCTCGTTCGCAGAAGCGTCCGCAACCGCGGCCCGCGCCGGACTGGTTTTCGGCGCCCTGCTGATCGGGACCGGCGTCGCGCGTGTGGTGACCGGGGATGAGCGAGGCGGGATCGGTCTTGCCGTCGCCGGCGCCATCGCGGGAGCGGCCGCTCGTGCCGACGCAAAGGGGGTAGCTCTTGGTCGACGCAACACGCCCCGAAGCGCGATCGCCAGCCTTCCGATCATGCTCGTCATGCTTCTCGCGGTCGCGACCCTCTACCACCCGCCGCTCGCGCTCGCCGCCCCCGGCGAGCCGTTCGATGTCCTGGGCGACGTGGAGGTGACAGAGCACACGGACCGTTCGCCCGTGAACGGACGCTACCTCGCCGCCTCCGTGCAGATCCAGGATCCGAGCGCGTTACATGCGTTCGTCTCGCTGTTCCGTCGCGATCACTACATCATCCCGCGCGAGGATCTCCGCCCGCTCGTCGAGGATCCGTTCAGGCCCGCCGCCGAGCCGGGGGCGCTCTTCCGCCTCGGTCGCGACTACGCCACGGTCGCAGCGGCCCTTGCCGTCGGGATCCCCGTCGAGCTTCACGGCAACGGCGTGCGGGTGGTCGCCGCCGGCTTGCGGGCTCGCGCGGCCGGATTCCTGCCCGGCGACACGATCGTCGGCGTCGACGGCCAACCGATCGACCGCCTCGAAGAGCTTCGCGACGTCGTCGTCGCGCGCCCGGCCGGCGCGTCGTTCGAGTTGCTCGTCGAACGCGATGGTCAACGGATCGTGCGATCGATCCGGAGCGTCGTCAGCGAGCGCTCCGGCGATGTGCCGTACCTGGACATGCAGGGATTGACGGAGGATTTCCGTTACGAGGTTCCGTTCCGGATCCGGTTCCGCGCCGACGGCGAGCTCGGGTCGTCGGGCGGGCTCGCCTACGCGCTGGCG
Organism: Actinomycetota bacterium; assembly: GCA_035249485.1. Taxonomy (GTDB): domain Bacteria; phylum Actinomycetota; class AC-67; order AC-67; family AC-67; genus DATFGK01. The sequence goes on along the minus strand of DATFGK010000010.1, from coordinate 878 downwards.
ATCGCCGATCTGCTGGACCCGCGCGATCTCGCACGGGGTCGCACCATCGTTGCCACGGGGCGCGTCGACGTGACGGGCCGGGTAAGGCCCATCATCGGAGCCATCGCGAAGCAGTGGTCGGCGCTCGAAGCCGGAGCCACGCTCTTCATCGTTTCCGGAGACGACGCGGCCGCGCTACGGAACCCGGTTGTCCGGGTGATCGGAGTGAACAGCGTTGAGGAGGCCGTCGAACGGCTCCTCGCGGAGTGAGCTGGGACCGCTCGTTGTTGCGCGTTCTTCGGTCTAAGGGTTGTCGAGTCGGGTGAAACCGGCGTGCAGATTGTGGACCTCTACGCCGGGAGCGCCAAGCATCTTGGCTTTCGCTTGCATCGCCTCGAGTAACGAGGCGCTCTGCTCGCCGTAGATCTCCATCCGTCGCATCGTGAGGAGTCCCGCGAACTTTCGGAACAGGTCTGCTCCGACCTTCACGTGGAACTCCATCGACGCCGAGTCGGGGTGCACCTGCACAACCGTAACGACGGTTTCGGTTGTGTTGAAGAACACGTTGTACGAGATCGTGCCCGGCTCGTTGGCCTCGACGAAAGCGGCCAGCTCCTTGAATGCCGACTTCGCTTCTTCCAGCTTCTCCGGGAGGATCTCGGAAACGTCGACGAAGATCAGCGGCTCGGACATGACGCTCTCCTCATGTCGAATAGATCGGTTCGTGGAGCTGAACGGATTCGAACCGTCGACCCCCTGCCTGCCGAGCAGGTGCTCTACCAACTGAGCTACAGCCCCAGGTCGAGGACCGATTCTACAGCGCCGCGCATCCGGCCGGCTTGACCGACTTCCCCAGGCGGGCGCACGCTGCCGCCGTGGATCAGCCCGAGACGCGATAC
>DATFGK010000009.1:0-8653 GCA_035249485.1 Actinomycetota bacterium | reverse complement strand
ACCACCGCGCCGATGACGCTGAACGCGCCGGCGCGGGCGCGATCGCTGAAGACTCCGGCGCTGATCGTGGCCGGCATCGTCGTGGCGTCGCTGGTGGCGACCTACATCGCGACCAATGTCTACGCCTCGCTCGCGCAACGGACGCTCGACGGACGGATGGCGGACGCGCTCGAGCGATGGGCGCCCCTCGATCCGGCCGAGCGGTCCTCGATCGCGTTCGCCAGCGGCGATCCGGTCGCCCGGCTGGTCGCCGAGGACATCGGTCTCGACGTCGTGATCGCGGAGGGTGCGACGCCGTCGGTCATGCGCCGGGCGCCCGGCCACCTGCCCGGCAGCGCCACCCCCGGCGAGCAGGGCGTCGCGATCGTCACCGCAAACCGCCTCGGCTTCGGGTCGTTCTTCGCCCGCCTTAGCAGCCTGGACGCGGGCGACCGCATCGTCACGGAGTCCGTCTTCGGCCGCACGACGTATACCGTTATGGAGGTCCGTACGGTCGCGGCCGAACGGCTCGACCTCGCCACGGACTCCAACGATCGCGTGCTGATGCTCTTCGGAAGCGCCAGGCTCTGGGGTGGCCCGGACCGCATCGTCGTCCGCGCGGTCGCCGCGGAGGCGCCGCAGCTATGAGCGGAGCGCTGGCGCTCACCTCCCGGGACCTGAGCGAGCTGGTTCGCGTGCATCGGATGGCGGCGCCGGTCGTCCGCCGCCGGGTCGTGGCGATCGCGGCGCTGTTGATCGGTCTCGGCTGGGCGCTCGTCTCGCTCGTCGGCAACCCGGGCGGCGTGTATTCGACCGATGAGCTCCGCCACCTCGGCGGAATCCCGTTCGCGCCGCCGCAGATCCAGCAGCGGATCGCGCCGCCGCTCGGCTCCAACGACTTCAACACGTTGATCACGCAGCTCGAGCAGATCTACAGCGGCGGCGCGCAGCCGTCGCCGACCCCCGGATCGACGAGGTGAGGAGATGACCCGACGCGGACGCGACGAGCAGGAGCCGTCCCAGACGCCGGATCCGATCCCCTCGTTCGAGCTGCCGAAGCGCGACCCCGGCAAGCGGTGGCAGCGCCGGCGCCACGAGGAGCAGATGGAGGAGCACTCGGCCGGAGGCTGGGACACACCGATCAACCGGCGCGACTTCCTCGACGTCGCGCGCAAGCTCGGCACCGGGGTCGCGGCTTCGAGCTTCCTTTATCCCGCGTTCCTCGCCGCGTGCGGCAAGACGGCCGACCAGCTGACGCCGGCGCCCGGTGGCCGCTTCAACGTCGAGGAAGGCGGGAGCGGCGAGACGATCAACATCGGCGTCATCTCCATCTACTCCGGCGTGGGCGCGTTCGTCGGAAAGCTCGCCGACCGCGGCGGTCAGCTCGCCGTCGAGCAGATCAACAAGCACGGGCTCCCCGCGAAAGGCCTGCAGACCGCGAAGGACGGCTTCCCCGACTTCGAGGCGTACGAGCGGCAGTCGACCGGCGGGATCCTCGGCGGACGGAAGATCCGCCTGATCGCCCGCGACGACAACCTGTCCGCGCAGGTCGCCGTGTCGGCGATCCAGGAGATGATCACGCGCTTCGACATCAAGGGCTTGATCTTCGCCGGCCTTTACGACGACATCTACGCCGCGAAGAAGCTGCTGCAGCAGTACAACCTGCCGGCGATCGCCGCGTACGGCGACCTCGCGTCGGTCGGGCAGCTCTACCCGCGCAACGATTACCGGCAGCTGTTCCAGATGTTCCCGCCCGATCAGTGGGGCATCGAGATCATGCTCGAGGAGTACTGCCTCCGCGACCGCGGATACACGCGCTTCGCGTACCTCGGCGACAACACCGCGATCGGCGCGCAGGGCAAGCGTCTGATCGGCGAGACCCTCGCGAGGAACGGCAACCGGCTGCTCGCCGCCGAGCAGTACAACGTCGGCGACGTCGACATGACGGCACAGCTCCAGCGGATCCGCGGGACGAACTGCAACGCGCTGATGGTGTGGGGCATCGCCGGCGACACCGCACACGCGCTCGAGAGCGTGAAGCGCCTAGACGCCGTCTACACCGACCACGACGGCGCGCTCGGCCGGGGCGGCTGGCACCCGCAGATCGTCGGGTTCGAGGGCGGCGCCGCCGAGCGGACCTTCGCCGTGCTTGCCGGCGACGCGGCGCGCACGGGGACGATGTCGTACTGGTACCTCGGCGGGATCGGGTACATCCCGCAGTTCAAGTCCGCGGTCGACACGTTCAAGAAGCGCTGGGGCGTCGCGCCCACCGGCGGCGAGAACAACCCGGCCGACGCCGTGTTCCTGTTCGCACGAGCCTTCGAGCAAGCCGGCGGGACCGACTCGAACAAGGTCATCGCGGCGCTGGAGAACCTGGAAGGTGGTGGGATCAACTTCTCGTCCATCACGCCGCACGCGTTCACCAAGGACCGGCACATCTCGATCGAGCCGGCCGACATGGTGGGGATCACGCTCGAGCGCGGCAAGGCCGCGCTGACGAGCCCCAAGTACGAGCTGGGCGCGGAGTTCATCGGCAACCCGAACGCCGACCCGCCGATCCCGGCGTTCAACCCGCCGGGCTACGTCGGGCCGACGCACTTCATGCGCTTCAACCAGGAAGCGTTGATGAAGAAGCACGGGAAGCTGTACGGCGACATCATGCTCAAGAACGGGTTCGGGACGCAGTGCACGAAGGTCGCGGACAGCTCGGCGCCGTACGGGTTCCGGCTGACCACCGACTGCAAGATCCACTAGGCGAGGAAAGGGGGGACGAGGACGTGGAACGCTTCCTGCAGGCGATCATCCAAGGGCTTACATCCGGCGGCGTCTACGCGCTGATCGCGCTCGCGTTCTCGATCGTCTACATGACGACCCGCGTCATCAACTTCGCCCAGGGCGAGGTCATGATGATCGGCGCCTACGTCTACTTCTTCATGGTGGCGAAGTCGGGCGGAATCGGCGTGTCGTGGCCGCTGGCGCTCCTCGTCGCGCTGGTCGGCGCGATGCTCGTCGGGCTCGTCGTGCACCTCATATCGATCGCGCCGCTGGGCAAGTTCGACCCCAACACCAACATCGGCTGGATCCTCACGACGCTGTCGGTGTCGTTGATCCTCGTGGAGGTCATGCGGAACATCGCCGGCGAGCAAGCGAAGCGCGTCGACCCGATCGTCTCGTCGTTCGGCGGCAAGAAGACGCTGTTCACGATCGAGCCGAAGCAGTACCTGATCCTGATCGTCGGCGTTGTCTTGGCATTGGTGCTCGAGGTGATCCACTCGAAGACCCAGCTCGGCCGGGCGCTGCGCGCGACGGCGCATGACAAGGCGACGGCGAGCCTCATGGGCATCAACACGGGCTTCATGGTGCGGTACTCGTTCGCGCTCGCCGGGGTGCTCGGCGGGATCAGCGGCTGGCTGCTGGCTCCGGTGATCTTCGTGGACCCGAACATGGGGACGCTCGTCGGTCTGACCGCGTTCGTCGCGGCGGTGGTCGGCGGGATCGGCTCGACCCGCGGCGCGCTCGTGGGTGGATTGACGATCGGGGTGGTCGAGTCGCTCGCGCGCTGGGCCGGCGCCGGCGAGTGGACGAGCGCGATGGTGTTCCTCACGCTGATCCTCATCCTCGTGCTGAAGCCGACCGGCATCCTCGGCGAAGCGCTCATCGAGAAGGTGTAGCCGTGGGCTTCCTGGACGAGTTCCGCGCAGCGAACAAGGACGCGCAAGCCGAGCGCGACCGCCGGCGGGCGCTGAAGGCGTGGGCGCGGGCGCACGCGCGCGGCGCCGTCGGACGACCCGAAGGCAACGGGGACGTCGCCACGATGCCGGCCGAAGAGGAGAAGGGCGACCGCCTCGAAGCCGTGTCCGGCGAAGCCGCCGCCGAGCAGGCCCGCAAGCCGGAGGCGCGGTTCAAGGTCGTCACCTCGCCCGGCGGCATCGCGTTCTCGGTCCTGCTGTTCCTCCTGTTGATCTGGCCGTTCGCGCTGCCGGCGTTCAACCGCTCCAACTTCCTCGAGATCCAGCGCATCCTGGTCTTCGCGATCATCGTGATGGGGCTGAACCTCATCGCGGGCTACACCGGCCAGCTCTCGCTCGGCCAGAAGATCTTCGTACTGATCGGCGGCTACTCGGTCGGCGTGCTCACGACCGAGTTCCAGTCGGGATTCCTCGGGAACCACTGGATCGCACTGATCGTCGCGACGCTCTTCGGGATGCTGTTCGGCGCGTTACTCGGCCTCCCGGCCTTACGCGTCAAAGGCGCGTACCTGTCGATCGTGACGCTGGCGTTCGTCCCGATCTTCTACGTCGCGTTCAACAGCCAGTTCCTCAAGGGCATCTTCAACGCGGCGCAGGGCATCTCCGACATCAAGACGCCGATCGGCAACCTCGCGCGGCCGCCGGAGCGCGTCGTCACGTTCCCGTTCACCAGCAGGGGCATGACCGACTATGACTACTACATCTTCGTCGTGATCATGTTCGGCGTCTTGTTCTTCCTCGCGCGCAACATCGTGAAGAGCCGCTGGGGTCGCGGCATGACGGCGGTTCGTGAGAGCGAGATCGCCGCCAAGTCGTCGGGCGTGCGGGTGTACAAGGTGAAGGTCAACGCGTTCATGATCTCGGCGGCATACGCGTCGCTCGCCGGCGCGATGCTGACGACGTTCACGACGGGGCAGATCTCGCCCGAGTCGGCGGCGGCCGTCCATATCCGCGACTCGTTCGTGTACGTCGTCATGATGATCATCGGCGGGACCGGGACACTCGCCGGCCCGCTCGTCGGCGCCGCCAGCGTGCACGCGATCCGCCAGTTCCTGATCCCCCAGGTGCAGGAAGCGTTCGGCCTCAACCTGCTCAGCTGGACGACGACGATCCTCGCCGTCCTCGCGCTGGTCTCCGTGATCACGGCGCCGGGAGGCACGGTCGGCATCTTCAACGACCGCCGCGAGCGCGCCAAGGCCCGCCAGCGGCGCAAGCAGGGTGATGCGCCTATCGCGCGTCTGCCAGAGGCGCTGGTGCGTCCGCGCGTCCGCACGACCGGCGTGACCGGCGGCGACATCGTGATGGAGACCAAGGAGATGTCGAAGATCTTCGGCGGCCTCCGCGCGAACGACAAGGTCTCGATCGCCGTGAAGCGCGGCTCCGTGCACTCGCTGATCGGGCCGAACGGCTCCGGCAAGACGACGTTCATCAACGTCGTCACCGGCGTCTACACACCGGAGGAGGGCGAGGTCTGGTTCGGCGGCGATCGCATCGACGGGAAGCCGGCGTTCGTCACCGTCGAGAAGGGCATGGGCCGCACGTTCCAGAACCTCCAGATCTGGCGGCGCATGACGGTTCTCGAGAACGTCATGGTCGGGCTGCACACGCGCGCGAAGGCGGGCTTCGTCGCGAACATGGTCCGCACGCCGCTGGCGCGTCGCGAGGAAGCCGAGATCAAGGCCCGCGCGATGGGCCTGTTGCAGTTCGTCGGGCTCGAGAAGTGGGCCGAGGTCCCGGCCGGCGCGCTCCCCTACGGCCCGCAGCGGTACCTCGAGATCGCGCGCGCGCTCGCGCTCGACCCGATCCTGTGCATCCTCGACGAGCCGGCCGCCGGGTTGAACCCGGCCGAGGTCCGCGACCTGATGGGCGTCATCCGTCGCATCAAGGAGACCGGCATCACCGTGTTCGTCATCGAGCACCACATGGACCTGGTCATGGGCGTCAGCGACGAGATCTCGGTCCTCGACTACGGCAAGAAGATCGCCGAAGGCACCCCGGCGGAGGTCCAGGCCAACGAACGGGTCATCGAGGCCTACCTCGGCGCCGAGGCTGTCGAGCACGCGGGGGTGTGATGGCCAAGGGCGTAGCGGTCAAGGGGAAGAAGGCCTCGAAGGCGAAAGCCGGCGAGGTCGTCATGGAAGTCACCGACCTCCACGTCTTCTACGGCGCGGTCGAGGCGCTGAAGGGGATCTCGTTCGAGGTCCGCGACGGCGAGTGCGTCTCGATCATCGGCTCGAACGGTGCCGGCAAGACGACGACTCTAAAGACCGTCACCGGCGTCTCGGAGCTGTACAAGTCGGTGCGCGGCAAGATCACGATCCAGGGTCAGCGCGTCGAGGCGTGGCCGGCGCACAAGATCGCGCGGCTCGGCGTCGCGCACTCGCCCGAAGGCCGCAAGGTGTTCCCGAACCAGACCGTCCGCGACAACCTCATGCTCGGCGCGTTCACGCGCACCGACGGCGAGATCGACAAGGACATCGACGAGCAGTACGAACGGTTCCCGATCCTCGGCAAGCGCCGGAACCAGCCTGCCGGGCTGATGTCGGGCGGCGAGCAGCAGATGCTCGCGATGGCGCGCGCGCTGATGGCGCGGCCCAAAGTATTGCTGTTCGACGAGCCGTCGATGGGATTGGCGCCGCTGATCGTGAAGCAGGTCTTCGAGATCATCCAACAGCTGAAGGACGAAGGGAAGACGATCCTGCTCGTCGAGCAGATGGCGTTCCAGGCGCTGGGGATCGCGGACCGGGCTTATGTATTGGAGACGGGCGCGATCACGATGGACGGCACCGGTAGTGATCTGCTCGAAGACCCGCGGGTGAAGGAAGCGTATCTCGGCGCTTAGACGGCGCTAGGCCGCGACGGTGCTTCGGACGAGCTGCGCCCGAACGATCAGACGTTTCAGTGACGTGTGCGGCGGGTCGCACGTCGTGAGCGTCAGCACCGGTTCTACGGTCGGCGCGATCACGGAGAAGTCTCGCGGGTGCGTCACCCACGGGTTCTTGTGCCCATCGACCGCGCCCATCACCTCGTAGGTGTAGTTCCCCACCGGCGTCTCCAGAGTGATCTCGTCCCCCGGCCGCAGCGCGTCGAGGTGACGGAACGGCTCGCCGAACCCCGTGCGGTGCCCGGCGATCGCGACGTTCCCGCGCTCACCCGGGAGCGGCGTGTTCGTGTAGTGACCGGCGCCGGCGCGAAGCGCGTTTCCGGTGGTGCCCTCGACCACGATCACGTTGATCGCTTTGCACGACGAGCAGCCGCCGAACTCGCGGATCCGGAGCCGGGTCAGCGCGCCACCGACGGGGACGTCGCGACGCTTGTAGGCCTCGACGACCTGCTCGCTCGCGAACTCCTTCGTCAGGTTGTTCTGGCGCTGTTTCGCCCAGAAGTCGGTGACCAGCGGGTACGAGAGCAAGGCAACCCCGGCGAACGCCATGAGCACCGTGAGAACGCCGAGGGCGCGGCGGCCCGACCTGCGGCGCGGGATGCAGCCGAGCAAGAAGCCGAACGTCGCCCCCAACCGCTTGGGCAGGAACTCCCGACGCGCGGTCGGACGCTCCGGCGTGAACGGGGCGTCGGCGGAGGGCCAGCTCTCTTGATCGTGCGCGGTCATCGGTGCCTCCGATTATTAACACAGCACGGAGCGGTCCACCGGGCGGTTACGTCCGGTTGGACCGGTTCGCGCACAGGCGCAGCCTCCAGTCCCACTGGTCTAACGATCGGCAGGCGACGAAGGTTGCTTTCGCTACGTTGGCCCGAACGGGGCACTATCGGGGCTCGCCGGTGGGGCCGTACTTCAGGCGGGGGTCCTTCCCCGCGGGGATCTTCTTGAAGTCCCAGGACGAGATCTTGTCCGGCACCATCTTGAGCCAGACGTGGCTCTTCACGACGGGGATCTCGTCGATGTTCCAGTACTTGCGCCCGAACAGCTTCCGCGCCTCGGTGGTCTGAATCTCGTCGGTGACCTCCTCAGGGACGCCGTAGAGCACCGCGCCGCGGAGCTCGAAGTAGTCGTGGCCGGCGTCGACGCAGAGCGCGACGCGAGAGCCCGAAGCCAGGTCACGCGTCCGGCGGCTCCGCTTCAGCGAGTTGAGCCAGATCGCGCGGTCGTGCCAGACGAACCACAGCGGGGCGACGTGCGGACCCCCGTCGGGCCCGACCGTTCCGATCCTGAGCGTCCGCTCGTTCGTGAGGAGGTCGTCGAGCTCCTCGTCGGTAAGGCGCAGGATGCTACGTGGCAGCGGCATCGCGCGGCAGCCTATCAAGGCAGGCCCGGGCAACGACCCGGGGAACTTCCCTCGGTGCGCCACGTCCTCGGTTTGGATACATTCGCGACGTCCGGCTCGTGCGGAGGCGGAACCAGCGTGCCCCGAAGATCAGTGATCAACCTTTTCATCGCCCTCGCGCTCTTCGCGGCGGGGACCATCCCGCTCGCGCTCGCGGCTGATTGCGCGAAAACGAGCACCGGACTCGTGCCACTCACCGACCTGGGGACGGACTCGTACAAGGGCCGCCAGGGCGGCCTCTATCCCGGCGGATCGAACAAGCGGCCGAGTGCGCACACCGGCGCCGGGATCTCGCTCATCGAAGACCGGGTGAGACCCCGAAAGGCGGACGGCACCGTCGACACGAACAAAGGCAAACTCGTTTTCCTCTCCGTCGGCATGAGCAACGCCGAGGCTGAGTTCCAGTACTTCATCAACGTCGCCGATGCGGACGACGAAAAGAGCCCGCGCGTCGTGGTGGTGAACGGCGCGCAGGCCGGCCAGGAAGCATCCGAGGCCGCCGTCGAGGGGCGCAAGTATTGGGACGTCGTCGACGCGCGGCTCGCCGCCGCCGGCGTCACCGGCCGCCAGGTGGGCGCGATCTGGCTCAAGCAAGCCGACGGGTCGCCGGGGAACAAGCCGTTCGCTGAGCACGTCGACACC
>DATFGK010000008.1:0-26586 GCA_035249485.1 Actinomycetota bacterium | reverse complement strand
GTGGGACGAGACCGGCTACGCGCAGCTGTCGGATCTCGCTCGCTGGTACATCGGCGGGTTGCTGACCCACGCGCCGGCGTTGCTCGCGTTCGCCGCACCGACGACGAACTCGTACCGCCGGCTGGTGCCGGGCTACGAGGCGCCTATCAATCTGGTCTACTCGCAGCGGAACCGCTCGGCGTGCGTCCGGATCCCGGTGTACTCCAAGTCGATCGCTGCGAAGCGCATCGAGTTCCGTACGCCGGACCCGTCGTGCAACCCGTACCTGTCGTTCGCGGCGTGCTTGCAGGCGGGACTCGACGGTGTGCGCAACAAGATCGAGCCGCCGGAGCCGGTGGACAAGGACCTGTACGACCTCGAGCCGGAAGAGAAGGCCGCGGTCCAGCAGGTGCCGGGTTCGCTGGAAGAGGTGCTCAACGCGCTCGAGGCAGACAACGACTGGCTGCTCGAAGGCGGGGTGTTCACCGAGGACGTGATCGAGACCTGGATCGACTACAAGCGCACCAAGGAGCTCGACGCCATCCGGCTGCGTCCGCACCCGTACGAGTTTGCGTTGTATTACGACATATAATTGGTAAACCTGACGCGAACGAGAGGGCCGCGAGAGCGGCCCTTTCGTATGCCTCGTTGCTGTCACACCCGCATGAGATAGTCGGTTTCATGGACGTGAGTCGTGACGAGAGAATCGCCTGGGCGGCCGGGTTCTTCGAAGGAGACGGAACCTTCAGTTCGGCCGCCGGATATCCGATGTTGGCAGTCGCCGGGACGGAGCAGGAACCGCTCGCTGTGTTCACCTCAGCAGTTGGAGCCGGCCATGTCGTCGGCCCTTACGATCGACGCGATCCTCGTCGCTGGTCGAGGAAGCCCCAATATGCGGTTCAGATCTATCGTGAGGCGGTTTCGACGCTGACCTTGCTGTGGCCATTCTTGGGTCCTGCTAAACGCGCGACGGCGAATTCAACGCTCGAGCGGATCTTCCTCAAGGTGGCTTTCGAGCAAAGCTTGAGAAGCAATTGGGTTCCCCGGGATCGGATCAGTCTCGCCTGGGCGGCTGGATTCTTCGACGCAGAAGGTTGCTTCAGCTCAACACCGCGCGTCGGTGTATGCGCAAGCATCACACAGACGGATCGTGAAGTCCTCGAGCGCTTCAAAGAGGCGCTCGGCGTGGGCAAGATCTACGGGCCGTACGAAACGAAGGCGACCGACGGCTACACCCGCAAGCCTCACTACTTCTTCCGTGCGCACGGGAATGAGCGAGTCCAGGCGATCCTCGCGATGCTTTGGCCCTGGCTCGGGTCGACGAAGCGCCGGCAGGCGATCGACCGGCTGATCTGGACTTCGACGTGTCGTAACGGTCATCCGAAGAAACCAGGCCACACGGGATGCGGGGAGTGCACCAAGGCGTACTGGGCGGCCCGGCGATCTCGCGGCGTGAGCGAACCTGTCGTGCCCTACGCGGCTTAGCTCCAGAACTCGTCGAACGCGTATTGGTCTTCGGGGCAGACCCAGACTTCGGCGAGCGCTCCGTTCGACACGTGCGCGATGACGACGCGGTTCATGTCGAGCGAGCGGCCGTCGTCCCGGCTCGCCGTCACGTGATCCAACCCGATCGCGTGAGCGTCGTCGCCCACCACGTCGTGCATCTCGAGCTTCAGGGTTCCGCCGGACAGCTCTCCACTGCGTCCGAAGAGCCCGACGATCTCCTCGAGTCCACGATAGGTCCCGGCGAGCAGGTTCTCACCCGGGATATGCCAGACGCAGCCCTCGAGCATCGCCCGCATCGCCTCAGTGTCGCGCGCGAGGAACACCTCGTAGAAGCGGCGCATCACGTCGGCCGGGGAACCCATCTCAGCCCCAGAAGGCGTCGGCGGCACGCAAGTCTTCCCAGAGCAGCCACGCGTCGGTGATCACGGCTCCGTCGACGTGACAGACGAGGCAGCCGTTCTGATCGAGCGGCGCCTTCCCCGCGCGCGACGCACTGATGTGGTGCAGCCCAACGACGTGCTGATCGTCGCCGGCCACAGCGTGGGGCTCGATGTGGAGCGAGCGGTCGGTCGCGACACCGGTATCGTGGAACACCTTCAGGATCTGATCGCGTCCCGTGAAGAGGCCCGAGAACTGCGAGCGGCCCGCGATGTGGAACCCCATCTTCTCGCCGGCCAGCTGGTAGAGGCGCGCCGTGTCGCGCGCGATGAACGCCTGGTAGAAGCGCCGAACGACGGACACGTTCGGGTGCTCGGCCACGGCCGGAGCCTATCCCCAAGACCCGTGCGGCACCATACGGGCGGGAGGGCCGGCGTTGCCGGCCCTCCCGCCCGACCACGCAACCCCGTCAGGCAGGACGCCGTACGGCGGCCACCCCGGCCGTCATCAACAGCGCGAGCATCACGGCTCCGATGCCGAGCTTGATGATCGTCTCGAAGTTGCGCCGGCTGATCTCGCCGATCCGGAAGACGTAGGTCGTCGACCCTTCGGCTCCCTCGGGCGGCCCGTAGACGAACGACTCGTCCGCGGCCCGCTTCTTCATCGACTCGAGGAGCGCCAGCGCCGAGGACGCGTCCTGCAGCCCGCCGCCGATTCCGGCCTGGATCTGCTTCGTCCCGCGCTCGGAGAGTTGGCCCTGACCGTCGCCGATCTGAGCGGCACCCGACTGCGCGTCCGAGGTGCCGGCGGCGATCTGGTCGACGCCGTCGGCGAGATCCTGCGACCCGCTGAGCAGCCGGCTCGCGCCGTCGGTCAGCGTGTCCGCGGTCCCGACGGTGCCGATGCCGGAGATCACCTGCGTGAGTCCGTCCGCCACGGCGTCGAGACCCTCGATCACTCCGGGGCTGTTGGGGTTCCCGGACTTCAGGCCGGCCTTGATCTCCTGCAGCCCGCCGAGCACCAGCGCCATCCCTCCGCGCATCGTCGTCGGTGGGGACGCCGGCGTGCCGATCGACGAGATCGCCGACTGGGTACCGGCCGACAGGGCCGACAGCCCCTCCGAGATGCCGTTCGGCTCGGTTCCTGCGCACGCGCCGGGGACACCGCCGGTCGTCATGCACGTCCGGATCCCGTCGACCTTCTGCTGCGCGCCGTCCCCGACGGCCGTCATCGTCGCGGCGCCGATCGAGCTCGCCGTGCAGGACGGCTGCCCGAGCGCGGCCGCGTACGCGTCGCACAGGCTCGCGGCCGAGCCGGCGATGTTCTTGAGGAACTGGATGTCGTTGGAGAGTGTCGTGGAAGCGCTGGGCGCTCCGGGGGCTCCCGGCGCCGTTCCGAGCGTTGCCGCGAGCTGACCGACCCCGGCTGCCGCGCCGTCGATCCCGGTTTTGATCGCGCCGAGGCCGGATGCGCCCGCGAGCGTGCCGAGGCCCGCGTCGATCGCCGACAGGCCGCCGAGGATCGTCCCCGGCTGTCCGGTCGAACCCAGTCCGACGAGGATCTCCTCGATCCCCGAGGCGAGCTCGTCCACACCGGCCTTGATCGCCGGAACGCCCGCCTTGGAGTCGCCGAGGCTCTCGAGCCCGTCGAGCACCTGATTGAGCCCGTCCACGATCGTGTCGCTCGTTCCGACGTCGCCGATGCCGCTCCGTGCTTCGACGATGCCGGCGTAGAGCTGGGAGAGCCCGTCGACCAGCTGGAGCGTTCCCTCCTGGAGCTTGCCGAGGTTCGCGTCGATCGTCCCCACGCCCGCGTACAGAAGCGAGGAACCGTCGACGGTCTTCTCGGCCACGGTGTCGGCGTTGCCGGGGAGGAGCGGCTGGAACACGACCCGGGTCTCGCCCATCTCGAAGTTGCGGACGCGGCCGGCGAGCCGGATCGTCTGCGCGGCGGTCCCGACGACCGGCGCGAGGATCGCTGTGTAGGTGACGTGCCGGATCTGCTGATCGTCGGTGACTACGGACGCCCCCGGCGCGTCGATCCGCTCCCACACGTCCGGCGTGAGCTCGAAGCTCGCCTGTGCGACGAACGGCACGTAGGTGTCGATAGGCGCCGTCGTGGGCAGGCCGGCAGCGTTGGTGATCTCGAGGTTCTCCGTGCGTCTCGTCGTGTTGGCGAGCCGGTACTCGATCGCGATCTCACCGGTGTAGCCGCGCATCTCGGCGGCCTTCACGAGCCGGTCGCCCATGAAGTAGGTCGGCTGGACGGAGACCGGGAGCGTCGGCTTGATGCGTTGTGCGACGGTCAGCATCTCCTTCGAGCCTTTGACGTCGAGATCCCACGTAACGGTGGAACCCGAGACGGCGGCCGGACCTTCGAAACCGATCAGGTTCCGGAGACCGACCGACGAATTGCGGTCGACGATCCGAACGCGTCCGTCGCCGTACACCGAGAGCGCATCGACCAGGTCGATGCGCGAGATGCCGCCGTCGGCGTTCGTGCGGATCGAGACGAGCTCTCGGTCGACCGCCTTGTCTGCGGTTCCGACCGTCTGAGCGACTGCCCCCGGCGCGCCGAACGCCACGAACGCGAAGAGGAGACCCAGGATGAGTGCGGTACTGGTGATCCTCCGCATGGCTAGAACCCTCCCCCCGCCGCGGCAGCCGGGCGGTCACTCGATGCGTCGGCCATCCGAACGCGCGCCCGGAACGGGATGACCTCGCCCGCCCGCTGACGCGCCTCGATAGCGAGCACCCGAGAAGCTCCGTACGAGACCAAGAGCCCGCTGAACAACGCGATCAGAACGCTCGCCGCCGCGGCCGGGGCCTGCCCGTAGAAACCGGCGCGGTTGAGCGTCCACGTGGGCTCGTAGAAGGCGAAGTAGACCGCGAACGCGATCAACATCGCCGGGAGCTGGAACGCGCGTGGCATCAGCGCCGACGCGACTCCCATCAGCGCGATCGCGACGCCGGTCATGATCCCCATCGAGACGGGGATGAACGGCATCCACAAGCTGATGAGGACGAACATCCCGACGGCGACCGCGACTCCGGCGATGACACTCATCGAGGTACGAACCAATCCGCGCCCGCGCGCGCCGAGCGGCGCAAGCGCCAAGCCGATGGCGAAGGGCCAGGCCTGTTCGATGCCGATCGTTTCGACGTGGGTGACGATCACTCCGGCCGCGACGGCCAGCATCAGCGATCCCAACAGCATCTTGCGCATGTCTCCCTCCTATCCGGATGCTCCGGATCCTCTGGTTGCGCGCGGTTCGCCCGACGCGGCGTCGAGCAGCGCGCGGACATCGTCGACGCGGTAGCGCCGATGGCCACCGGGGGTGTTCAAGAACGGAAGCTTCCCGTTGCGGGCCCACGCGGAGACGCTGCGACGCGAAACCTGGAACAGCAGCGCCACTTGCCCGGTCGAGAGGAGGCGGGATTCGAGCCAGTCGGGAGCGTCTCCGGGCTCGTCTGCGTAGAGCGAATCGATGAGGCGACGCTTGGCCTCGGGCGCGGGACGCTTCTCGTCGTTCCCTTGCGTGGCGTTCTTCCCACCCTTCCCCCGGAAACATGGTGCCGCCGGGAGGAGTGGCCAACCATCGAGAGTTCTACGGAAGAAGGCCTTGCGGAATCGTCACGGAGGCGGGCGAACGCCGCACTCGTCTCACGTGCGCGGCGCCGGCCGATCGGGGATCGGCGGGAGGTCGTCGAGCTCGGCCGCGCGCTTCAGCGACGCGACGAGTGCGCGCACATCCGCCGCGCGGAACCGCCGGTGACCTCCCGGCGTCTCGATGTACGGGATCAATCCCCGGCGCGCCCACACGGCGATGCTGCGGCGGCTGACTTGCAGGAGCGCGGCGACCTCGCCGGCGCGAAGCAGCCGCGTCTCGAGGAAACGCGGTCGTTCGGGTGCGGACGGATAGACGCGGCGCATGACGCGCCTCCGGATCTCCGTCCGGGCGCGCCGCCGTTCGTTGCGAGGCTCCGCCGCCACGGTGCGACATCCTCTCACCGACTCGCCGTGAGTCCAGTGGAGCGAAACGCGCCGCTCAGCCGGTGGTGAGGAAGGACTCGATCGCGCCGGCGAACTCTCCGGGGCATTCCTCGGGGACGAAGTGTCCACACCCGGTCAGCCGCACGGAGCGCGCGTGCGGGATGTCGCGCTCGATGCCGGCGAGCACGGGCTCCGGGAGGACGGGATCCTCCATCCCCCACACGAGCAGCGTCGGCGCCGTGACGCGCCGGCCGCGCGCTTCCGTCCCGCCGCGTCCCGGCTTGATTCGCCGCGCGATGATCTTGCGGGTGATCGTCCGGTAGTAGGCGAGCGCGGACCGGACGTTCGCCGGATCCGCGTAGGCCTCTCGATAGGGGCGGATCCGCTCGTCGTCGAAGACCTCCTTGCGCGCCGCGCCGGCGCGGAGCATGAAGCCGACGAGCCGGTCGCCGGCGACGCGGAACGCCAGCTCGGGCACGAGCGGAACGTTGAACGCGAGGAAGTGGAAGCCGCGCTTCAGGTCGAGCTTCCGGAAGGGCGCGTTCGAGACGATGAGGTTCGACACGCGGTCCGGATGCGCGAGCGCGAGCGCGAACGCGAGCGACCCACCCCAGTCGTGTCCCACGATCGTGGCCGGCGACGCGCCGAGCTCATCGAGCAGCGCGGCGAGAACATCCGCCACGGCGGCAGCTTCGTAGGACGGAGGCCGGCCGCTGCGGCCGAAGCCTGGGAGATCGGGCACGATGACGCGGCGCCCGCCGGCGAGGCGGGCGGCCACCTCGCTCCAGCACTCCCCCGTCTGCGGGAAGCCGTGCAGCAGGACAACCGGCTCGCCGGACCCGAGTTCGCGAACGTAGAACGGGACGCCGGAAGCGACGACGGTTCGGTCGATCATCCGCGGCCGTAGAAGACGTCTTCGCACACCTGGCGCGAACGGCGCGTGACCCGGCGGTAGTCCTCGATGAACTGGACCCGCGCGCCGGGGGCCGCGTAGCCGAGCGCACGCGCGAGGACCTCTTGCTCTTCGGGCGTCGGCGGGAGCGCGTCCTGGGGACGGCCGCGGATCAGATACAAGACGTTGCGGGTGCGGTTCAGGAACCGATACGCGTCGACCATCCAGCGAGCTTTCTCGAGATCGAGCAGCGCCATGTCCGCCGCGGCGGCGGTGGCGGGGATCGTGGATTGCGCGCGCAGGCGCGGATCCCGGTGGCCGTGCATGAGCTGGAGAAGCTGGATCGTGAACTCGACGTCGATGAGCCCTCCGCGTCCCACCTTGAGCTGGAACTTCGGATCCTCGCGCGGTCCGAGCCGCTCCTTCTCGATCCGGGCCTTGATGCTTCGGATCTCGCGGATCGCGTCGGCGCCGAGCTGCTCGGGATAGACCCACGGCCGGACGAGGTCGCTGAACTGCTGGCCGAGCGTCGGATCCCCGGCGACCGGCCGGGCCTTGATGAGCGCCTGGAACTCCCACGGCTGGGCCCAGCGCTCGTAGTACGCGCGATAGCTCGCGAGCGAGCGGACCAGTGGCCCGTCTTTCCCCTCGGGCCGGAGCGAGGCGTCGACGCGGAACGCTTGGCCTTCCTCCGTGATCGCCGCAAGCCGCTGGAGCAGACCTTCGGCCATCGCCGTCGCCCACGCGTATCCGCTCCGTTCGTCGGGCGCGTCGAACACGAACATCACGTCGAGGTCGGACGCGTAGTTGAGCTCCTCCCCGCCGAGCTTGCCCATGCCGATCACCGCGAAGCGCGCGCCGGTCGGCGGCGGGTGCTCCTCCTCGAGCGAGGACAACGCGGCACGGAGCGCACCCTCCGCCAGATAGGCGAGCTCGCGGCCGACGTCTTCGACGGACGCGCCGCCTGCGAGGTCGCGGCACGCCACGCGCAGAACCTCGCGGCGCTTCAGACGCCGGATCGCCGCGTCGCGCGCCTCGGGATCGCCTCGCCATTCGACGTTCTCGATCGCCTCCGCGTGCAACTGCTCACGCGTCTTCCGTGACAGCGTGCGCGGTTCCGAGAGCGCCGACACCATGTCCGGCACGTGCAGCAGGTACTCGCCGAGCATCCGGCTCGTGCCGAGCACCCGGCACAGCAGCTCGACGACCGGCGGCGCGTCGCGCAACGCTGCGAGGGATGCGGGGTTGCTCCCCACGCGCAACGCGACGTCGCGGAAGGACGACACGGCGAGATCGGGATCCGGCGCGTCGGCCATCCAGTCGAGCATCACCGGGAGCAGCGTGCGCATCAGCTGCGCACGACGGGAGAGGCCGCTCGTGAGGTCGCCGAGGAACTTCAGCGACCGCCCCGGCGACTTGAAGCCGAGCGCCGACAAGCGCTCCTGCGCGGCGTCCGGATTGAGCGCCGGCGCCTGCGCGAACCGTTCGAGCAGCGGCCGGTAGAACAGCTTCTCGTGGATCCGGCGGACGAGCGCCTGCGTGCGCCGCCACTCGTCCTCGAACGCCTCGAGCGCGGTCTGCGTGGGTGAGTCGCGGAAACCCAGCGACCTGGCGAGCGTCCGCCGTCTGGCCTCGTCTTCGGGAACCGTGTGCGTCTGGCGTTCTTGCGCGAGCTGCAGGCGGTGCTCGATCTTGCGGAGCAGCCGGTAAGCCCCGGCCAGATCGGCGGCGTCATCGTCGCCCACGTACGCGCCGTGCGCCAGCGCGGTAAGCGCCTCGAGCGTGTTCCCGCTGCGTAGCGACGTGTCGCGACGCGCGTGGACGAGCTGGAGCAGCTGCACCGCGAACTCGATGTCACGGATGCCGCCCGGACCGCGTTTCACCTCTCGGTGCGCGACGCCGCGGGCAGCGAGCGCCCGTTCCGCGCGCGCCTTCATGCCGCGGATCTCACGGATCGCCTCGGGCGACAGACCGGCTGGGTACACATGCGGCTCGATGAGCTCTTCGAACCGCTGTCCGAGCGCGTGGTCGCCGGCGACCGGCCGCGCCTTGATCAACGCCTGGAACTCCCACGGCTTGGCCCAACGGTCGTAGTACTGACGGAAGCCCGCGATCGAGCGTACGAGCGGACCGTCGCGTCCTTCGGGGCGGAGGGACGCGTCGACGCGGAAGACCTGACCCTCCTCGGTCGTCGCGGCGAGGCGCTGCAGGATCCCTTCGGCGACCGCGAGCGCCCACGGATGCGCGGCGCGCTCGTCGGGCCCGTCGAACACGAACATCACGTCGATGTCGGACGCGTAGTTGAGCTCTTCGCCGCCGAGCTTGCCCATCCCGATCACCGTGAAGCAGGCGCCGGCAGGAGCCGGGTGCTCCTCCTCGAGCGAGGCGAGCGCGGCCCGCAAAGCGCCTTCTGCCAGGAAGGACAGCTCGCGGGCGACCTCCTCGACCGAGGCGCCGCCGGCGAGGTCCCGGCAGGCCACACGGAGGATCTCGCGCCGTTTCCAGACGCGCAGCGCCGTCGCCGGGTCGTCGGATCCATGGACGGCACGAAGCGCCTGGTCGGTGGCGCCCTTCCGCGTCCGCGGCTTGGCCAACGCCCCCGCGTCGCGGAGGACGTCGGCGTGCTCCGGGTGCCGAGCCAGGAACGCTCCGAGCGAGGTCGAAAGCCCGAGCACGGCGGAGATCCGTTCGAGGAACGCGCTCGACGGCACGCGTCCGGACATCGCGATCCAACGGCAGAGCTGGGCGGCAGCGAGATCGGGATCCGGCGCATCCGCGCACGCGGCGATCACGCGACGCAGGGCTTCGCCGTCGAGCGCGCACGCGGCGAGATGCCGCGCCGCGTCGGTCGGTCTGACGAATCCTGCGCGCGCGAGCGAGTGCGAAAGCTCGTCGGTTCTGGTGGGCGCCGCCACGACGCCTAACCCTATCGTCGCGACCGCGTCTCACGCGCGTCGCCTCGGTTGCGTCGGGCGCTGTATCCTTCGCGCGTCATGGCCGTCTTCGTGTTGATGGGCTCCGGAGAGTTCTTGCCGTGGGCGCGCGAGGTCGATACGTGGGCGGCGGAGCAGGCGACCGCGCCCTCCGAGCGGGCGCTGATCCTGCCGACCGCGGCCGCGCCCGAAGGCGACGAGACGTTCAACCGGTGGGCCTCGATGGGAGCCGAGCACTTCACCGCGATCGGCTTGCAAGCTCAGATCCTTCCGCTCAAGACACGCGACGACGCGTCACGCTCCGAGATCGTGGATCAGGTAGCCGGCGCCCGCTACATCTTCTTCTCGGGCGGCAATCCCGGTTACCTCGCCACGACGTTGATCGACACGCCGTTCTGGGAGGCGGTGCGCGACGCCGTCGCACACGGGACCGCTTTCGGCGGGTGCAGCGCCGGCGCGTCGGCGGTCGGATCGAGCGCGCCGGACGTGACGTCGTCGACGGTAGGGATGGACGACCTCGTGTTCCGTCCCGGCTTGCCGCTGTTCACCGAGGCGGTCATCGCGGCGCACTTCGACATGCTCGAGACGTACCTTCCCGGTCTCCGCGACTTC
Source organism: Actinomycetota bacterium (assembly GCA_035249485.1). Taxonomy (GTDB): domain Bacteria; phylum Actinomycetota; class AC-67; order AC-67; family AC-67; genus DATFGK01. Next base: position 16,293 of record DATFGK010000008.1, on the reverse strand, counting down.
ATCATCGGGCTGCGTCCCGAAGGACAGGTCTTGCTCGGCATCGACGAGGACACGGCGGCGTGTGGTGACGGGACGACGTGGGCCGTGCGCGGCAAGGGCGCACTGTCGCTTATCGGTCGCGAGGGCGGCGAGCTCGTCGAGCATGCGAGCGGCGCGACCGTCGAATGCAGGCTCGGGCTCACGCTCGGCACGCGGTTCTAGTTCCGTGAAGATCCGCGTCGGTCTCGGACTGTCGACCTTCTCGCTCGCCGGCTGGGATCACGACACGTTCTGGTCGATCGTCGATGGCTGCGAACGCGGCGGCTGGGACTCGATCTGGTTCTCCGAGCGCGTTACATACGACGCGCCCGATCCGCTCGTCGCGATGGCCGCGGTCGCCGGCCGCACGACGCGACTGAAGTTCGGTCCGAGCGTGATGGTGCTCCCCGGCCGCAATCCCGTCCTGCTGGCGAAGCAGCTCGCGACGCTCGATGTCGTGTCGAGCGGCCGGCTCGTTGCCGCGTTCGGGCTCGGCGTCGACGGGCGATCGGACCGCGAGATCTTCGGGGTTCCGCGCGAGGAGCTCGCCGGGCGGACGGACGAAGCGGTCGAGCTGATCCGGCGCCTCTGGACCGAGGAGAACGTCACGTTCGAGGGGCGGTTCTTCCGGGTCTCCGAGGTCGCGATCGGCCCCAAACCCCTGCAGAAACCGGCCCCGGACGTGTGGTTCGGCGGGGTCTCGAAGCCCGCGCTGCGCCGGGTGGCCCGGCTCGGCGACGGGTGGCTCCCGTCGTTCATCGCGGCGGCGGAATACCCGGAGATGGCCGCCACGATCCGCACGCTGGCCGGCGAGAACGGCCGCGTCATCGACGACGAGCACTTCGGTGCGCTCATCCCCTACCTGCCCGACGGCGCCGGCGACCCCGAGGGCGTGCTCTCGGTCGTGGCGGCGCGGCGTCCCGGCGTCGATCCTCGCGAGCTCGTCGTGCTCGGCGGCACCGCCGAGCTGCGATCGCATCTCGAGCGCTTCATCGAGCACGGCGCGTCGAAGTTCGTCGTGACGCCGGTTCTCAGACCCAAAGACTGGGAGACCGAGCTCGCAACGGTTCGCGCCGAGGTTGCGGAACCGCTCGAGAACTGAAGGCGTCGGAACGACTCGGACCTGTTCCTGGTCTGGCTAGAGCATCGGCAGGTAGCGTTCGATCTCGAACGGCGAGACGTAGGACTTGTACGCGTTCCACTCTTCCTGCTTGTTGCGCAGGAACTGCTCGAAGACGTGCTCGCCGAGCGCTTCCGCGACGAGCTCGGAGCGCTCCATCTCCTTGAGCGCGACCGATAGGTCGTCGGGCAGGGAGGCGATGCCCTTCGCGGCGCGATCTTCCGGCGTGAGCGCGTCGACGTCCTCCGACGCTTCTTCGGGGAGCTCGTAGCCCTCCTCGATCCCCTTCAGCCCGGCCGCCAGGATCACCGCGAACGCGAGGTACGGGTTGCACGCCGGGTCGGGCGAGCGGATCTCGACGCGCGCCGACGCTTCCTTCTTCGGCTTGGCGCCCGGCACACGTACGAACGCCGAGCGGAGGTAGCGCGACCACGCGACCGCGGTCGGGGCCTCGTAGCCCGGCACCAGCCGCTTGTAGGAGTTCACCCATTGGTTGAGCACTGCTGTCATCTCGCGGCCGTGCCGCAGGAGGCCGGCCACGAACCTCCGGCCGATCTTCGATAGGTGCGCGGGATCCTTCTGATCGAAGAACGCGTTGCGGTCGCCTTCGAACAGCGAGACGTGCGTGTGCATCCCGCTCCCCCACTGCCCCTGGATGGGCTTGGGCATGAACGTCGCATGCATGCCGCGCTCGTGGGCGACCTCCTTGACGACGAGGCGGTAGGTCATGACGTTGTCGGCCATCGTCATCGCGTCGGCGAAGCGCAGGTCGATCTCGTGCTGCGACGGGGCGACTTCGTGATGCGAGTACTCGACGGAGATCCCCATCTGCTCGAGCGTCTGGATCGCCTGCCGGCGGAAGTCCTGCGCCGAGTCCAGCGGCGTCAGATCGAAGTACGAGCCCTGGTCGAGCGGCACCGGCTCGGTCGCGGACTTGAAAAGGAAGAACTCCATCTCGGGGTGGACGTAGAACGTGAAGCCCTTCGCCGCTGCGCGCTCGAGGTTACGCCGGAGCACCCATCGCGGGTCGCCGGGGAACGGGACGCGGTCGGGCGTGACGATGTCGCAGAACATCCTCGCCTCGAGGTACGGGTTCCCGCGCGACGACGGCAGGATCTGGAACGTCGCCGCGTCGGGCCGCGCGAGCATGTCGGACTCCTGGACGCGCGCGAACCCCTCGATCGCGGATCCGTCGAAGCCCATCCCTTGCTCGAACGCTTGCTCGAGCTCGGCCGGCGTGATCGCGAACGATTTCAGGAAGCCGAGGACGTCGGTGAACCACAGCCGGATGAAGCGGATGTCCCGCTCCTCGACCGTGCGGAGGACGTACGAAACCTGATCGCGGTTGGGGTCCACGCGGCTACCCTACCGGCTGCCGACGATGTCTCCGTCCTCCCACGTCGGCGGGCCCTGCAGGAGCGCGACCATCGCCCGGTACGCCTCGTCCTGCGACGGGTCGTCCGCGTTCTTGAAGTACGTCTCTTTGTCTTGGAACGCGACCGCGAGGATGAGCTCGTCGTCCTTGCCTTCCACCTTGTAGAGCCAGAAGCCGACCTCGCCCTCGGGCTTGCGCTGGTCTGCTGCGAACGTCGCGAGGAGCTCGTCGAGCTTCCCCGGCTTTACCTTCAAGCGGCCCACGGTCCCGAACATCCCCGACCTCCTGATCGATCCGACGCGCGGGAGCCTACAACTAGACGTACCCGCGTAGCCGGGCCGCGCGTGCCACGCGCGAGACGCCGACGACGAACGCCGCTTCGCGCAGGCTGCTGCACTCGGCGGCCCGGGCGGCGACGTCCGCGTAGGCCTTCGCCATGACCTTTGCGAGCTGGGTATTGACCTCATCCTCGTCCCATCGGAACTGCTGGATGTTCTGCGTCCACTCGAAGTACGACACCGTGACCCCGCCGGCGTTCGCCAGGATGTCGGGGATCACCACGACTCCGGCGTCGTTCAAGGTCACGTCGGCAACCGGCGTTATCGGATGGTTGGCGGCCTCGACCACCACGCGAGCCTTGACCTTCGACGCGTTGCGCTCGTGGATGACCTCGCCGAGCGCCGCGGGGACCAGCCAGTCGACGTCGAGCAGGAGCAGCTCGTCGTTCGTTATCGCGTCCGTCCCGGCGAGCCCGACGACCGAGCCGGACTCGTCACGATGCTTCCAGACCTTCTCGATGTCGAGCCCGGTGTCCGAGTGGATCCCGCCGCGGATGTCGGACACCGCGACGACCTTCGCGCCGGCTTCGGCGGCGATCTTCGCCGCGAACGACCCGACGTTGCCGAACCCCTGCACAGCGACGGTCGCTCCCTCGAGCGGGTACCCCTTGTCCTTCGCGTACTCCTGCATGACGTTGACGACGCCGCGGCCGGTCGCGGCCTCGCGTCCCAACGAGCCGCCGAGCTCGATCGGCTTCCCCGTGACGCAGGCCGGCTGGTAACCGTACCGCTGGCCGTACGCGTCCATCATCCACGCCATGGTCTGCGCGTTCGTGTTCATGTCGGGCGCGGGGATGTCGCGATTCACGCCGAGCACGTAGCCGATCATCTGGGTGTAGCGGCGCGTGAGTCGTTGGAGCTCGTCCTCGCTCATCATGTACGGCTCACACTGGACGCCGCCCTTCGCGCCGCCGAACGGCAGATCTGTGACGGCCGTCTTCCAGGTCATGAGCGCCGCGAGCGCGCGCACTTCGTCGAGGTGCGCCTCGGGGTGGAAGCGGACGCCGCCCTTGTACGGCCCACGGGCGCCGTTGTGCTGGACGCGGTATCCGTTGAACACGAGGAGCTTTCCGTCGTCCATCCGCACGGGCACCTGGACCTGCATCTCCCGGTAGCTGCCCCTGAGAACGTCGCGCATCTCGTCGTCGAGCGAGATCCGGTTCGCCGCCTGCTCGAAGAAGTAGGTGACCGATTCGTGCGGGCTCATCCGGTCCGAAAGCTTGACGGTCATGGGCCCCTCCCCCGAGCGACAGGCGTCTGAAGGGATGATTCTTTCAAGATGGTGGCAGGCCCTGCGACCGCCGCGCTAGCCTTCAGGTGATGCGCACGCTCCGGCTCGCGCTGGCCCAGGTGAACCCGACGGTCGGCGACCTGGCCGGAAACGTCGCCCTCGTGCGCCGGTGGCTCGCCAAGGCCGAGCGCGCCGGCGCCGATCTCGCGGTCTTCCCCGAGCTCGCCGTCACCGGTTATCCGCCCGAGGACCTCGTACTCAAGCCGGCGTTCGTCGAGGAGAACCTCCGGCAGCTCAAGGCCCTCGCGGCAGGGGTCAAGGAGACGGCGGTCGTCACCGGCTACGTCGACCGCACCGATCGTGGGATCCACAACGCGGCGGCGATGCTTTGGCGGGGCGGCATCCGGGGCGTCTATCACAAGGTCTTCCTGCCGAACTACGGCGTGTTCGATGAGATCCGGACCTTCACGCCGGGCGACCGGTACCCGGTCTTCGTCGTCCAGGGGGTTCACGTCGGACTGAGCGTGTGCGAGGACGCGTGGATCGGCGATGGCCCGGTCCACAAGCTCGCCGAGATGGGCGCCGAGGTGATCGTCAACATCAACGCCTCCCCGTACCACATGAACAAGAGCTTCGAGCGGCAGGTCCTGTTCCGCCAGCGCGCACGCGAGAACAACGTCTTCTTCGTGTACCTGCAAACCGTGGGTGGTCAGGACGAGCTGGTGTTCGACGGCGACTCGCTCGTGTACGACCCGACGGGACGTCTGATGGCTCGCGGATCGCAGTTCGCCGAGGACCTCATCGTGGTCGACCTCGACCTCACCGAGAAAGCGCCGCGTCGCCCGCGAAGAGCTGAAAGCGTGCGACTCACCCCTGCTCCGCGATCCCTGCCCGACAGGCCGAAGGTGCCGGCGCGCTCGCGGCGGGCGATGGATCCGATCGAGGAGGTCTACAGCGCGTTGCTGCTCGGCACGCGCGACTACTGCCGCAAGAACGGGTTCGCGTCGTGCGTGGTCGGACTCTCCGGCGGGATCGACTCGTCGCTGACGGCGGTAGTAGCGGCAGACGCGGTCGGTGCCGAGAACGTGCTCGGCGTCGCGATGCCGTCGCGCTTCTCGTCGCCGGAATCCCTCGAGGATGCGAAGGAACTTGCGACGAACCTGGGGATCGACTTCGTCGTGGTCCCGATAGAGGATGTGTATTCCTCGTTCCTGTCCACGCTTGCCGAGCCGTTCCGTGGCCGCGAGCCGGACGTCACCGAGGAAAACCTCCAGTCGCGGATCCGCGGCACGATCATGATGGCGCTGTCGAACAAGTTCGGACACCTCGTGCTCGCGACGGGGAACAAGAGCGAGCTGGCGACCGGATACTCGACGCTGTACGGGGACATGGCCGGCGGGTTCGCGGTGCTCAAGGATGTGCCGAAGACGCTCGTCTACGAGGTGGCCGGTTGGCGCAACGCGAGCGGCCCCACGGCGATCCCGGCGCGTGTGTTCACCAAACCGCCGTCGGCGGAGCTCCGCGAGGGCCAGCTCGACAGCGATTCGCTGCCGCAGTACGAGCTCCTCGATCCGATCATCCACGCGTACGTCGAGGTCGACCGCCCCGTCGAGGCGATCATCAAGATGGGCTTCGACGCGGGGGTGGTGCGGCGCGTCGTCGAGATGGTCGACCGCGCCGAGTACAAGCGCCGGCAGGCGCCGCCCGGAGTGAAGATCACGACGCGCGCGTTCGGCAAGGACCGGCGCCTGCCGATCACAAACCATTTCCGGGAATGGAGCCGGCCGACCGGCCGCGGGAGGAAACGGCGATGAACGTCGATCAGCTGATGTCCAAGCCCGTCTGCTCCGTGGAGCCCGAGACCACGCTCGCCGAGGCGACCACCGTCATGGGCGAACGTCACGTCGGCTCCGCGTTGATCCTCGAGGGCGACACGCTCGTCGGGATCCTCACCGAGCGCGACGTCGTCAGGGCGATGTCGACCGCGTTCGATGCCCCGATGCGGCCCGTGATCGAGTGGATGACCAAGCGACCGACGACGACCGGCCCCGAGACGCCCGTGAAGGAAGCGCTGCGGATCATGGTCGACGGCGGCTTCCGTCACCTGCCGATCGTCCAGGACGATCAGGTCGTGGGCATCGTCTCGATGCGGGACATCGCGAGGGCGTTGGCCGACTGACGCACCTGCGCCGTCAGCTCCAGACATAGGTCCTATCGCCTTCGCTCTCCTTGTCCCTTTTCGGCCTCAACTTTTTCGGGTTATCGTCCGAAACCACAAAGAGAGGCAACACGAACACGAACCGAGAAGGGGCAAATAGGATGCGTAAACAACAGGATCTGGGCAACTTCGAAGCATGCACCAAGTGCGAGAACTTCCTGGAAGAGGGTCAGGAAGTCTGCAAGTCGTGTGGCTCCCCGACGCGCTTCATGAGCTTCAAGACGCGCGCGGAGTACGAGGTCGAGCAGTGGCGGCGCCACAAGTCGGAGGTCTCGGCAGCGTCCTAGCGAGTCTAGCTTCCCCCCGGGCCCCGGGGGCGTCCGCCCAAACGGCGTGCGCCACTGGGGCCGGTCCTTTTCTTAGATCCCATTTGCTCGTTCTCCCGTGCCTTCCCGCCCGGCCGTCCGTTCTGTAACAATGGAGGCAGCCAGGGGACCCACGGACCGGTGAGCGCAGGCCTCACCGCGAGGGCCTCTAGGGAGGAGGGCGACGATGCCCGTCACGATCCACGACCTGCGCGCGCGCAAAGAGCGCGGCGAGCGGTTCGTCATGCTCACGGCCTACGACTACCCGACGGCCCAGATCCTCGACGAAGCCGGGGTTCCCGTTCTCCTCGTCGGCGACTCGCTCGCTCAGGTGGTCCTCGGTTACGACTCGACCATCCCCGTCACGATGGACGAGATGCTCCACCACACCCGCGCCGTCGCGCGCGGCGCCCGCAACGCGCTCATCGTCGGCGACATGCCGTTCATGAGCTACCAGACGTCGGTCGAGGAAGGGCTGCGCAACGCCGGCCGTTTCCTGAAGGAGGGCGGAGCGCACACGGTCAAGATCGAAGGCCCGCAGGCGGAGCTCGCGTCGGCGATGTCCGACCGCGGGATCCCGGTGATGGGACATCTGGGGTTGACCCCGCAGTCCGTGCACCTGTTCGGTGGCTACAAGGTCCAAGGCCGGACCGACGAGCAAGCGGTGCGGATCAAGATGTGGGCGAAGGAGCTCGAGGAAGCGGGCGCGTATGCGCTGGTGCTCGAGTGCGTGCCTTCTGCTTTGGCCGAGGAGATCACGGCTTCGCTGTCCATCCCGACGATCGGCATCGGCGCCGGGCCGCACTGCGACGCGCAGGTGCTCGTGATCCACGACATGCTCGGGATCACCGCCGGCCCGGGCCCGAAGTTCGTGAAGCGCTACGCGGACCTCCGGGGCACGATCACGGACGCGGTGAAGCAGTACTCCGAGGAAGTCGCTTCGGGCGTTTATCCGGACGACGATCACTCGTATTCGTAGACGACGCCTTCCCATGCGCCGAGCGCGAGCAGCCCTCGCGGCTCCTTGCCGCGACGTCTGCGGTCGGTCCCGACCAGCACGGTTAGGTCGAGTTCGTCCAGCGTCACGTCGTCGTCGGAGAGGTTCAGCGCCACCGCGGTCCGGTTGCCACGCCTCCACGCCCACGCACCCGGCGCTGCCTCGATCGACCGATAGTCGCCCGACTGCAGGTCGGGGCGCACCCGCCGAAGCGCGATCAGATCGCGACAGAGGCCGAGGATCGAGCCGGGATCGTCGCGCTGCGCCTCAACGTTGACCGAAGCTGCAGCGCCGAGCGGGAGCCACGGCTTCGCACCCTCGGTCGTGAATCCCGCGCCGGGACCGCCGCTCCAGCGCATCGGCGTCCGTGCGGGGTCACGGCCTGCCGTCACCAAACCCGGTACCCGGCTCCCCAGCGGATCGAGTGACTGCTCGACCGGCACCTCGCCGTCACCCATCCCGATCTCGTCGCCGTAGTAGAGCAGCGGCGTGCCGCGCAGCGTCAACAGCATCATCAGCGCGCAGCGGATCTTCCGTTCGTCGTTGTCGCACCACCGCGTGGGCCAGCGTGAGATGTCGTGGCTCCCTCCGTTCCAAATGGGCCATGCGCCGGGCGGCAGCGTCGCCTCGACCTCCTCCACGATCGCGCGCAGCGTCTCTGCGTCGAAGGGCGCGTACAGGAACGGGATGTTGAAGCACAGGTCGAGCTCGTCGCCGTTCCCGTAGTACGAGACCATCCTCGGGATATCGAGCACATACGTCTCTCCGAGCAGCATCGCGGGCGGGTCGTACTCGTCGGCGACCCTCCGCCATCCGCGCAGGATCTCGTGGGTCTCCGGGAGGTTCGCGTTGAGAAGCTCCTTCTGGCCCCACGCCTGCTCGATGAACGAGTCGTCGGCTGTCGCCGGCGGGTTGTCGCCCAATCCCCGGTCCTTCACGAGCTTGTGGACGACGTCGATCCGGAACCCGGCGATCCCGCGGTCGAACCAGAACCGAAGGATGTCGCGGAACGCGGCACGGACCTCTTCGTTCCACCAGTTCAGATCGGCCTGCGACTCGAGGAACGAATGCAGGAAGTACTGCCCGGTCGCCTCGTCGAGCTCCCACGCCGGGCCGAAGAAGTTCCCCGCCCAGTTATTCGGGGGCCCGCCGTCGGGAGCCGGGTCGGCCCAGATGTACCAGTCGCGCTTCGCCGAGTCCCGCGAAGACCGCGACTCGACGAACCACGCGTGCCGGTCGCTCGAGTGGTTGGGCACGAGGTCGAACACGACCTTGATCCCGCGCTTCGACGCCTCCGCGACGAGACGATCGACATCCTCGAGCGTCCCGTACTCCGGATCGACGGTGCAGTAGTCGGAGACGTCGTAACCCCAGTCGTCGTTCGGCGACGGCATCACCGGCGATACCCAGACGCCGTCGATGCCGAGCCATTCGAGGTGATCGAGCCGCGAGATCAGCCCCGGGATGTCGCCGACGCCGTCGCCGTCGGAGTCCGCGAACGAGCGCAGATACACGTGATACAGAACCCCGTCACGCCACCACGTCCCGGACACCGCGTGCATTATGCTGCCCCGACCCGGCGCCGGGCCGGGTCCGGAGGTGGCCGTGCGATTCGGCATCTTCTACGAGCACCAGCTCCCGCGCCCGTGGGAGCCCGACGACGAGCGCAAGCTCCTCCACGATGCGCTCGAGCAGATAGAGCTCGCCGATCGCCTCGGGATCGATTACGTCTGGGAGGTCGAGCACCACTTCCTCGAGGAATACAGCCACTCCTCCGCTCCCGAGGTCTTCCTCGGCGCCGTCTCGCAGCGCACGAAGCGCATCCGGATAGGTCACGGCATCGTCCAGCTCCCGGTGAACTTCAACCATCCGGCTCGAATCGCCGAGCGGATCGCGACCCTCGACCTCCTCTCGAACGGCCGCGTCGAGTTCGGGACCGGCGAAGCATCGAGCGAGGTCGAGCTGGCCGGGTTCGGCATCGACCGCGCGCAGAAGCGCGACCAGTGGACCGAGGCGATCGACACGATCACACGCATGTTCGTCGAGACACCCTTCGCCGGCTACGACGGGACCTACATCAAGATGCCGCCGCGAAACGTCATCCCGAAGCCGGCGCAGAAACCGCACCCGCCGCTGTGGGTTGCGTGCTCGCGGCGCGAGACGATCCACATGGCAGCATCGAAGGGACTCGGCGCGCTGTCGTTCTCGTTCATCGAGCCCGCCGAGGCGACGGCGTGGGTCGACGACTACTACGCGACGTTGACCTCCGAGGAGTGCGTTCCGGCGGGATTCGCGGTCAACGCCAACATCGCGATCACGACGCCCTTCATGTGCCATCGCGACGAAGAGACGGCGATCGAGCGAGGGCTCGACGGCGGACACTTCTTCGGGTATTCGCTCGGCCACTACTACGTGTTCGGCGACCACAAGCCGGGGCGGTCGGTCGTCTGGGACGAGTTCCAGCGCAACCGCGCGCTGTTCGGGTTCGACCGCGACATCGCCGCTCAGACCGACGTGAACCTCGGGGCGCAGCTGTTCCAGCAAGCGCTCGGCTCATCGCGGGGCGCGATCGGTACGCCGGACCAGATCCGCGAGTTCGTCCGCGGCTACGAGGAAGCCGGCGTGGACCAGGTGATCTTCGTCAGCCAGGCGGGCCGGAACCGCCACGAGGACATCTGTGACGCGCTCGAGCTGTTCGCCGCCGAGGTGATGCCCGAGTTCGCCGAGGCCGCCGACGCTCGAGAGAAGCAGAAAGCCGAGAAGATGGCGCCGTTCGTCGAAGCGGCCCTCGCACGCCGGGAGCCGCCACGCGATCCGCCGGACGACTACTTCGTCCGGGCCGCGCTCCAGGCCTAAGACAGCCGACCGGTTCGCGTCGTTACGAATCGATCGCGAGCGAAGCACGACCCAACAGGTAGCTCAGACGGAACGTCTCGGGTCACACTTCGGCCGCGCTCCGGCCTAGCTAGTCGCCGTGCAGGGGCCGGAACCCCGATTCCTCGTAGCGCGCGAGCACGAAGAGCAGGTCGGCCAGCCGGTTCAGGTACCGCACGACCTCGCCGTCGGATAGCGCTCCGTCCCGCCCCACCGCCACGGACTCGCGTTCGCACCTGCGCACGATCGCGCGGGCAAGATCGATCGACGCACTCGCCGCGGTCTCGCCGGGGACGACGAACTCCTGGGGCATGCCGGTGCGGCCGACGTAGTCGTCGATCAGCTCCTCGAGCGAGGACACCATCTCGGCAGTGACCTTGGTGGTGCCGGGGACGAGCTTCCCCCACGCGTCCTTTCCGGTCGCGAGCTCGGCGCCGACAACGAACAACTCCCGCTGAAGGCGCAGGATGAGATCCGACAGAGACGCTTCCCCGATCTGCGCCCGCGCAACGCCGAGTGCCGCGACGGCCTCGTCCGAGGTTCCGTACGCGTCGGTGCGCGGATCGTCCTTCGGGATGCGACCTCCGTAGAGCATCCCGGTCGTCCCGTCGTCGCCCGTTTTCGTGTAGATGCGCGGCATGCGGGCAAGTCTAACCAGTCCGAAGTGACCCGACGCTATCGCGTGCCAGTCAAACGAAAGGGGCCGGCTGTGCGCCGGCCCCTCCCGATTTCGCGCCGTTAGTGTCCGTCGCTCCCGACTGCGATCGTGGCGCTCTTCGTCGGGTGGTTGTCGATGCCGGGGTACGCTGCGCCGCCGAGACCGCAGAGCTCCGCCTCACTGACGCCGTCGGGCAGCGTAGCCCCGTTGGCGAGTGAGGTCTTCTGCGTTCCGTCGATCGTGACGTCGCTCGCGGCGAGCGTGTTCGTTCCCTGGTGGCACACGAGCACGATGATCTTGTGCTGGCGTGGGTTCACGAAGGGCTGCGCCGTGATGTCCGCGTTCTGCCCCAGGGTCAGCACGATGTGGCGTTCGGCCGCCGTCGTGTAACCGGGCGGCGTCGTTGTCTCGACGACCCAGAACGCGCCTGCCGGAACGATGTTGGTGATCGTGCAGATCCCGTTCGCCGCCGTCGTACAAGAGAACGACGTGATCGTGTCCTCGTTGCCACGCGGGGTTCCCGGTCCGAGCGGTGCGAAGTCCCGGAACAGCGTGAACACCGCCCCGGCCAGCGGGTTGCCCAAGTCGTCGGCCTTCTTGATCTTGAGCGTCGCCGGGACCCGCGGGTTCGTGACGTCGACCACGACCTGCGTGGTGCTGTCGACCTCCACGAGGATCGGGTTCGTTGTCGGTGGTGTGTGGCCGGGCGGGGTGAACGTCTCGTGGAGCCAGTAATCCCCGAACGTGAGGTTGGACCATTCGCAGTTCCCGGTCCCGTTCGAAGTGGTCTCACACTCGAATGACCCGGTCGTGCCGTCCGCTTTGATCTGGACGTCCTGCGTCCCGAGCTCGGCGATCCCATCGCCGTCGTCCCGGTAGAGCCGGAACTTCGCGCCGGCGAGGTTCGCCCCGGCGTCGTCCTTCTTAGCCACCTTGATCGAGCCGCAGTTCGAGATACTCACCGAGCGCGGAGTGATGAAGTCCTTCAGCGCCGAGGTGAACGTGTCGGACGAACGGCTCTTCAGGTAGACGCTTCCGATCGCGAAGCACGTGTTGCCGAAGATCGCACCGAGGTCGACCGATGCCTCGCCGAACGTCCGTGCGTCGAGGGCGCCGATCTCACTCTGGGCAGCCGTGATCGCAACTGTGTTGATCGAACCGGTCGCGTCACCCGACCCCGTGAGCTCGACCCCGACGTTCCAACATCCGGCGCTCGGAACTGCCGATCCGGAGTTCGGGGCGCCGCCTTCCTGGGAGTCCTCACAGACGTTGGTCCCCGACGTTACCCAGCGGTGCAACCAGAGGCTCACGTTGCTGCCACCGGAAGAGAGGTTGTAAGTGATCAGGACATCGCCCGCCTGCCGGATCGGCGTCTTGCCGTTCGAGCTGCACCCAGACGTGTCGCCCGCAACGCAGCGACGCTGGTTGAACTCGAAGTCCATGTTCGTCGTTCCGCTCGGGTCCTGGACGCGGGCCCAGAACATGTGCAGGAAGCCGGGGCTGTCGGCTTCGGTGAAGATGCCGAACGACTTGAGGTCGCTCTTGCTCGGCGGGATGCTGCCGTCGGTGATGCCCGGAACCGCATCCTGCTCTGCACCCTTCAACGAGTCGTCGCCAGACCCGCTCGCGAGGTCATTGCCTCCGACCTGCGCGACGTTGTTCCAGTCGAGGTGTGGCGCGGCCCCGTTGACGGCCAGGTTCCCGTCTTCGCTCTCGAAGTTGCTCCCCGGAAGCCCGGAATGGGCTGCGATCCCGGGGATCGCCGAGACGAGCAAGAAGCAAAACAGCAACGTGCCGATCAAGAACGTGTTGCCGCCCGGTCGCAGGCGCGACGTTGGACGCATGTTGAAATCCCCCCTTTGCTCGCCGGCGGCGAGCGCTATCCCCATGGCACGAAGAAAGAGATGCGGTCGGAAACGAACGGTCGGGCTCGCCGGCCCGTCAGCAACCCCCGTCCCCCAGATCTCCCCGGAACCCCCCGGCTCCGGGCCCCTCGGGACTTTCATCCCGAAACGTTCGAAGCGTAGGTCCGGTTGGCGAAGGATGTCAACGGTTACCGTGTCGTTGCGTTGATGAACTTTTGTCGCGGTTCCGGTTCGACCGAATACTCTTCTTTCTCATGACTTACGAACCGGTCGTTCCCGGCGTCTGGGGCATCCCGATGCAGTACGTCAACGCCTTCCTGATCGCCGACGATGGGTTGACACTGATCGACTCGGGACTCCCCGGCAAGAGAAGTAAACTTGTCGCCGCCATGGGCGCCGCGGGCGGCGGGCCCCTCCGCAACGTGGCGATCACCCACCACCACATGGACCACGTTGGCTCGCTCGCGAAGATCATCGAAGGCACCGCGGTGACGGTCTGGGCTCATGCCGCCGACGCCGCGGTGATCCGGGGCGAGGTGCCGCCCCCCGTCCCGCCCGGACGCAACGTCTTCGAACGGGTCGCGATCACCGGCGTGAAGACGTTCGGGCCCAAGGCCGAGCCCGCGCGTGTCGACCGAGAGGTCGCCGACGGCGAGGAGCTCCCGATCGCCGGAGGGCTGATCGCGTACCACACGCCCGGCCACACGGCCGGCCATCTTTCGTTCCTGCTGCCGTCCAAGCGCGTCCTCTTCGTCGGCGACGCGGCCGCGCGCATGCTCGGCAGGCTCGCTCCCCCGCTCGGCGTCTACACCGAGGATCACGAGGAAGTGAAGCGGAGCATCGCCAAGCTCGCCGCGCTCGATTTCGACGTGGCGTGCTTCGGGCACGGCAAGGTCCTCAAAGGAGGTGCCGCGATCGCGTTCCGGCGGCTGGCCGAGAAGGTCGCCCGCTAGCGCTTCCCGCGCGTCGGCACCCGCGACGCCGGACAGAGATCGTTCACCGCGCAGTCCTCACACCGGGGAACCTTGGCCTGACAGATCGCGCGGCCGTGCTCGATGAGCAAGTAAGTAAGCCGAAACCACTTCGACTTCGGGAACAGCGCCATCAGATCCCGCTCGACCTTGTTCGGGTCATCCTCGTCGCTGAAGCCGAGCCGCCGGGCGAGCCGGTGCACATGGGTGTCGACCGCGATGCCCTCGACCTTGCCGAACGAGTTGCCGAGCACGATGTTCGCCGTCTTGCGCGCGACGCCCGGCAGCTTGAGCAGCCCATCCATCGTGTTGGGAACCTCGCCGCCGAACTCCTCGACGATCACCCGGCACAGGCCGCGGATCGACTTCGCTTTCTGGTTGAAGAATCCCGTCGAGTGGATATCGCGCTCGAGCTCGCCCGGCGCCGATGCGAGGTACGCCTCCGGCGTCGGATACTTGGCGAACAGCGCCGGCGTGACCTTGTTGACCATCGCGTCGGTCGACTGCGCCGACAGCACGGTCGAGATCACCATCTCGAGCGGCGTCGTGAAGTCCAGCGCGCACTTCGCGTCGGGGTATGCCTTGTTCAGCCGCCGGTATATCAGCGCGGCGCGCTTCCGCTTCTCCTCCGGCGTCTCACGGTCCAGCCACGCGGCGCGCGGCTCGACCTTGGGGAGGACCACCGCGAGGGTTACGCGAACAGGCTCGCGACGCGCTCCCGCCAGATCGACGGATCGCCGAGGAACAGCTCGCACCACTTCGCGCGGCGGTAGTACAGGTGCATGTCGTGCTCCCAGGTGAACCCGATACCGCCGTGCACCTGGATCCCATTCTGCGCGACGATGCGCGCCGCCTCCGACGCCGCGACCTTCGCCGTCGCCGTCGCGAGCGGCGCGTCGGGGGCGCCCTCGTCAAGAGCCCACGCCGCGTAGTACGTGTTCGATCGCGCGTTCTCGGTCAGAAGCAGCATGTCGGCGACCTTGTGGCTGATCGCCTGGAACGACCCGATCGGCTTGTCGAACTGCATGCGCTCCTTGGCGTAGTCGCGCGAGAGTTCGAGGACCTTCGACGCTAGACCCGTGGCCTCAGCGGCCAGCGTGGTCGCGGACCGGTCGAGCGCGCGCTCGAGCACAGGCCAGCCGTCGCCTTCTTTGCCCAAGAGGCGGTCGGCACCGACGCTCACGCCGGAGAACCGCACGCGCGCGAGGCGCCGCGTCCGGTCGATGGTGTCCAGCGTTTTGACCTTCACCTTCGCGTCGGCCGTCGGCACCACGAACAGCGAGATCCCCTCGCGCGGATCCTTCGCGCGCGCTGTGCGCGCCACGACGACGACCTCTTGCGCCAGATGCGCGTCCGGCACGAAGACCTTCGTCCCGGTGATCGTGTACGACTCCCCGTCGCGAACCGCTTTCGTCTTGATGCCGCCGGCGTCCCAGCGTCCTTCCGCCTCGGCCAGCGCCACGGTCGCGCGCGACTCGCCGGACGCGATGCCGCCGAGAAGTTCCTTGCGGAGCGTCCCCTCCGCGGTGGCCGCGATCACCGGCGCGGCGAGACCGACCGACGAATAGAAGGGCGACGGCAGGAGCGCCCGCCCCGTCTCCTCCGCGAGGATCGCGAGCTCGATCATCCCAAGGCCGATCCCGCCGTCCTCCTCCGGGATCCCGATGCCCATCCAGCCGAGCGAAGACATCTCCTTCCAGAGCCCCTCGTCGAAGCCGGTCTTGTGCTGCATCAGCGTCCGCACGAGCTGCGTCGTGGAACGCTCCGTCAGGAACTCACGCGCGGAGGTGCGCAGTGCTTCCTGTTCGTCGGTGAACCCGAAGTCCATCGTCGTCTCCTATTTGTGCTTCGGAAGCCCGAGCACGCGCTCGGCCACGATGTTGCGGAGGATCTCACTCGTGCCCGCTTCGATCGTGTGGCCGCGGGAGCGCAGATGGATGTACTGCCAGGTCTGGACGCGCGGGTTGTCCGCCCACCGTTCGAGCATCCCGGCCGGGCCGAGGATGTCGACGGCCAGGTCGCCCAGCCTCTGCATCGACTCGCTCCAGATGAGCTTGCCCAAGGAGCCTTCGGGACCGGGGATCCCCGTCTTCATCACGGACGTGAGCGCACGGTAGTTGTTGAGCTTCAATGACTCGACCTCGACGTGGAGGCCGGCGATGCGCTGCCGGATCAGTGGGTCGTCGTACGCGGGCTTGCCGTTGCGCTTCGTCTCCCTCGCGAGCGTGACGAGCTCGTCCAGCGCCACGCGTGCGCCGACAGACAGGGCGAAGCCGAGCGTTCCTCGCTCGTGAAGAAGCGTCGTCATCGCGACGCGCCAGCC
>DATFGK010000007.1:0-2428 GCA_035249485.1 Actinomycetota bacterium | reverse complement strand
GCTTCGAGCGTGTGAGC
This sequence comes from Actinomycetota bacterium, assembly GCA_035249485.1. Classification (GTDB taxonomy): domain Bacteria; phylum Actinomycetota; class AC-67; order AC-67; family AC-67; genus DATFGK01. Next base: position 2,411 of record DATFGK010000007.1, on the reverse strand, counting down.
CGACCAGCCGGCCGGGACCGAAGCGGGACCCGTCGCGCCGGTCTTCTCGTCCCCGCCGCGTGCGAGCAGGAAGCCGACGAGGACTCCGGCGACCAGTCCGACCCCGATCACGATCGGTACGTAGCGACTCCGGCCGCGGGGCTGATCGGGGGGGAAGCCGGGCGCGGGCTCGCCGAACGGAACCGGCGGCGGCGGGTCGCCCGCGTGGTAGCCCTCGCGCGGCGCCGGTGGACCCGGCGGGAACGCATCCATCGCGGGCATCATCGCACGGTTCCGACCGGTTCGAGCGTTCGCAACCGGCAGGCATAGCAGCGGACCCGTTCGGCGTTCCTATACTCACCGACATGTTCCCGATGCATTGGGGACCGGGCATGACTCGGTCCCGAGACGAGCTGAAAGGGCGGAAGCTCGCCCCCGGCGTGATCCGCCGCGCCATGAGCTTCGCCGCCCCGTACAAAGGCTCCATCGGGTTCTTCCTCGCCGCCACGGTCGCCGGCTCGTTCCTCGGCGTCGTGCCCGCCCTGCTGTTCCGGCGGCTGATCGACCATTCGCTGGCGACCGGGGACCAGGCTGAACTGACGATCCTGGCTCTCAGCGCCGTCGGGGTGGCATTCGGGATCGCCCTGCTCTCGCTCTCCGCGCGCTGGTTCTCCTCGCGCGTCGGGGAAGGCCTGATCTACGACCTCCGGGTCCAGCTCTTCGACCATGTCCAGCGCATGCCGCTCGCGTTCTTCACGCGGTCGCAGACCGGCGCATTGATCTCGCGTTTGAACAACGACGTCATCGGCGCGCAGCAGGCCGTGACCGGCACGCTCGGCAACATCGTGTCGAACTCGATCAGCGTGGGTTCGATCCTCATCGTGATGCTCGCGCTCCACTGGAAGCTCACGCTGCTCGCGCTCGCGGTGCTTCCGCTGTTCCTCATCCCGTCGCGCTACCTCGGACGCACGCTCGTCGGGATCACCCGCGAGCAGATGCAGCTCAACGCACAGATGAACACGCTGATGACCGAGCGGTTCAACGTCGCGGGAGCCCTGGTCGCCAAGCTGTTCGGCCGTCCCACGGATGAGAAGACCGGCTTCGCGGCGCGCGCCGGGCGGGTGCGGGACATCGGGATCCGGCTGGCGTTGTTCATGCGTGTGTTCTTCGTCCTCCTCGGGCTCGTCGCGGCCGTCGGGACGGCGGTCGTTTATTACGTGGGCGGGCGCGCGGTGCTCGCCGACCCCGTCGCGTTCTCGTCGGGGACGCTCGTCGCCTTCGCGCTCTACGTGACCCAGCTTTACTCGCCGCTGACGCAGCTCACGAACGCTCGCGTCGACCTCATGACCGCGTTCGTGAGCTTCGAGCGCGTCTTCGAGATCCTCGACATGCGGCACGCGATCGCCGACCACCCGGCCGCGTCGACGCTGGCGCGCCCGGCCGGGCGCGTCACCTTCGAAAACGTCACCTTCCGGTATCCCACCGCCTCCGAGTCCTCACTCGCGTCGCTCGAGGAAGGACTCCCGGCGCAGCATGAGGATTCGATGCCTTCATACGTGCTCCGGGACGTCTCGTTCGAGATCGCGCCGGGCCGTACCGTCGCGCTCGTCGGGCCGTCGGGCGCCGGGAAGACGACGATCGCGATGCTCGTGCCACGGATCTACGACGTGACCGAGGGTGCCGTCCGGGTCGACGGGCACGATGTCCGCGATGTGACGATGAGCTCGCTCGCGGCGGCGATCGGCGTGGTGACGCAGGACCCGCACATGTACCACGACACGATCGCCAGCAACCTTCGGTTCGCCAAGCCCGAAGCCACCGACGATGAGCTCGTCGCGGCTTCGCGCGCCGCGCAGATCTACGATCTGATCGCTTCGCTCCCCGACGGCTTCAACACCGTGGTGGGGGAGCGCGGGTACCGTCTGTCCGGCGGTGAGAAGCAGCGCCTGGCGATCGCGCGTGTGCTGTTGAAAGACCCGGCGATCCTGATCCTCGACGAGGCAACGGCACATCTCGACTCCGAATCCGAGGCGTTGATCCAGCGCGCGCTCGCGAGCGCGCTCGAGCACCGCACGGCGATCGTGATCGCGCACCGGCTGTCGACCATCGTCGACGCCGACGAGATCCTCGTCGTCGACGAGGGCCGCATCGTCGAGCGCGGCACGCACGCGGAGCTCGTCGGCGCAGGCGGTACGTACGCGGAGCTCTACGAGACGCAGTTCAGCAAGGCGACGGCGTAGCCGCGATCAGGCGGCGGGGCGGAGTCGCGCGCCGCCGTCGGGCGGGCGGCGTCGCAGGCGCAGCGGCCAGTTGCTACTCCGTTTCGGCGGCGGCGGAGTGCCGATCCGCCAGATGTCGCCCGGCAGCGGGAGCGGTGGCGTGAAGCGCGAAGCGAGGCGCCGCGCGCGCCGAACTCCGAACGCTAATAGGAG
>DATFGK010000006.1:0-24964 GCA_035249485.1 Actinomycetota bacterium | reverse complement strand
ATCCACGTGAGGATCCGATGAGCTTCCCGTACGAGAGCGTCGGCTTCTGGCTCTCGCGCCGCGCTGCGCTCACACCGCGGCGCGTCGCGATCAAGACCGGGGACCGCGACATCACCTACGCCGAGCTCGACGACCGCGCCGCGCGGCTCGCCGGCGTTCTGACCGCGACCGGCGTGGGCCCCGGCGACCGCGTCGCCGCGCTGCTGACCAACGGCAACGAGTACGTCGAGGCGATGTTCGCCTGCGCCCGGCTCGGCGCGATCTTGACACCGCTGTCGTTCCGCCTCGCCGCACCCGAGCTCGTGTTCATGGCCAACGACTCCGGAAGCACTGTGTTGATCTACGGCGAGGAGTGGACGGCGCTCGCGGAGTCGTTCCGGCGCCAGACCGGCCTCAAGGCCGCGTTCGTCGTCGGTTCCGGACCGGATCCCTCGTACGAGGAGGCGCTCGCGGCCGCCGAGCCGGTCCTCGAGCCGCGCGCGGTCTCCTCCGACGACGTGCTCGCGATCTTCTACACGTCGGGGACGACCGGTCGGCCGAAGGGCGCGATGCTCACGCACGGCAACTTCTTCTGGACGAACCTGTGCATGATCCTCGCCTTCGGCTTCTACCAGGAGGAGCGCACGCTCGTGATCCTTCCGATGTTCCACTGCGGCGGCTGGAACGCGAACGCGATGGCCACGTGGTGGAACGGCGGCACGGTCGTCCTCCAGCGGAGCTTCGACCCCGGCGAGACGTTGCGCACGATCGAACGCGAGCGGATCACGTCCATGCTCGGCGTCCCGACGATGTACCAGATGATGGCCGACGATCCGGGCTTCGCAGACACCGATCTGTCGTCGATCCGCGACTTCCTGTGCGGGGGCGCTCCGCTGCCGGTCGCGCTGATCGCGCGCTACCAGGAGCGGGGGGTCGGGTTCATCCAGGGATACGGCCTCACCGAGGCGGCGCCGAACTGCTTGATCCTCCCGAAGGAGGATTCGGTACGGAAGGCCGGCGCGGCCGGGCGGCCGTACTTCTACGCCGACGTCCGGGTGGTGGACGACGCGGGCGATGGAGTCGGTCCGGGCGGAAGCGGGGAGATCGTCGTCGGCGGGCCCGGCGTCATGAAGGGCTATTGGAACCGTCCGGAGGCGACCGCGGAGACGCTGCGCGGCGGTTGGCTTCACACCGGCGACGTCGGCGCGATCGACGACGAGGGCTACATCACGATCGTCGACCGCGTGAAGGACATGTACATCTCGGGCGGCGAGAACGTTTATCCGGCGGAGATCGAGAAGGTGCTCGCCGGCCATCCCGCGGTCGGCGAGGCCGCGGTGATCGGCGTGCCGGACGACCGCTGGGGCGAGGCCGGTCGTGCCATCGTTGTGCTGCGGCCGGGCGGGACCGCCGGGCCGGAAGAGATCAGACGCTTCTGCGCCGAGCGGCTCGCGAAGTTCAAAGTCCCCGCCACCGTCGTCTTCACCGACGTCCTTCCGCGCAACCCCACGGGGAAGCTGCTCAAGGCCGAGATCCGGGACCGGTTCGCGTGAGCGAGCGCGTCTTCATCGCCGACCTCGGGAGCTACGTGCCCGAAGGCTTCGAGTCGGCGGCCGACATCGCCGCGGCCAGCGGGATCCCCGAGCAGGTGCTGATCGAGAAGTTCGGGCTGGCCGGAAAGCATCGCGCGCGCCCGGACGAGCACGTATCCGACATGTGCGTGGCGGCGGCGCGCGGCGTCGTCGAGCGGAACGGCGCCGAGACGATCGACGCGGTCATGTACTTCGGGTCGCACTGGAAGGACCACATGGTCTGGCAGGTAGCGCCCGCCGTCATGGAAGCCCTGGGCATCGACGGCTTCGCCTTCGAGGCGATCAACTCCAGCGCAGGCGCGCCGGTCGCGCTGAAGATCGCGCGCGACATGCTCGCGGCGGATCCCGATCTGCGCTCGATCCTCATGGTCGCGGCCGCGCGCGAGTCGGGGATCATCGACTACGCCAATCCGCGGTCGCGTTTCGCGTACAACTTCGGCGACGGGGCCGCGGCCGCTCTCTTACGGAGCGGCGACGGTGCCGGCGAGCTGCTCGCTTCTTCGCTCGTATCGGACGGGTCGTTCGCGCACCACGTCCACGTCCCGGCCGGCGGCACGGCCCACCCTGCCAGCCACGAGACCGTCGACGCTCGCATGCACTCCCTCGACGTGATCGACGGCGCCGAGATGAAGCGGCGGCTCGACCCGATCACGATCAAGCGATTCGTCGAGGTCGCCCGCGCTGCGGTCGAGCGGAGCGGCTACGACCTCGCCGACCTGGACTGGCTCCTGCCGATCCACATGAAGCGCTCCATCCACGACACCCTCTGCTCCGAGCTCGGCGTCCCGTTCGACCGGTCGGTGTACCTGGATCACAACGGACACATGAGCGCGGTCGATCCGGTGCTCTCCCTCTGCATGCTGCGCGACCAGGGACTGCTCGCGGACGGCGACCTGATCTTGCTGCTGGCCGCCGGCACCGGTTACACCTGGGCGGCCACAGTCGTGCGCTGGGGCAAGGCGTAGAGGGGGTTCTCGGCATGGCGATGATGAACACGCAGCTCAACTCCTGGATGATGTTCGCGCACGCGCCGACCCATTTCGCGGACTCCGAGGTCGTCACCAAGACCGGGCCCGACACGCTCCATCGCTACTCGCTCGGCGAGTTCGCCGTCCGCGCGCAGCAGCTGATGCACGCGCTCGACCGGCTTGGGATCGACGCGGGGGAACGCGTCGCGACACTGGCGTGGAATTCCTATAGGCACCTCGAGTGCTATTTCGCCGTGCCGTGCACCGCGCGGGTGCTCCACACGCTCAACCTGCGCCTCTCGGTCGAGGATCTGACGTACATCATCGGCCACGCCGACGACCGCGTGATCCTCGTCGACCCGGACCTGCTCCCCATCCTCGAGAAGATCGGCGACGGCCTCGCGAACGTGAAGCACATCATCGTGCTCGACGGCACCGTCCCGGAAACGACCCTGAGCAACGTGATCGCATACGAGGACCTGATCGCCGACGAACCCACGTCCTATCCGCCGAAGGACATCGCCGAGGACACCCCGCTGGGCATCTGCTACACGTCGGGCACCACCGGCCGTCCCAAGGGCGCCGTCTACACGCACCGTTCGTCGACGCTGCATTCGTTCGCGGCGACGTCCGCGGCGGGCGTCGGGATCGGACCGCGGGAGTGTGTGCTCCCGATCGTTCCGATGTTCCACGCGAACGCCTGGGGCATGCCGCACGCCGCGACGATGGTGGGCGCGAAGCAGGTCTTCACCGGGAAGCATCTCGACCCGGCGTCGATCGTGGACCTCATGGCCGGCGAGCGGGTCACGATCGCCGGCGGCGTCCCGACGATCTGGCTCGCGGTCGGTGAGGAGCTCGCCGCCCGCGGGGTCACGGAGATGCCCGGGCTGAAGCACGTGGTGTGCGGCGGATCCCAGCCGCCGAGACCGCTGATCGAGCGCTACCTGAACGAGTTCAACATCCCGATCATCCAGGCGTGGGGCATGACCGAGACGAACCCGCTCGCGTCGATCGCCTGGCCGAAGGAGAAGATGCGCGACTGGCCCGACGCCGACGTCACATCGGCCGTCCGCACACAGGCCGGGCTCCCCGTGCCCGGCATCGACATCGCCGTGCGCGACGACGAGGGCAACGAGGTTCCGGCCGACGGCGAGACCATGGGCGAGCTGCTCGTGCGCGGGCCGTGGGTGATCGACTCATACCTCTACGACGAGGATCCCGACCGGTTCACGGACGACGGATGGTTCCGCACCGGCGACGTGGCGGTGAAGTCTCCCGAGGGCTATTTCGTGATCGCCGACCGCACGAAGGACCTGATCAAGTCCGGCGGCGAGTGGATCTCTTCCGTTGACATGGAGGGCCACATAATGGCGATGCCGGGCGTCGCCGAGGCGTGTGTGATCGCGATCCCCGACGACAAATGGCAGGAGCGTCCGCTGGCGTGTGTCGTTCCGCGCGCGGGCGAGATGCTGAACGTCGAGATGGTACGCGATCACCTCGCCAACAGCGGGTGGGCGAAGTGGCAGCTCCCCGACCGCATCGAGATCATCGAGGCGGTTCCCAAGACCAGCGTCGGGAAGTTCGACAAGAAGGAGCTCCGCAAGCGGTTCACCTGACCGGAATACGGGTAGACCGCTCGGCGTTAGGCTTGGTTCACGGCCCGACGAGGAGGCACCCCGTGGAGGTCAAGGAGCTCGGCCATATCGTCCTGTACGTTCGCGATCTCGAGCGCTCGCGACATTTTTATCGCGACGTGCTCGGATGGAAGGAAGTCACCGAGCTGGGCGGCTTCGGCGCGATGTTCTCGTCCGGCCGGACCCACCACGAGCTGCTCCTGATAGAGGTCGGCTCCGACGCGACGCCGATCCCCCAGGGCAGGCGCGTCGGCATGTACCACTTCGGGCTCAAGGTCGGAACGACCGACGACGAGCTGCGCGAGGCATACCAGACGCTCGTCGACAACGGCGTACCCGTGCTCGGCAGTGCCGATCATCACGTGACGCACAGCCTCTACATCGCCGACCCCGACGGGAACGAGATCGAGCTGTACATCGACGTGCAGCCGGAGCGCTGGCGCGAAGACCCGACCGTCATCGCCGGAGCCCCGAAGCCGCTGCGCCTGTAGCCGGACGCCACTAGAACGGCGGGATGATCGACTTCGCTTCGGTGTACTCCTCCAGGCCTTCGCGTCCGAACTCGCGCCCCATCCCGGAGTTCTTGAAGCCGCCGAAGGGCGCGATGAAGTCCATCAGGTACCGGTTCACCGCGAGCGTCCCGGTCCGGATCTGTCGCGCGATGTCGAGCGCGTGGTCGGCATCCTTCGTCCACACGGAGCCGGCGAGCCCGTACTCGCTGTCGTTGGCGATCCGGATCGCGTCCTTCTCGTCCTCGTAGGGGATCACGATGAGGACCGGCCCGAAGATCTCCTCGCGGGCGACGCGCATCTCGTTCGAGCCGGCGAATAGCGTCGGCTGCACGTACCACCCGCGGTCGATCCCGGATGGACGGCCGTTCCCGCCGACGACCAGCCGCGCGCCCTCCTCCTGGCCGAGCGCGATGTACTTCTCGACGCGCTCCTGCTGCCGCTTCGCGACGAGCGGTCCGATGTCGGTGGCGCGGTCCGCGGGGTCGCCGGTGTTGAGGTTCGACATCATCGACCCGACGGCGTCGACGACCTCGTCGTAACGGCTTTTCGACGCGAGGATCCGGGTCTGCGCGATGCACGCCTGCCCGTTGTTCATCAACGCGGCGAATTTCAGGTCGTCCATCATCGCGCCCAGGTCGGCGTCGTCGAGGATGATCGCCGCCGACTTACCGCCGAGCTCGAGCGAGAAGCGCTTGAGCTGCTCGCCGCAGATCGCGCCGATCTTCCGGCCGACGGCCGTCGAGCCGGTGAACGAGACCTTGTCGATGCCCGCGTGGCGAACGAGGTACTCCCCCACCACCGGACCGCCGGGGACGATCGAGACGACGCCCTCCGGCACGCCTGCCTCGACGAGCCAGTCGGCGACGACGTTCATGTCGATGGGCGTCTCAGGCGCCGGCTTGATCACGATCGTGCAGCCGGTGACGAGCGCGGGAGCGAGCTTGTTCATAACGTTGAACTGCGGGACGTTCCACGGAGCGACGGCACCGACGACCCCGACCGGCTCACGTCGTACGATGACCTGCTCGCCGAGCATCCCGACGCGCGACTCCTCCCAGTGGAACTCGTCCTTCGCGATGCGGAGGAACGTGGTGAGCATCATCCACGGCGACGGCGCCTGCGCGAGCTCGGAGAACGACAGCGGCGAGCCCATCTCTTCGGTGATCAGCGCGGCGAGCTCGCCCATGCGCGAGGCGTAGATGTCGGAGAACTTCTGGACGATCGCGCAGCGTTCCTCCGGAGTCATACGCGGCCACGGGCCGTTGTCGAACGCTTCGCGCGCCGCGGCGACCGCGCGATCGATGTCGGCCTCGGTCCCCTCCGGGACGCGAGCGATGACCTCCTCGGTGTGCGGAGAGATCACGTCGATGGTTCCGCTGCCCGCCGGGTCCACCCATGTGCCGCCGATGAAGAGCTTGTCGAAGCTGCGCACGATCGCCTCCCGCCAGTCGTCGGTCCCGAACAGAGTAGCGGAGCGGCTGCCGTGCGTGTCAGCGACGCCTTGGATCGTTCGCCCAGGGGGCCGGGTCACCGGAGTCTTCGACGAGGATCGCTCCGGTCGGGCACGACGCGGCGGCGTGACGAAGGGACTCCTCCTCGACCGTTTCGGGGTCGAGCACCTCGGCCTTCAGGAACTCCTTCTCGCGCCACTTGAACGCCGTCGGAGCGATGAAGATACAGGTGCCGGCGCCGATGCAGCGCTGGCGATCGACGGCAACACGCAGGCTCACACGATCCCCTGACGGACGGCTTCGGTCGCGGCCTCGTTCCGATTCGTCGCACCGATCGCCTCGAAGATGGCTGTAACCTCTGCCGCGGCTTCCTTCTCGTCACGGCCGATCGCCTCCGCGATCTCGCGATTCGTTTGGCCCGACATCACGCGACGAAGGATGTCGGCCTGCTCGAGGCTCAACCCCGCCGGTACCGCCGCACCGGACGGGATCATGCGAAGCGCCTCGCTGCCTCCGACCATCCCCATCAGTTCGCTCATGAGCGGCGTGCTCAGCCATCGGGCGCGGATCGCGTCGTCCGATGTTTGGAACAGCGCCACGATCACGTCCCCGCGCAGCTGCATGCGGAACTCGTCGGCGACGGGATCTTCGAATCCGACGAGCGCGCGCGCCACGAGGAAGCGAGGCTCCACGTACAGGAAGGCGAAGATCTGGCGGATGCCCTTGAACTCGGCTGCGGCTTCTATGGCGTTCTCGTAGGCTGCATCGCGGTCGCCTCGCGCATGCGCGATCTGGGCGAGGGCGGCGTGCGCCGACGCCGCGAACGGAGCGTCCGAGGCCGGGAGCGCCTTAGACATCGTGAGCGTCTCCTCCGCCCATGACTGCGCGCGCGCGAGCAGCTCCTCGTCCTTGGCGTCGGCACCGAGACGAGCAGCTTCGACCGCGAGGATAGACAACACCTCAGCGCGACCCCCGGGCGACCCACGTTCGGTCGCCAGCTTCAGCGCGCGCTCGAGGTGTCGCGTCGCCCCCTCCGCGTCACCGGCGGCTGCTCGCACCTGGCCGCGCCACGTTTCGAGCTGGCGGTCGGGAAGCGAGTCCGTCGTCACGAGCGCAGCACCGCCGGCCTTGTCGAGCCAGGTCTCCGCTTCGGCGATCTGCCCGAGGACCGCATAGGTCAGCGCAACGCCACCGGCCGCGTACAGCTCGAGGGATCGGTTGCCGAGCGCGTGCGCCGCTTCGTACGCCTCCGTGCCGCGCAACAGCGCGAGGTCGAGCGGACCATGCGATCGGGAGTACACCTGGATCGAGAACAGCATGTACGCGTCGCTCTCGGCCCGCTCGGCCTCGCTGGTCAGGCGTTTGAGGTTCCGGCGGAGCAGCCGGATCTGCTCGAGGCGTCCCGCGTGGCCGTGCCGGGTTTCCTCGAGGATGTTCGCGTACGCAAGCGCGATCAGGCTCGACATCAAGCCACGCTGGTCGCCGAGCCGCTCGTACGCCGCGACGGCCTCCTGCAGGATGCCTTGCGCCTCGTCGAAGGCTCGCCTGATCTCGGGGATCTCTCGAGGGTCCCCCGTGGGATCGTCGAACAGATCCGGCTTCTGCTCGAGCATCTCGAGCACGAACTTGCGCATCTGCCCCCACCGGATAACTCCTTGCTCCCGCCGGACCGCAGCCCAGGTCGACTCGTCCCCGATCTCGGTCGCGAGGGTGAGGGCGCGGGCGTACGCCTCCCCGGCGGCATCGACGTCCACCTCGCTCGACGCGGGACTGTACGACTCGCCCAGCGGGCGCTGGAGACGGGCCTGCCCGAGCTCGAGGCTCGCGCGAAGCTCCGCGGGCTTGTCGTCGCGCTTCTGAGCGATCTCGAGCGCCTCGAGCGCGATCTCGGTGGCCCGGTCGAAGTCCTCGGTCTGGCGCGTCGCCGAAGCGCGGCGGAGCGTGGCTTCCAGCTCGAGCGCGTCGTCGCCGAGCGCGCGGGCGAGGGCCGACATCTCGGCGAGGGTGGCGATCCGCTCCTCGGCCCGGCCGAGCGCTTCCAGCGCGTGGTCGCGGAGCCGCAGAAGCTCGGCCCGGTCCTCCGGCGACTGCGCGGCTCCCTTCGCGAGGTCGACCGCACGGAGCGCTTCCTCCGGAGCGAACGCGTGGAGCGAATCGTGCGCGGTCCGGATCGAGTAGCGAACGCCTTGGTCCTGCTCCCCGGACTCGAGGAAATGGAACGCGAGCGTCGCGAGGCAGCTCCCCCCTGTGTCGAGCGCTGCCTCCAACCGGCTCGCGATCGCGCCGTGGATCTTGCGACGGCGTTGCCGCGCAACCTGCGCGATCAGCGCGGCGCGGATCTCGTCGTGCGTGAAGGTGTAGTCGTACGAAGCTTCCTCGGGCAGCTCGATCACGAGGTTCGCCGCGATGACGGGCTCCAGCCGGTCGGCGAGATCCATCTCCGACGGCGCGGCGTCACCGTTGAGCGCCTGCTCCACGTCGCGAAGCTCTGACAGCCGGAACCGGCGTCCGATGACCGCGGCGTCGGCGATCAGGTCGCGGGCGTCCGAGTCGAGCTGCGCGAGTCGACGTTCGATCAGGATCTGCACGTTCGGGGCAACCGTGGATCGCGCCGCTTGCGACAGCTCGAGTTTCCCGCCGACGACGTGCATGAGCCCGGCGTCCCGGAACGCGCGGGCGAACTCGACGATGAAGAAGGGAACCCCTTCACCGCGAGCGTGGAGCGCAGCTGCGGTCTCCTGACTGACAGGCGTCTCGAGCAGATTGTCGAGCAGCTCCGCGGTCTCGGCGCGCGTCAAGCGCTCGAGCTTCTTCCGGCGGGCGAGACCCATCCGCTCGAGGTCGGCGACGAGCGACGTGCCGGCGCCCACGCGCGGTCCGGGATCGGGCCGCTGGGCGAGCATGATGAAGAGGGGGCTGGTCGACGACGTACGCACGATGTAGCGGATCAGCTTGAGGCTGTCTTCATCCGCCCACTGCAGGTCGTCGAAGAGCATCGCGAGCGGCTGCGACTCCGCGATCGAACGGATCGCGACCGTCGCGACGTCGTAGACACGCAGCGTCTGCTCCGCCGGCGACAGTCCGGTCTCGGATTGCCCGCGGCCGGACACGACGTCGCGGGCTCGCTCGAGCGCTTCCCGCGTGTTGGCCTTGTCGGCCAGCGCCTGGATCGATGTCGAAGACAGCAGCGTTCGAAGGATGAAGAACGGCCCGCGGAGCTCCTCGTCACCGCCGACGATCACCGAGCCGAAGCCCTTCGCGGCGGCGGCGTCGACGGTCGACTCGATCAAGCGGGTCTTGCCGATGCCGGCCTCACCCTCCACCGCGTAGACACGGATCTGCCCCGCGGCAACCGCGTCGATGTCGGCGTCGACCGCCGCGCGCTCGGCGTTGCGTCCCACGATGGGAAGCCGGTCGGGCCGGACGTAGGTTTCGTCGAGCAGGCGGGTCGGTGCGACGGGTTCCGGCACGGCGGCGGGGGCGGCCGGGACGGGTTTCGGCGCTTCTGCGATCGCCGCCTCGTCCCAGACGACCTCGTGCAGCTGCCACTGGGTCGGGAATCCCTTCAGGTCGAACATCCCGCGTTCGAGGAACGTGAAGTCGCGCACGCCGGTGGTCAGGTCCTTGGTGATCTGCGAGATGAGGATCTCGCCGCCCTTCGCCTTGGCCGAGATCCGCGCGGCGGCGTTGACGGCCGTGCCGTACAGCGTCCCCGACTCGCGCACGACCTCACCGGTGTTGAGCCCGATCCGCACCCGGATGTGATGCTCCGGCCCGGTGGCGTTGTGCTCGGCGAAGCAGCGCTGGATCCCGATCGCGCACTCGATCCCCTTGCGCGCCGAGCCGAAGGCGACCATGAACCCGTCGCCCATGAAGACGACCTCGTAGCCCCCGAACAGCTCGATCTGCTCGCGCAGCATCTTCTCGTGGGTGCGCATGACCTCCTGGGCGACGTCGTCGCCTTCGCGGGTCCGGAGGTCGGTGGATCCCTCAACGTCGGAGAAGAGGACCGTCACGGTCCCCTCGGGAAGGTCGAGGGCCTGAGGCCGGGAACTGGGTTCGTCCACGGAGATGCCAGGTTACTCCGGCGCGAGGGGGGTGAGCACGGGTCTCCGCCCCCCACCGCCGCCGGCCTGCAGTCCCGGTGGGCTCGATCAGCCTGAGTGCGGCATGATGCCGTCGATGGCCTACGAGTGGTGGGTGTTCCTGCACGTCGCCGGATCGTTCGCTTTCCTGACCGCGCACGGCGTTTCCGTCGGAGTCGCGCTGCGGCTTCGCAAGGAGCGCGACCCGGCGAGGGTCGCCTCCCTGCTCGACCTTTCCGCGCGGACCGTCCCGTACTTCTACGCCTCGTACGGCCTGTTGCTCGCCGGCGGCATCGTGGCCGCATTCGACGGGGGCTGGTGGGGCTACGGCTGGATCTGGGCCGCGATCGCCACGCTCGTGATCATCACGCTGGCGATGATCTTCATGGCCCGCCCCTACTACCAGCGGGTCCGTTTCATCTCGCGGGCCATGGCTGAGGGGTCGAAGGCCGTCACCGCCGAGCAGTGGGACGGAGTGCTGATGAGCTCGCGGCCGGTCACGATCACATGGATCGGCGTCGTCGGGCTGCTGTTCATCCTGTACCTGATGATCCTCAAGCCGGCGCTCGGCATGTCGCCGGGCGGCCCTGAGCCGGTCGCGACCGGCACCGGACCCGTCGTCACGATCGCGGCCGAGCAGCTCCGCTTCACGACGACGACGCTTTCGGCGCCGGCCGGAACGGCCTTCAGCCTCCGCTTCGAGAACCGCGAGGCCGTCCCTCACAACGTCGCGATCTACGGCGACGCCGGCTTCTCACGATCGGTCGTCGTCGGCGCGATCTTCGCCGGACCACGCACCCGGATCGAGGAGGTTCCGGCGCTCACCGCCGGGACGTACTTCTTCCGCTGCGACGTCCACCCGACGACGATGACCGGAACGCTGAAGGCCGAGTAGTCCTCATGGGATACCGCACGATCTTGGTCGGCACCGACGGCTCCGATACGTCGATCCGCGCCATGGAGAAAGCCTCGCGGCTCGCCAAGCAGGTCGACGGGCGCCTCCTCGTCGCGGTCGCAACGTCCAACATCGGCCTGCACGACTACCGAGCAGAGGAGATCCTGCGCGACGCGCGTGAGGCACTGGAAGCCTGGGGGATCCCCGGCGAGACGATGTTCCGCGAGGGGCCGCCCGACAAGGTGCTCACGAGCCTCGCGGCCGAGCACGGCGCCGACCTGCTCGTGATCGGCAGCGTCGGCATCGGGAAGGCGAAGCGGTTGACCCTCGGCCCGATCCCGGAGCGGGTGGCCAGCGCCGCGCCGTGCGACGTGCTCATCGTCATCACGACCGAGGGCGACGGCGAGGAGGGTCCGAAGCTCTACGAACGGATCCTCGTCGGCACCGACGGGTCGGCGACGGCGACCGAGGCGGCCCGCAAAGCGTTCGATCTCGGCATGACGTTCATGCTCGGCGTCACACTGTTGTACGCGGCGGGCGACCGGATCATCGGTGCGATCGTGCTCGAGCAGACCGAAAAGGCGAAGCCGCGAACGCTCAAGGTCGAGACCCGGCTCGTGGACGGCGAGCCGGCCGAGGCGATCCGCGAGACCGCCGAGAAGGAAGGGTGCGACCTGATCGTCGTCGGCAACCGCGGCATGAGGGGGATGCGGCGGCGCCTGCTGGGGTCGGTCCCGACCAGCGTGATCCACGCGGCGCCGACCGACATCCTCATCGCCAAGACCGTGGACCGCACAGTGGACGACCTCGTGCCGGGCAGCGGCGGGCTCGTCGACGTGGACGGCCGCAAGCTCGCCGTCTACAAGGGCGAGGACGGATCGATCGTTGCGCTGTCGCCGCGGTGCACGCATCTCGGCTGCACGGTCGACTGGAACGCGGCCGCGAAGACCTGGGACTGCCCGTGCCACGGCTCGCGCTTCTCGCACGAAGGCGAGGTCGTGAACGGGCCGGCGAAGACGCCGCTGGAACGCGAGTCGATCTAACCGCCGAGCGCCGCGGCGCGCTCCGTGCTCCGTCCGGCCGCGAGATCGCGCAGCTTCCTGTGGAGCAGGCGCGTCTCGAGCAGGTTCCGGATCCGGAGCACCACCTCGTCGTGATCGAACGGCTTCTCGAGGAAATCCTTCGCACCGAGTGAGAGCGCGCGGTGGCGGTGCTCAGGGTTGACGTCGGCGGTAAGGAAGACGATCGGAACGACGTCGTCCTGTTCCATCTGCTCTTGCATCTGCCGCATGGTGGTGAACCCGTCGAGCGGGAACATCATGAGATCGAGCAACACGATGTCGGGCTCTAGGCGCCCGAAGTTGGCGATCGCCTCGCGCGGATCGGTGTAGCCCGTGATGTTGGTGAAGCCCGCGTCCGTCAGGATGTGACGGAGCAAACGGATGTGGATCTCCTGATCGTCGACGACCAAGATCCGCGCGTTGACGGGGTCGATACCCACGGCTCTCCCTCCGATCGGCCTCGGGGCACGTAAGCCGCGCGCGTGGCGGGGAACCAAGACCCGGCCGGGGCGCGAAACGCCTCCCGAGACCGGGCGTCTTCAATGGTACGAGTCGGGGAACCGCTTGGGAAGTCCTGATCCGCTAGGTCCGGTTCGCGGCTACTCGACGTAGATCGTCCCACCCTTCTCGACGACCCTGCCGCGGCCGAGCGGGAGAACGCGGCTCAGCGCCATGAACGCCGATCCGAGGCCGGGGATCTTGGCGAAGATGCCTTGCGGGCCGCGCACCATGCGGCCGGTCTTCACGTCGTAGCGCGCGCCGTGCCACGGACACACCAGACAGCCTTTCGCGTCGATCGTTCCGTCCGCGAGATCGGCGTAGAGATGACGACATCGTCGCGTCACCGCGAACAACTCGTCCTGCGAGTTCCCCACAGCCCACCTGCCGGCGCCCGTGACGGCCCCCGGCTTCAGATCTCCCGCCGGTCCGACCCTCGTCGCGCCCATGTATGTCCTCCCCATCGCTCGCGTCGCTTCGGGACGAGCGCGCAGCATACACTTGGGCCCATGGCGGTGGTGGTGCTACGCGCCCCGTTGAAGGACCTGGCGGACGGGAACGGATCGGTCCGCGTGAACGGCTCGACGGTGCTCGAGTCTCTGCGCGACCTCGAGGCCACGTACCCGAGGATGGCGGGCTGGGTGCTCGACGAGACCGGAACGGTGCGGCGTCACGTCAATGTGTTCATCGACGCGAACCGGGTCGAGGGCGACGCGACCGTCGAGACCGATACCGAGATCACCGTCATCCACGCGATCTCCGGAGGGAACTCATGAGCGACCAGGTCGAGCTCCTCGTCGGCACCGGCAAGGGCCTGTTCGTGCTCCGCGGCGAGCGGGGCGGCGCGATGGCGATCGCCGCACGGCATTTCCCCGGCGTCACCGTCGAGTACGCCACGCGCGACCCGCGCACCGGCGTCTATTACGCATCGGTGACCGACGCGCACTTCGGGCCGCGCGTGTGGATGACGAAGGACGTTGAAGGCGAGTGGGAGCAGACCGCGGGTCCGGCGTTCCCCGAAGACGCCGGCGAGGCCGTCGAGCGGATCTGGGTCATCGTCCCCGGCGAGGGCGAGGGCGTCGTGTGGGCAGGCGTTGCCCCGGCGGCCCTGTTCCGGAGCGACGACGGCGGACGTACGTGGGAGCTGAACCGCGCGCTCTGGGATCATCCGAGTCGGAAGGACTGGCAGCCGGGCGCCGGTGGGATGTGCCTGCATTCGATCTGCCCGTGGCCCGGCGAGCCCGACAAGCTCGCGCTCGGGATCTCGGCGGCAGGCGTCTGGCTCACCGAGGACGGCGGCGGGTCTTGGCGCCGCGGCGTGAAGGGCATCGTTGCGCGCTACCTGCCGGAAGACGCGCAAGGAGATGCGCCGGACCTGTGCGTGCACAACATGTACCGCGCGCCGGTTAAGCCCGAGCGGCTCTGGATGCAGTTCCACGGCGGCGTCTATCGTTCGGACGACGCCGGCGAGACGTGGAACGATGTCGGCTCGGCGGGGGGGCTGCCGTCGGACTTCGGGTTCCCGATGGTGATCGATCCGAAGGATCCCTCGAAGGCATGGGTCATCCCGCTCACGGCCGACATCGATCGCGTGACGCCTGACGGCAAGCTGCGCGTCTTCGAGACCGCCGACGAGGGCGACACCTGGACCGCTCGGTCGAAGGGACTGCCGCAGAACGACACGTACGTCACGATCCTCCGCCAGGCGTTCTGCAACGACGGGCGCGACCCGCTCGGGCTGTACTTCGGCGACAAGTCCGGCACCGTGTACGGCTCGGCGGACGCCGGCGCAACGTGGACGGCCGTGGCCGAACGCCTCCCGACGATCGTCAGCGTCCGCGCGTCGTAAGGGTTTCCCGGTGGCCTGGACGTACCGCCTCGGGACGGCGCGACGGGCGTTCAACGCCGTCGCGTCGAAGGCGATCGGCCTCGGGCTCGCTCCTCCGGCGAGCTACATCCTCGAGACGCACGGTCGCCGGTCGGGCGAGCTGCGCTCGACCCCGGTGAGCATCGTTCGGCACGACGGCGCGCGCTGGCTCGTCGCCCCATACGGGGTCGTGGGGTGGGTGCACAACGCCCGCGCGGCCGGCCGTGTCACGCTGCGGCGCGGCCGCAAGGCGGTAGAGCACGGCATCCGCGAGGCATCCCCGTCGGAGGCGGCGCCCGTGCTCCGCAAGTACCTCCGGCTCTATCCCGTCGTGGCGCCGTTCTTCGACGCCGGGTTCCGCGATCCGCTCGAGACGTTTGAAGACCAGGCATCGAAGCATCCCGTGTTCCGCGTGGACGGCTGACGCGGGTCGCGTCGTATCCTTTGAGCTCCGTGAACACGATCGGGGACTACGCGCTCATCGGCGACTGCCATTCGGCCGCGCTCGTCGGCAAGGACGGCTCGATCGACTGGGCTTGCTTCCCCCGGTTCGACTCCACCGCCCTGTTCTCGAAGATCCTCGATGCCGAACAAGGCGGCGCGTTCGCGATCACACCCAGGAACATCCGCGGCGTCGGGCGCGCCTACGTGGAGGGCACCAACGTCCTCATCACGACGTTCGAGTGCGCCGAGGGTGTCTTCGAGCTCACCGACTGCATGCCGGTCGAGCGCGCCGACCCCGAGAACCCGCTGCAGGTGACCGCGCACCACTCGATCATGCGCCGCGCGCGCTGCGTCTCCGGCTCGGTCGAGGTCGACGTGAAGATCGACCCGCGGTTCGAGTATGCGTCGTGCTGTCCGCGCTTCCGGCAGACGGCCGACTACGCGGTAGAGATCGTCGGCGGGGCCGACGCGCTCTACGTCCAGTCGACGCACCCCATCAAGGCCGAGCGCGAGGCGATCGAGCAGACCTGGTCCCTGCGAGCCGGCGAGGAGGCGTGGATCGATGCGGTATGGCGCGTCTCGTACCAGCCGCGGCGTCAGCACGGGAACGCGCTTCGCTACCGCGTCGAAGGGGCGCGTCGTCTCGCGGCGACCGAGGACTTCTGGCGGGAGTGGCTCGCGCGCTGCGCATACGAAGGCGAGCACGTCGAGGCCGTACATCGCAGCGCGCTCGCTCTCAAGGCACTGACCTATGCGCCGAGCGGCGCCATCGTCGCGGCGCCGACGGCCTCGCTGCCCGAGACGATCGGCGGCGGCCGCAACTGGGACTACCGGTACACCTGGATCCGCGATGCGACGCTGACCCTGACGTCGCTATTCGCGCTCGGCTTCACGGACGAGGCCGACCAGTTCAAGGCGTGGCTCGAGCGCACCGGAGCCGGACGGCCGGAGGACCTCCAGATCATGTACGGCGTCGGCGGCGAGCGTTCCCTCCCCGAGCGCGAGCTCGAGCACCTCGCCGGGCACCGCGACTCGGCGCCGGTAAGGATCGGCAACGGCGCCGTGAAGCAGATGCAGCTCGACGCCTACGGCCAGATCCTCGAGGCCGCGTACCTGTACGGGAAGTCCGGCGGCGACCTCACGGATTCGAACTGGTCGTTCCTCGCCGGACTCGCCGACATCGTGTGCGATCGATGGCAGCACCCCGACCAAGGGATCTGGGAGATCCGCGACGCGCCGCGGCACTTCACGCATTCGAAGCTCAACTGTTGGATCGCGCTCGACCGGGCGGCGAAGATCGCGCGGGCGGCGGGCCTCCCGGGGGACGTCGAGGAGTGGGAGAAGCAGCGGGACGCGATCAAGGACTATCTGCTCGAGCAGGCCGCGCCGGACGGGTGGTTCCACCAAGCGGTCGGCCAGCCGGTGCCGGACGCGTCGACCCTCTTGGTCCCGGCGAGCGGGCTGATCGCCTCGTCGGATGCGTTGTCGACCGGAACGATCGACACCGTCTTGCGATCGCTGTCGAAGGACGGGTTCGTCTACCGGTACCTCTCCCCCGACGGACTCGCCGGGGACGAAGGTGCGTTCCTGCTCTGTTCGTTCTGGCTGGTGGATTGCCTGACGCACGCCGGGCGACTCGACGAAGCCGAGGAACTGTTGAACAAGCTGATCGGCTTGTCGAACGACGTGGGGTTGCTCGCCGAGGAGGCCGACCCGTCGACGGGCGAGCCGCTCGGAAACTTCCCGCAGGCCTTCTCGCACATGGCGCTGGTGCTCTCCTGCACGTATCTCTCCGCTGCGAAGCGCGGCGAGATCAAGGACGGACCGGTCGACTACGCGGAAGCGGCGCTCGAACGACTCAACGCGCGAGGGTCGAAGCGCTAGGTTCGGTTCGCAGCGACGAACGCGCGGCCGGGCTCACAGAACGGCAGGAACGCGCACCAGTGGCAGGCGGCGCTCGGCGTCGCCTCGTACGTTCCGGCGCTGATCGAGCGGAACGCGGCGAGAAGGCGTTCGCGGATCTCGGATAGGTCGCCGGCCGCACGCGACACCTCTTTCCCTTCGGACACGTAGTAGTAGGTGAGCGTCAGGTCCGAGGGCTTCTTCCCCCACACCTCGTGCGCGGCGAGCGCGTAGACGTCGAGCTGTAGCCCCGCGACCGGGTCGTCCGCGGCCGGAACCCGGCCGGTCTTGTAGTCGACGATCTCCCACGCGCCGTCCGCCTCGCCGAAGATCGCGTCGATCCGGCCGCCGATCACGAAGCCGTCCACCGCGAGCAAGAACGGCCGCTCGGTCGCGAGCGGCGTGACGCCGGCGAACCGGCTCGCGCTCCACGACTCGCGCAGCCGGGTCTGCACGCCGGGCTCTCCCTCGTCGCGCTCCTCGGGCGCGAGGTCGGGCAGGTCTTCGGGATCGAACAGCGCGCGCTGGCCGTGGCTCTGTTGCTCGATCCAGCGGTGGAGCTCGGTGCCGATCCGCGCGGCCGCGCTCGGACGTCGCGGAAGCGGCCGCACGAACTCCCAGTAGAAGAGCTTCGGGCACCGCTCGTACTCGAGCAGCGCCGACACCGATAGCGTCGTCGGCGCGGGACGGCGCGCGTCGGGCGCGGCGCGGGTTTCGATGAGCGTGATCCGCTCCGCGTAGGAGGCGAGCCCGTCCTCATACGCGGCACGCTCGCCGTCGGACAGAGACTCGACGGGGACCGACGACGCGAGCGCCGCCTCGCGCCAGCCCTCTGGGAAAGGACCGCCGGCGTCCGGTACGCGGGCCGGAGGGGGCCACGTCGACGCGGCCTGCGCGCGGAGCTCGATCAGCGGATTCTCGTCGGGACACTCCGGCCGTGGGAGTAGCTCCTCGGACGCCGGATGCGCGGCGATCTCCTCGAAGAACACGCTCGGCCCGAACGGATCCTGCGGCCCCTCGTACCAGTAGGCCGCCGACACGACGAGCAGATCGCGCGCGCGCGTCAGTGCGACGTAGCAGAGTCGCCGCTCCTCCTCGAGGGCGCGTTCCTTCAAAACCTCGCGGAACTTCTTGATGTTGCCGTCGTACTGCGGCAACACGTCCTTGTCCCCGCGGAAGTCGAACGGGAGCGTCTCCGGGCGCGTCACCGGGTTCGGCTGGCGCGACACGTCGGGGAAGATCGCCGAGCGCTTCGCGTCGGCGAGACCCGGCACGAACACGACGTCCCACTCCAGCCCCTTCGCCTTGTGGATCGTGAGCAGCTTCACGGTCTCGTCGTCGGAGAGCTGGACCTGCTCGAAGTCCTCCTCGGCGTCGGCGGCCGCATCGAGGTACGACATCAGCGTGGACAGGGTCGCGTCGCCCTCGACGGGCGCGAACGACGAGATCGACCCGACGAAGTTCAAGAGGTTCCGCCGGGCGCCGACCGCAGCGGGCGACGACGACGCCTCGAGCTCGCGCATCAAGCCGGTCCGCTCGATGATGGCGGTGACGAGCTCGTCGAGTGGCCCCGCGGCCGACGATCGCAGTGACGCGAAAAGCTCGTTGAACTCGCGCAGCCGGGAGCGTGCCTCGTCCGAGAGGCCGGTCATCTCCTCATCGTCGAGGTTGTCGAGCGACTCGGCGAGCGCGAAGGCGACGTCGCCGGGGTGCTCGGGCTCGTCGAGCTCCTCCTTGAGCAGGCGGTTCCGGCGCGCGCTCCAGCGCGCGAGCGCGACGAGGTCTCGGTATCCGATCCGCCACTGCGGCCCTTGCAGGACGCGCGCCAGCGCGATGTTGCGGCCCGGGTCCTCGAGCAGCCGCAGCCACGACACGACGTCGACGATCTCGGGCAGCTGCAGCAGACCGCCGAGGTCCACGACCTCGACCGGGATGCCTCCTTCCTTCAGCACGTCCGCGATCGGCCCGAACAGCCGCTTCTTCCGGCAGAGCACCGCGATCTCGCCGTACGAGCGGCCGTTGTCGCGCTGCTCCTTGATCAACGCGGCGATCTTGCGGGCCTCGTGCCGCTCGTCGAGCGCCATGAACGCGAGCACGCGTCCCTCGCCGCGCGACGGATGCGGCCGCAGCTGCTTGTCCTTCGCGCGGCGCTCCTCGGGGACTTTGCCGATGACCTCGTTCGCGGCTTCGAGGATCCGCGAGCCCGACCGAAAATTGACGTACAGCGGCCGTGAGTCCCCTTCGAACTCGTCGGTGAACCGCAGGATGTTGCGCAACGAGGCGCCGCGCCACGCGTAGATGTTCTGGTCGGGGTCGCCGACGCACATCATCGGATAGCCCGGCCCGAAGAGCTCCGAGATCAGGATCGCTTGCGCGAAGTTCGTGTCCTGGTACTCGTCGAGCAACACGACCGGGAACCGCGAACGGAAGTCCTCGACCACCGCGGGGTAAGTGCGGACGAGCTCGACCGCCTTGGCGATCTGGTCGCCGAAGTCGATCACGCCGAGCTCGGCCTTCCGCTTCTGGTACGCGTCGACGAGCCGCGCCAGCTCCGCCCGGCGGAACCCGCACTCTCGCGCGTCGCGATCCCACGCCTTCTTGATCTCCTGCCGCTCCGCGTAGCGCTCGCTCGCGGCCGCCAGCTCGAGCGGGTCCACGAGGTGGTTCGCGCAGTGGTCGGCGAGCTGGAGCATCAGCCGAACCGTGTACGGGACCGTGCGTACCTCGAGGTGCTCGAATGTCCGGTCGGCGAACAGGCTCGACGCGAGCTGCCATTTGTGCGCCGCCGTGAGCAGCATCGGTCCGGCCTCGACGCCCATCCGCAGCCCGTAGTCGTCGAGCAGCCGCGCGGCGAACGCGTGGTAGGTGAGCACGGTCGCTTCCTCGCCCTCGGGCAAGCCGAGCGGCGCGGTCGCCTCGCGCACGCGGTTCGCGAGCTCCTCGGCGGCCTTGTTCGTGAACGTCAGGCAGAGGATCTCCGACGGGTGCGCCGCCTTTGTCAGCGTGAGGTACACGACGCGCGCGGCCATGACGGCGGTCTTGCCCGAGCCGGCCCCGGCGACCACCGCGCACGGCGTGAGGTCGTGCGAGATCGCGCGCCACTGCTGCACGGTCGGCGGGCGCCGCCCCTTGCCCATCGCCGCGAGGATCTCCTCGGGGACGTCCTCGTAGGGCTGCTCGTCGCGGTTGATCCGTTCCGGCGCAGTCACGCCGATACCTCTCTCCGGGAGGTGACAGCGACAGCCGTGACAGCCATCCTCGAGAGCACGGTCCACCGCCGCCGAGTGGTGTTCATCAGCGGATCGCCTCTTGCCCCTGCGGCCACAGCGGGCATATCGGCTTGAAGTCGCACCACCGGCAGTCGGCGGCCGGGTTCGGCGCGAACGACTCGGCGCGGATCCGTCCGACGAGCTCGGTGATCGTGGCCTCGGCCCACTCGCCGTAGCCTTCACGCGGCGTGACGATGACCCGGGCGAACCCGTCCTCGCCGCGCAGCGCGCCGAGGAACGACAGCTGGAGCAGTCCCGTCTTACCAAGCCGGCTGAGCTCAGGGTCGCGGATCATCGCGAGGTAGTAGGCGGCGAGCTGGAGGTTCCTCTCGGCCTCTTCCTTGGTCGGCGCCCAGCGGCCCGTCTTGTAGTCGACGAGCCGGAGACGGCGGTTCTCGTTACGGAAGATCGCGTCGATCTTTCCGCGGATGATCGCGTCGCCCAGCGGGTACGCGAACGAGACCTCGGAGTGCTCGACCTTCGCCTGCTCGCCGGTCATCCAGCGACGGAGCATCTCTTCCGCGTCGAGGCGGCGGCGATGCTCGACGGCCGCGCTCGGGAAACGGTTCGGGTCCCACATCTCCGCGAGCAGCGCTAGGACCGGCTCGGGCTCGCGGGGGACCTCTTCGCGCTGGACGCGGTCGATGATCTCGTGGATCACCGAGCCCAGCCACATCTGGTACGACTGCTCGGGGTCGAGGCCCATCTCGACCTCGTAGAGATACTTGAGCGCGCAGTCCTCCATGTTCGACAAGCGCGAGTACGACGTGCGGATCTCCTCCTCGTAGAGCGGCACGCCCGGCTCGGTCCAGTCGCGAGCGCCCCACCAGCTCTTCGGATCGGCGTCGGTGCGCGGCAGCGCCGCCAACGCCGCGAGCCGGTCCGCGGCCGGAGCACGATCGTCGGCAAGCACGCGTCGCAGCTCCGCCTCGATCGAACGGATCGACGACGCGACGCCGGTGTGTTCCACCGGGCGGGACCATTCGAGACCGAGCCGCTTCGCGTAGCGGCTCGGCGTGCGCGGGTTGGTCCCGCTCGGCGACTCGCTGGCGAACAGGATCGTGCGGCCGCGCGAGCGGGTGACGGCGAGCCGGAACAAGCGCCGCTCCTCGGCGAGCGAGTCGCGGAGCCGTTCGGCCTGCGTGCGCGGCGCTATCAGCTGGTCCAGGTCCACCAGAGCCGCCGCGCGACGCGGCGCGGGGAACTCCCCTTCGACGCAGCCGGCGACACACACGAGATCGAACTCGAGGCCGTGCGCGCGATGCGCGGATACGACCTGGACGGCGCGTGGGTGGCGCTCCTCCGGCAGGACCCACGGGTCGGGGCCGAACTCCGCCGCCTCGAGCGTCTCGAGGTACTCCGCCATGCTCGCGCCCTCGCCCCGGCGCTCGGTGTAGCGCGCGATGATGTCGCCGAGCGCCGCCAGCGCGTCGAGGTCGCGGTGCGACTCGCTCTCGACCAGCGCCTGGGCGTACGGCAGGTTGGACCAGACCCAGAAGAAGACCTCGTCGGGCGGCCGGTCCGCGCGCTCCTCGACGCCCTCGACGAGCGTCCGGAACCGCGCAACTGCTTCCCGAAGGTCGTCCGGCAGCGCCATCGGGTCCGTGCCGCCGAGGACGAGCTCCTGGAGCGAGACGCCGCGCCGCCGCGCCTCGCGGCGCAAGCGGCGCAGGCCGTGGGGATCGAGACCGCCGGCCGCCGACGAGAGGACCGGCTCGAGCAGGTCCTCGCGGCGCTCGGGTCGTAGCGCGTACCGGAGCAGCGCGATCACCGGCCGGTTCGCCGGTTCCGCCGCGACCGCCGACGCCTCGCCGAGCACGACGTGCGGGACGCCGTGCCGCTTGAGCGCGTGACGGAGGGCCGTCAGGTACTCGCCGTACCGGCGCACGACGACCGCCATCCGCTCCCACGCCACGTCGTCGTCCACGCGAGCGCGCACAAGCTCATGCGCGATCGCGTCCGCCTCCTCGCCGGGATGGACGTAACAACGCGACTCGAGGCGGGATGCCGGCGTATCCGACGCGCCCGCATCCGGATCGTCGAGCACGCCCAAAGCCGCCGGCTCGAGCCGAGACGTCACGTCGTCGAGCACGACCCGGCCGGGCGCCAGGATCTTGTCGATGCGGCGGAGCGGCTCCAGCGAACCACCGCGATAGGCGAAGACATGACCGCCGGGATCGGCCGCGACCACGGTCGAGCGCGCGCCCTGCGCCAGCGCCTGCACGATCGCCTCAGCGGCCGGCGTCACGTCCTGGTAGTCGTCGATCAGCACGTGCTCGGCGCGGTCTTCCTCGCCGATGCTGTTCTGGAGCAGCGCGACGGCCTGATGCAGCAGCCCCGCGAAGTCGACGCGGTTCGCCGCGGTCATAACATCGAGGTAGCGCGTGAAGAACCCGACGACCTCGGAAGCGTCGGACCGGCCGATGCGCACGAGTTCCTCGGCCAGCGAGATCGGGTCGAACAACCGCTCCTGAGCTCGCAGGACGAAGTCCGAGACCTCGCGCGCGAAGCCGCGGACGCCGAGCAGATGGCCGAAGACCGGCCACTCCTCGGGCCGTTCGTTGAGCAGCAGCTCGCGCACGGTCGCGTACTGCTCGGCGGCGGAGAGGACCTGCGGCGCCTCCGGATAGTCGAGCTCGGCGAAGCGGCGGCCGAGGACCCTGTAGGCGAACGAGTGCGCAGTGTAGACCTGAACGTGCGGCAGCGACCGAGCGAGGCGCCGGATAAGCCGCTCGCGCGCGTCCCGGGCGGCACGGCGGTTGAGCACGATCAGCAAGACGCGTTCGGGATCCGCGCCGCCCTCGACCAGAAGCGCGAAGCGCTCCACGAGCGCGCGCGTTTTCCCGGTCCCCGGCGGGCCGGATACGAGGAGCCGACCCTCGGTCAGCTCGAGCACGTCCTGCATCGACTCAGTAAACCCCGTCACGCTCGGTTCCCCTCAAGATCGTGCTCGCTCCGTCTGCGTCGAGTCGTTCGTCTTCCACACTGAGCACGATAGAGCGACCCTGCGACGATTACAGGGGTGTCATTACGCGCCGGCCGTCCAGGCACGATTCCCGAAGCGGTCGATGCTCGTGACCTCCTCGACCGGGCGGCGGGTCGTAGGGCCGTACTTCCCGATCGGCCAGCCGAGCGGGACGACCGCGATCGGCTCGACGCCGGGCGGCAAGCCCAGGATCCGCCGCGCCGCGAGGCGGTTCCACAACGGGAGCGTCGTCAGTGCGGCGCCGAGCCCTTCCGCGCGGGCGGCGAGCAAGAGGTTCTGCACCGCCGGATAGATCGAGCCGTACCGAGATGTGCGGTAGATCCACGGGAACTTCGGGATCCAGGCCTGCGTCAGGCACGCGACGACCATCACCGGGATCTGCTCGAAGTTGTCGACCTGCCACTGAACCGCGTCGATCACCCTGAGCATCTTCGGCTTGTCGCGCATCACCCGGCGCCCGGCGCCGCCGTACAGGCCCCACGCCCGGCGATATTGCTTCGCGAGTCCGGCCTTCACCTTGGGGTCGCGCACGACGATCCATTCCCAGTGCTGCTGGTTGCTCCCGCTCGGCGCCTTGATCGCGAGCCCGAGGATCTTCTTGAGGACGTCGTCGTCCACCGGATCCGTCTTCACCCTGCGGACGGCCCGCTGGGTGGTCATGGCTTCCGCTAGCTCCATATCGCTCCTCCGTCAAGGTTGCGCCGGTGCCGGAAGTCGACTCTAGTACGAGCGAAACTTCGCGTGCGCCGTACCGTTCCGTCGGGCCGGGAACGGGCCGGGAGGAGGCAGGGCATGAAGCTCAAGGACCGTCGAGCGCTCGTCACCGGATCGGGTTCGGGCATCGGCCGCGCGATCGCGAGGCGGTTCGCCGAAGAAGGCGCGCGCGTCGCGGTCAACGATGTCGACGCCAAGGCCGCGCATGCCACGGCCGACGAGATCGACGGGCTCGTGGTCCGCGCCGACGTGAGCGACCCCGACGCCGTCCGGGCGATGTTCGAGATGATCCGCACGAACCTCGGTGGCCTCGACATCCTGATCAACAACGCCGGGATCGCCGAGACCGCCGGCCAGGACCGCGACGAGCTCAACGCGCGCTTCGAGGCGCGCGTCTCCGAGATCATGAGCGGCAAGCCGATCCAGACCCAGCTCGAGGTCATCGAGAACATGTCCGACGACGATTGGGACCGGATGCTCCGCGTCCACCTCTACGGGACGTTCCACTGCAGCCGGGAAGCCGTGAAGCTGATGTCCGAGGGCGGGTCGATCGTGAACATGTCGAGCATCCTCGCGCTGACCGGCAGCTCCGCTGTTCCGCACTACGCCGCCGCGAAAGGCGGGATCCTCGCGCTGACGAAGTCGCTCGCGCAGGAGCTCGGGTCGCGCGGCATCCGTGTGAACGCGATCTGCCCCGGCTGGATCGACACGCCGATGACCGAGCTGCTCTCGCCGTTCGTCAAGCAGATGGCGGTCGGTCAGACGCCGCTCGGGCGGATCGGCACCCCCGAGGAGGTCGCCAACGTCGCGCTCTTCCTCGCCGGCGACGACGCTTCCTTCATCACCGGGCAGTACCTGTCGGCCAACGGCGGCCTCGTCGTTACCTAGGAGATCCCCGCCCAGAGCCCGCGCTGTGCCACCCGCGCCTCGAGCTGGAGCGCCACGAACAGATCGACGTAGGCGACGTTCGGCGGCACCGTCAGCACCGTCGCCCAACCGTCCCGCACGAGCATCGCGTTGAGCATCTTGTCGCGCGCCTCGTCCTCTCCCCCGTTCGCCGGCGGCGATAGCCACACGTACGCGAGGAGCCGGCCGTATCGATCCCGC
>DATFGK010000005.1:0-15266 GCA_035249485.1 Actinomycetota bacterium | reverse complement strand
GCAAGACGGCACCGGCAACATCTCCTACGACCCGGCGAACCACGAGTACATGACGCGCATCCGAGCCGCGAAGGTCGCCAAGATCGCCGACGACATCCCGGAGCTCAAGGTCGACGAGGAGGGCGGCGAGGAGCTGCTCGTGGTCGGGTGGGGCTCGACGTACGGGATGATCCGCGCGGCGGTGCAGCGCGTGCGCGGGCAGGACAAGAAGGTCGCGCAGGCGCACCTCATGCACATGAACCCGTTCCCGAAGAACCTCGGCGACGTGCTGCGCCGCTTCAAGCGCGTGCTCGTGCCGGAGCTGAACAACGGACAGCTGGTCAGGCTGTTGCGCGCGGAATATCTGGTCGACGCGAAGAGTTATACGAAGATACAGGGTCTTCCGTTCCGTGCGGCTGAGATCGAAACCGAGATCCTGAAAAGGTTGTGACGACGATGGCAGAACCGAACGGCGGAGCATCCACGGGCGACGGCGGCGACGGCGCCGTAACCACGCTCACGAAGAAGGACTTCACCTCGGACCAAGAGGTCCGCTGGTGCCCGGGCTGCGGCGACTACGCGATCCTGGCGGCGATGCAGTCGTTCCTGCCCGAGCTGAACATCCTGCCGCACAACACCGTGTTCGTTTCCGGGATCGGCTGCTCGAGCAGGTTCCCGTACTACATGAACACCTACGGGGTCCACGGCATCCACGGCCGCGCGCCGGCGATCGCGACGGGCGTCGCTGCGGCGAACCCCGAGCTGACGGTCTGGGTCATCACCGGCGACGGCGACGGCCTGTCGATCGGCGGCAACCACCTGATCCATGCGTTGCGGCGCAACGTGAACCTAAAGATCATCCTGTTCAACAACCAGATCTACGGGCTGACGAAGGGGCAGTACTCACCCACGTCAGAGCTCGGCAAGGTCACGAAGTCCACGCCGTTCGGCTCGCTCGACCACCCGTTCAACCCGGTCGCGCTCGCGCTCGGCGCCGAGGCGACGTTCGTCGCGCGGTCGGTCGATGTCGACCGCAAGCATCTCCAAGAGGTGTTCCGGCGCGCGGCGGCGCACAAAGGCTCGGCCTTCATCGAGGTGTACCAGAACTGCAACGTCTTCAACGACGGCGCGTTCGAGGACCTCACCTCGAAGGAGGGGAAGGAGCTGAACCAGGTGCGGCTCGAGCACGGCAAGCCGATCCGCTTCGGGCCCGAGGGCGCGAAGGGGATCGTGCTGACCTCGGAGGCTGCGCTCGAGGTCCTGGATGTGGCGGACGTCGGCGAGGAGAACCTGCTCGTCCACGACGAGCATCGCATCGAGCCGTCGCTGGCGTTCCTTCTGGCGCACATGTCGTCGAGCCCGCACGAGCCGACGCCGATCGGCATCTTCCGCGACGTGGATCGTCCGGTTTACGAGGAGTCGATGCAGGCGCAGATCGCTGCGGCGACGGAGAAGCTCGGGCCGGGGGACATCGCGAAGCTGCTGCGCTCCGGGGACACCTGGGAGATCAGCTAGAGCTCTCGGACGTCGCGGCGCCGCGCTTGGCGTCGGTCTCGGACGGAGGGCTATCCTTCTCCGTGTCCCTAGGAAGGCGCCGGCTTGCGGGCAGCCGCCCCCGGTGCGGAGTTGATAGGGGAGTAGATGGCAGTGTGTCATCCCCCTCGGGCCGACGGATGAACGCGACACGCGCGCGGTCCGACGGGTGAGGTGACGCGAGGCGGCATTCGACATCGGTGAAGCAACTCGACCATGGATGCGACAGAGCCCGACGCCGAGAGCGCCGAGAGATGTGAGAAGGACATAGCAGCAGAGAAGGAGGACCGACGTGTCTGACAGCGTCAGCGAAAGCGAGAACCCGGCGATCCCGTCCCCCGAGCCCAAGGCGACCAAGCCGAGAACCAACAAGGACTGGTGGCCGAACCAGCTGGACCTCTCGGTTCTCCACCAGCGCTCGGCACGATCGGATCCGATGGGCGAGGACTTCAACTACGAGAAGGAGTTCAAGACCCTCGACCTCGAGGCGTTGAAGAGGGATGTCATCGATGTGATGAGGACATCCCAGGAGTGGTGGCCGGCCGACTACGGTCACTACGGGCCGCTGTTCATCCGGATGACGTGGCACGCCGCAGGGACGTACCGCATCGCCGACGGCCGTGGTGGCGGCGGCGAAGGCGCCCAGCGATTCGCTCCGCTCAATAGCTGGCCCGACAACGGAAACCTGGACAAGGCGCGCCGGTTGCTCTGGCCGGTGAAGAAGAAGTACGGGCGGAAGATCTCATGGGCGGATCTGCTCGTCTACGCCGGCAACGTCGCCATGGAAGACATGGGATTCAAGACGTTCGGCTTCGGCTTCGGTCGCCCCGACGTGTGGGAGCCGGAAGAGATCTTCTGGGGCCCCGAGAGCGAGTGGCTGGGCGACGAGCGCCACGTCTCCGAGGGGGAGATCGAGGGACCGTTCGGCGCCGACCACATGGGCCTGATCTACGTGAACCCTGAGGGGCCGGGCGGCGATCCCGACCCGCTCCTCGCGGCGAAGTTCATCCGGCAAACCTTCGCTCGCATGGCGATGAACGACGAGGAGACCGTCGCGCTGATCGTCGGCGGTCACACGTTCGGGAAGGCCCACGGTGCTGCGAGCGCCGTCGAGCACGTCGGCCCCGAGCCCGAGGGCGCCTCCATCGAGGAACAAGGTTTCGGCTGGACGAGCCGGTTCGGGAGCGGCAAGGGCGGGGACACGATCACCAGCGGGCTCGAAGGAGCGTGGACCCCCACGCCGACCAAGTGGGACGACAGCTTCCTCAAGACCCTCTACTCCTACGACTACGAGCTGACCACGAGCCCGGCCGGAGCGAAGCAGTGGAAGCCCAAGGATCCCGAGGCGCAGAGCATCGTGCCCGACGCGCACGATCCGTCCAAGACGCACGCTCCGATGATGCTGACGACGGATCTCGCTTTGAAGCTCGATCCGACCTATGGCGCGATCACGAAACGCTTCCTCGACAACCCGGACGAGCTCGCCGACGCGTTCGCGCGGGCGTGGTACAAGCTGCTGCACCGCGACATGGGGCCGGTCTCGCGGTACCTCGGCCCGTGGGTGCCCGAGCCGCAGCTCTGGCAAGATCCGGTCCCCCCGGTCGATCACGAGCTGATCGGCGAGGCGGAGATCGCGGACCTGAAACAGAAGCTCCTCGACTCCGGACTCTCCGTCTCCCAGCTGGTCTCCACGGCGTGGGCGGCGGCATCGAGCTTCCGCGGAACCGACAAGCGGGGCGGTGCCAACGGGGCGAGGATCCGCCTCGCGCCGCAGAAGGACTGGGAGGCCAACGACCCCGGGGAATTGGCCAAGGTGCTGCAGACGCTCGAGGGGATCCAGCAGGACTTCAACGGCTCGCAGTCCGGCCTGAAGAAGGTCTCGCTGGCGGACCTGATCGTCCTGGGCGGGTGCGCCGCCGTCGAGAAGGCCGCCCGCGACGCCGGCCACGACGTGAAGGTTCCCTTCGCGCCGGGGCGCACGGACGCTTCACAGGAGCAGACCGACGTCGAGTCCTTCGCGGTGCTCGAACCGCGGGCGGACGGGTTCCGCAACTACCTGAGAGCGGGGGAGAAGGTGCCGCCGGAAACGCTGCTCGTCGAGCGCGCGTTCATGCTGAATCTCTCCGCTCCGGAGATGACCGCCCTCATCGGCGGGATGCGAGCGCTCAACGGTGGGTCGGGGCACGGCGTGTTCACCGACCGGCCCGGAACGCTGACGAACGACTTCTTCGTGAACCTGCTCGACATGGGGACGGAGTGGAGGGCGTCCGCGTCGGAAGCGAACGTGTACGAGGGTCGAGATCGCGGGACCGGCGACGTCAAGTGGACCGCGACCGCGGTGGACCTCGTGTTCGGCTCGAACTCGCAGCTGCGTGCCCTCGCGGAGGTCTACGCACAGGACGACTCCACGGAGAAGTTCGTGCGCGACTTCGTGGCGGCATGGAACAAGGTCATGAACCTGGATCGGTTCGACCTCGACTGAGCGGAGACGGCAGAGGGGCGCGGCCGAAGGCCGCGCCCCTGTCTTTGCCCCGTGGTCCGGGTTACATCTCGGGTTCGGGCTCGATCCGCGCGGTCTCCTCGCCGTGCGCGCCGGTGCCGTGCGCGACCTCGTGGTCGGCTGCCGAGCCCGGCCGCTTGATGACGAGCGAGTCGTAGACCACCGCGGCCACGATGCCGCCGGCGATCGGCCCGACCCAGTAGACCCACCAGTTATCCCACAGCCCGCCGGCGAGCGCCGGGCCGAAGTGACGGGCCGGGTTCATCGCGGCGCCGGTGAATGGAAATCCGAAGAGCATCCCCAGTGTGATCGTGAGCCCGATCGCGAGCCCGGCGATCTTGTTGAACGCACCTTCGGGGTCCACGGCCGTAGCGAAGACGACCCAGACGAGGAAGAACGTGAGCACGGCCTCGATGAGGACGGCCTGGCCGTTCGAGATCTGCAGCTGGCCGCCGGACGCGACCTCGGGAACGCCGTACTTGAGCGCGTCCACGATCCGCGAGCCGAGCGCGGCCTTCAGCAGCATCGCACCGGCGAACGCACCCGCCAGCTGGGCTATGACGTACAAGACGGCATCGTTCGCCTTGATCTTCTGTGTGATCCACGCGGCGAAGGTGACGGCCGGGTTGAAGTGACCGCCCGACACGTGACCGACCGACGAGACCATGACGGCGATCACGAGCCCGGTCGCGAGCGCGATGCCGACGAGGTTCGACGCGCCGGTCGCGGCGGCGACGATCGAGCCACCGCCGATGAAGATCAGTGCGAGAGTGCCGACGAACTCGGCCGTCAGCTTCTCTAGCATCGTGCGTTCCACCGAAACACCCCCTCCTTGCTCCTCGGGGCTTCGATCGGGACGCCCGACCCCCCGCCTCGGGCTCTGTAGTAGGCGCGAGGGCGGGGTGTGTCAAGCACCGCAGGAAAACGTAGCGATGTGACGCGCTCAGGACCCCCACGTAGGATTGCCCGGCGATGAAGATCCTGGTCGTCTCCGAAGATCCGCGTGCGCGCGACTGGGTTCGGCTCTCGATCGGCTCCGACGCGACGTACATCGACGCCGCGAACGGGCTCGAGGCGCTCAAGCTGGCGAAGGAACAGTCGCCGGACGTCGTCATCGCCGACGAAACCACGGAGCCGTTCGGCGCGTTCGGGCTCTCGCGCGAGCTCAAGATGCTTCCCAAGCCGCCGAAGGTCGTCGTGCTGTTGGAGCGGGCGCAGGACACCTGGCTCGCGAAGTGGTCGGGCGCCGATCGCTGGCTCCTCCGGCCGGTCGATCCGTTCGAGCTCGCCGAAACCGTGAGGGGGACCGCGTGAAGATCGAAGGACGATGCCGGAACTGTGGACGTGACTTCCCGATCGATCTTCTCCTCCAAGATGCGCGCCGCGTCGGCAACTGCCCCTTCTGCGGCGTGCCTCTCGACCAGCATTACGGCGCGATGCTCGTCGAAGCGCTCGAGCAGCTCCAGCGAGCCGGCACGTTCATGACGGCCACGCTCAAGAAGGTGGAGTCGCTCGGCCCGAACCTCGACGTCGACGACGAGTCGATCCTCGGGCCGATCCGCTCGGCGCTCGGCGCTCGCGCGGAAGCCTCCGAGAAACGACGCCTGACCGAGCTCGCGTCCGAAGCCGCCGGCACGGACCACGCCGCGAGGACGTAACGCTCGTGGGGGACGTAGACCGCACCCTCCGCGCGGTCTCCGAGACCATCATCCCCGGACCCCCGGGGGACGAGGCGTTCGGCGCTCCCGAGATCCAGGCAGAGGTCTTCCTCGAGCACTACCTCGAAACGCTGATCCCCGGCCTCTCCGAAAGCGTCACGACGATGCTCGACGGACTTGCGGCGGAGGAGGTATCGGGTAAGGACTTCGCCGACCTCTCGACGGCCGACCGCGTCACGGTGCTGAAGCGCCTGACGTCGCACGAGCTGCCCGACCTGCGCGACCTCGGGGACCTGCTGATCGTGCTGTCGATGGCGGCCGTCTACGGGGAGTGGAGCGGCCTCGATTCCAACGGTGAGCTGACCCGCGTCCCACTCGGCTGGGAGCTGACCGGCTGGCCAGGACCGTCCGAGGGCGAGCGCTCGCTTCTCCGGAAACGGATCAAGGGCCGATGAGCGCGATGCGCATGAATATGCCCGACGTCATCGTCGTCGGGTGCGGCGGTGGGGGAGCGGTCGTCGCGAAGGAGCTCGCGGAGGCCGGACTCGGCGTGTGCGTGCTCGAGGCCGGTCCGTGGCACGATCCGCAGCGCGACTTCACCGGACTCGAGTGGGACATGCTCAACCCGATCGACGCGGTGTTCCGCTGGGGACCCGCCGACCGGTCGAAGCCGCCGTGGCCGCGGCAGCGCGACGGGATCCCGTTGCTGATCTCGACGGCCGGCGTCGGCGGCAACACCCTCCACTTCGGCGCGAACTGTCCGCGCGGCTACCCGGGCCCGATGGAGCTCGACTGGCCGTTCGGCTACGGCGAGATGGTCCCGTACTACGAGAAGGTCGAGGCGACGCTGCCGGTCGTCGTGCCCGAGATCGCGTCGCCGAAGGACGCGCTGTTCATGCGCGGCTGCGAGAAGCTCGGCATCGAGCACTCGCCGGATCCGGACGTGACGCGATCGGCGTGGCGGATGCAGCCGAACGCGATCCTGCCGGTTGCGGAGGACGCGGATCCGCTCCGCTACCCGACGACCGACGGGTGCATGCAATGCGGATCGTGCATCGTCGGGTGCCGCCTGCCCGACAACGCGCCGCTCGAGCGCATCGCGAAGCGCTCGACGAACGTGTCCTACGCGCCGCTCGCCGTGCGGACGGGCCGCTGCGAGATCCGCACAGGCTGTTTCGCGAGCGCGGTGCTCACCGAAACGCGCCGCGACGGCACGGTGATGGCGCGGGGCGTCCGGTACCGCGATATCGAGGGCCGCGTCTTCGAGCAGGACGCACGCGTCGTCGTGCTCGCCGGTGGCGCGATCGAGACCCCGCGGCTCTGGCTCGCGAGCGAGCTGCCCGACACCGGATCCGTCGGCCGCTACCTGACGACGCACTGGTTCGAGTACATGTCCGCCGAGTTCCCGCACGAGGTCGACATGCACCTGGGGCAGACCTCGATGGTGCGCGCGGAGTTCCCCGGCTACGGTTTCGTCGAGTCACAGGGCCTCGGGCCGCTGTCGTACGCGTTCGTGTCTTTCCTCGGACGGACGTGGGCGAACGGCGACGGTGCCGAGGGGAACGGGGCCTGGAGGACCAAGGGCCGGCTGATCGGCCCGGCGCTCAAGCGCAAGATGGACGCCTACCGCCGTACGCTGATGCTCGTCGCGATCACCGACGACGAACCGGAGGAGTCGAACGGCGTGCGGCTCGCCGACGGGTTGGCCGACGAGAACAACCCCGCGCCGCACGTGACCTACCACGGCACGCCGTCGACGATCCGCCGCCGCGAGTGGCTCGTCGACAAGGCCGCGGAGATCCTGCTCGCCGCCGGCGCGATCCCGGAGACGCTGCACCGCGCCGACGCGTCGCCGTCGACGATCCACATGCACGGAACGATGCGGATGGGCGTCGACCCCGGCTATTCGGTGGTCGATCCCGCGTGCGAGGCGCACCTGGTCCGGCGGCTGTTCCTCGCGGATACCTCGCCCTTCCCGAACGGGATCGGCGGGCCGAACCCGACGCTGACGGCGCAAGCGCTCGCCACGCGTACGGCCGGCAAGATCGTGGAACGATACTTCAGGTGAGCGAGATCCTCGTCGGCACCGCGTCCTGGACGGACAAGACGCTGCTCGACTCCGGCTGGTACCCGCCCGACGCGAAGACCGCCGAGAAGCGGCTCGCACACTACGCGTCGCAGTTCCCCGTCGTCGAGGTGGACTCCACGTACTACGCGCCGCCGTCCGAGCGGAACTCGGCGTTGTGGGTCGAGCGCACGAACAGTGACTTCACGTTCAACATCAAGGCGTACTCGCTGCTGACCCAGCACCCGACGCAGGTGAAGTCGCTGCCGAAGTCGATCCGCGACGAGCTCACGACCACGAAGTCGAGCATCTATCAGAAGGACCTGCCGGCGAACGCGGTCGACGAGGTCTTCGAGATGTTCGCGCAGGCGCTGATGCCGCTGCATTCGGCCGGGAAGCTCGGGTATGTGCTGTTCCAGTTCCCCGAGTGGTTCGTGCCTGGCGACGACAACCGCGCGTACATCCTGCACGTGGTGAAGCGGCTGCCCGACTTCCGGGTGGCGGTCGAGTTCCGGCGCGGCACGTGGATGACCGAGAAGTCCGCGCCGCGGACGCTGGGCTTCCTCGAGGACCACGACATCCCGTTCGTCGGCGTCGACATGCCGCAGGGCTTCGACTCCTCGATGCCGCCCATCATCGCGGCGACCGCGTCCGACATCGCGGTCGTTCGCTTCCACGGGCACAACGAGAAGAACTGGCGCAAGCGCGGGATCTCGACGGCCGAGCGGTTCGACTACCTGTACTCGAAGGAAGAGCTCGAGGAGTGGGCGCCGCGTCTGCGCGCGCTTTCAGGCGAGGTTAAGCGCCTCCACGTCATGTACAACAACTGCTACCAGGACAAGGGCGTCCGCAATGCCAAGGACATGGCGCGCCTGCTCGAACTGGAATGAAGGTGAGGGGCGCGCGAGGCCCACACTGCCCACGCGCCCCTCAGACGTCCTTCGCTAGGCGCTCGGCGCTTCCGCGAGCCCCAACTGGACCATCATCGACAACATGTCGAAGTAGGTCTCACCGCGGACGATCTGGCCCTTCGCATCGAACGTGAGGATGTCGACGAAGGGAACGGATACGCGGCGACCCGTCGCCGGTACCGGTCCCATCTTCCCGTCGTTCGTTCCCCGGCCGATGAACTGCACGATCACGGTGTCGCCGGCGTCGATCGCCTTGGGCTCGGAAACCTCGCCGTCCGAGAACCCGTCGATCCACTCCTGGTTAGAGGCCTTCAACTCGGCACGCGACTTGTAGGTCGTCCCGCGTCCGTGGTCCTCCCAGATGACGTCCTCGGTGGTGTGTTTGACCGCCGCGTCGAGGTCGCGCTTGTTGAACGACTCGTAGTATCCCAGCGCAGTCTTGACGTTCTTCGAGGCCATGCGGTCCTCCCCCAGGGCTGGCGCCCTGTCCGCCGCCGACGCTACGCCGATGGGACCCCGAGCGGAAGATGCTTTTAATGAGAACGGCGGCAATCGTCGAGAAGATGGTGGTTCATCCCGCGTCCGCGGACTTGAGCTTCTCGATGTTCGGGATCTCGGCCGGGTCGAGCTCGGTCGTGGCGAACCATGATTCGAGGATCTCGTCGGCAAGCGGCGCGCTCGTCAGCCGCAGCGACAATGCGAGCACGTTCGCGTCGTTCCAGCGACGTGCGCCACGCGCTTGCTCGGCGTCGGTGCAAAGCGCCGCGCGCGCGCCGTGAACCTTGTTCGCAGCGAGCGAGACGCCGGTTCCCGTCCAGCAGAACACGATGCCTTGATCGGCCTCGCGGCTTGCGACGGCTTCGCCTACCGTTCGACCGACGTCGGCCCACTGCTCGTCCCCGCCGCCGACCGGACCGACCACCCTGACCAGCTCGTGGCCGCGCTTGCGCAACGCTTCGAGTACGTGGTCGGTCACGTCATTCCGCTCGTCCCCGCCGATCGCGATCCGCATGAACCCGAGTATAGGCGGGAGTCTCGAGCCGCTTCGACGGTACCTGACATGCCTGACACGTCAGGCATGTCAGGCGGCTTGAGACAGTGACCGGTATCCTCGGGGCCACCGTGAGCGACTTCTCTTGGGCGGACACACTCGCGCGGCTGGTCCGTGGCGAGGATCTCGGCGAGGCCGAGGCGGCTGCAGCGATGAGCGAGATCTTCTCGGGGTCGGCCACGCCGGCGCAGATGGGCGGCTTCCTGCTTGCGCTGCGCGCCAAGGGCGAGACGGCCGAGGAGATCGCCGGGCTCGCTCGCACGATGCGCGCGTTCTCGAAGAAGGTCGACGTCGAGGGCCCGCTGGTCGACACCTGCGGGACCGGCGGCGATCGCGCCGGTACCGTGAATGTCTCGACGATGGCGGCGATCGTGGTGGCCGGCGCGGGCGCCCGGGTTGCGAAGCACGGGAACCGCGCCGCCTCGAGCGAGTGCGGCTCGGCGGATCTGCTCGAGGCGCTCGGTGTGAAGATCGATCTCGAGCCCGAGGGCGTGGCGGCGTGCATCGAGGAGGCGGGGATCGGTTTCTGTTTCGCGCAGATCTTCCATCCCGCGATGAAGCACGCCGGCCCGATCCGGCGTGAGCTCGGCGTGCCGACGGTGTTCAACTTCCTGGGTCCCCTCACCAATCCGGCCGGCGCGACGCGGCAGACCGTCGGGGTTTCCGATCCGGCGATGGCGCCGAAGATCGCCGGGGCGCTCGCCGGGCGCGGCGCCGAGCACGCGTTCGTGTTCCGCGGCGACGACGGCCTCGACGAGCTCACGACGACGACGACCTCGCGCCTTTGGGAGATTAAGGACGGCGCCGTCTCCGAACGGTCGTTCAACCCTGCCTCGCTCGGGATACCGGACGCGAAGCCGGGCGACCTCAAGGGAGCCGGGCCCGAGCACAACGCGAAGATCGCTCTGTCGCTTCTCGACGGCGAGCCGGGTCCGATCCGTGACGCGGTCGTGCTCAACGCCGCAGCCGCGCTGGTCGCCGCCGGGGTGGCGACGAGCATCGCGGAGGGCATGACGGCCGCCGCGGAGGCGATCGATTCCGGGGCGGCTATGCGTACGCTCGAGCGCTTCCGCGTAGTCACTCAGCGCCTCGGCGACGCCCGATAAGACCGGGAAAAGCACTCTATTTCCGACCCGTTCCCGGGTGTGTCTACGTAATTGAGCTACTCCTAATCACCCCCTGGGTCTATGCGGGTTTCCCCATCTCATATCGATAACCGGTGCATGGAAATCGCTTCCCCCGTCCACTCGGTTCCCCGGCGAACGATCGCGGCCGTAGCGTTGGTCGCGGCGGTCGCCGCCTTCGTTCCCGCGTTCGTACGCGCGGGCGCCGGGACCGTTTCGGTCATCGTCCGGTCCCGCCCCGGCGTCGCGGCCGAGGCCGAGCGGACGGTCACCGAGCTCGGTGGACGGGTCGGCCGGCGGATCGGCATCATCGACGGCTTCACCGCCGAGGTCCCTTCCAACGTCATCGACCAGGTCGGTCGCGCGGCGGCGATCCACTCCGTATCGCCGAACGGCGCGATCCACCTCCTGCACGCGGTGGAAGGCTTCGACGCCGCCTCGGACGACGGCTCGATCCACAACACGACCAAGACCATCAAAGCGCACGACGTCTGGCGCAACGGGATCACCGGCGCCGGCGTCGACGTCGCGCTGATCGACTCCGGCGTCGTCCCCGTCAACGGGTTGACCGGCGCGGGCAAGGTCGTCAACGGACCGGACCTGTCGTTCGAGTCGCAGGCCGACAACCTCCGATACCTCGACACCTTCGGTCACGGCACGCACATGGCCGGGATCATCGCCGGCAAGGACAACGGCCTTAGTTCCATCAACGACCTGACGTCACACGACACGTTCGCCGGCGTTGCTCCCGACGCGCGGGTCATCAGCCTCAAGGTCGCGAACGCGCACGGCGCCACCGACGTCTCGCAGGTGCTCGCCGCGATCGACTGGGTCGTGCAGAACCGCAACGACAACGGCATGAACATCCGGGTCC
Source organism: Actinomycetota bacterium (assembly GCA_035249485.1). Classification (GTDB taxonomy): domain Bacteria; phylum Actinomycetota; class AC-67; order AC-67; family AC-67; genus DATFGK01. The sequence continues at coordinate 3,571 of DATFGK010000005.1, read as the reverse complement.
TGAGCCTCTCGTTCGGCACCGACGGCACGCAGGACTACGTCCTCGACCCGCTCGCGTACGCGGTCGAGGTCGCGTGGCGCAAGGGCATCGTGGTCGTGGTCGCGGCCGGCAACTCCGGCTACGGCTCGGCGAAGCTCAACAACCCGGCGTACGACCCGTACGTGATCGCGGTCGGCGCCGACGACACCAAGGGCACGCACAACGTGGACGACGACGTGATCCCGGCGTGGTCGAGCCGCGGCGACGGCACGCGCAACCCGGACGTCGTCGCGCCGGGCAAGTCGATCGCCGGCCTGCGTGCCCCCGGTTCCTATGTCGACACCACTTACCCGGCCGGGCGCGTCAACTCCCGGCTGTTCCGCGGCAGCGGCACCTCGCAGGCGACGGCCGTCGTTTCCGGCGCCGCGGCGCTGCTGCTGCAGCAGCGGCCGAATCTCACGCCGGATCAGGTCAAGAAGCTGCTGAGCTCGACGGCCACGCCGCTTCCCGCCGCCGATCAGGTCGCGCAGGGGTCGGGCTTGATCAACCTCAAGTCCGCGACCGCAGCGGCGACGCCGAACTACGTGCAGACCTGGCCGACGTCGAACGGCACCGGCTCGCTCGAGGCCGCTCGTGGATCGGCCCACGTCGAGATGGACGGCGTCGAGCTGACCGGCGAGCAGGACATCTTCGGAACGCCGTGGGACGGCACTTCTTGGTCGGGCACCAGCTGGTCGGGCACGAGCTGGTCCGGCGGACTGTGGAACGGCACTTCCTGGTCGGGCACTTCCTGGTCGGGCACGAGCTGGTCTGGGACTTCCTGGTCCGGCACGTCGTGGTCTGGGACCTCCTGGTCCGGGACGAGCTGGTCCGGAACGAGCTGGTCGGGCACTTCCTGGTCCGGCACGTCGTGGTCTGGGACCTCCTGGTCGGGCACGAGCTGGTCTGGGACCTCTTGGTCCGGGACGAGCTGGTCGGGTACCAGCTGGTCCGGGTCGAGCTGGTCATCCAGCGACTGGGTCTAACCATGGCGACCATCACCGCGCGTCTCAGCCGACGCATGCCGCTGCGTGGCACCTCCGGGATCTGGATCGTCACCGGGCTAGTCTCCGCGCTCGCGAGCGTCCTGGTCTTGACCTGGCATCAGCCCTCGACGCCTCCGCTTCCGATCCATATGCCGTGGTGGCTCCTCGCGGCCGCCTTCGCGATCGTCGAAGCGTTCGTGGTCCACGTGCAGTTCGGACGCGAGACGGAATCGTTCTCGCTGAGCGAGATCCCGCTCGTGCTCGGACTCTTCTTCGTCAGCCCGCGTGAGCTCGTCATCGCGCAGGTCGTCGGTGCCGCGATCGCGCTGGCGATCGTTCGCCGGCAGGCGACGGTCAAGCTCGTCTACAACCTCGCTCACTTCGCGCTCACGGCGGTCGTCGCGGCGATGATCTTCCGGGCCGTGCTCGGGAGCAACCCTGCGACCGGCGCGCACGGCTGGGCGGCGGCGTTCAGCGCGTCGATGGCCGCGATGGTGATCGGCGTCGCGATGGTGCTGCTCGCGATCTCTCTCATCGAAGGCAGGCGTCAGACCCAGATGGCCGGCCGCGTGCTGTGGATGGGCGCAGTCGTCGCCGGCACGAACACCAGTCTCGCGCTGGTCGGAGTCTCGATCGTCGACACGCTTCCGTCCGCGGCTTGGCTGCTCGCCGTACCTGCCGCGACGCTGTTCTTCGCCTACCGCTCCTACACGAGCCAGCGGCAACAGAACGTCAGCCTTCAGCTCCTCTACGAATCGACGCGGAGCCTCCAGGGGTCGCTCAAGGTCGAAGAGACGATGCACACGCTCCTGTCGCAGGCGCGCGGGATGCTCCGTGCCGACGTCGCGCGCGTCACGCTCTTCGCGACCGCGGACGACGCCGCCCGCCGGACGACGCTCGGGCCGGGCGAACGCTTCGACGCGATGCGCGTCGTAACGCTCGACCCGACGCAAGGCGTCTGGGCACGGGTGGCCGCCGAAGGCCAGGGGATGGTCGTCGCACGGCCGATCACGAACGAGCGTCTGGATCGGTTCTTCGCAGCCGACGGTATCCGCGACGCGGTCGTGACGCCGCTCCGCGGCGAAGGCGGTGCCGTCGTGGGCACGCTTCTGGTCGGCAACCGGCTCGACGACGTGAGCACCTTCGGCGATGAGGATCTCAAGCTCCTCGAGATGCTCGCCAACCACGCGAGCACGGCGATCGAGAACGCCCGCCTGGTCGGCCGGCTCGAGGAGAACCTTGCGCACATGACCGAGCTGAACCGGCTCAAGGACGACTTCGTCGCGACGGTCTCGCACGAGCTGCGCACGCCGCTGACGTCGATCCAGGGCTACGTCAAGACGATGCTGCGTGACGACATCGTGATCGACGAGGACGACCGGCGTGCGTACCTCGACATCGTCGAGCGTCAGGGCCAGCGGCTCGGCCGTCTCATCGAGGACCTGCTCGTGGTCGCGCGGATCGAGAACGAGCCGTTCGACATGGCGCTCGGGATGGTTTCGTTGAAGGACGTCGCGCGCCAGGCCGTCGAGGAGCTCGGCGAGAACGCAGCGGGACGGCTGATCGACGTGATCTTCGACGACGCGGCGCCGCAGATCTACACCGACGGCGAGAAGGTCCACCGCATCCTCAGCAACCTGCTCGAGAACGCGGTGAAGTACTCCGAGCCGACCACGCCGATCACGATCAGCGGACGGATCGAGGCCGCCGGACTCATCGTTTCGGTCGAGGATCGCGGGATAGGGATCCCCTCCGAGCTCGCCGAGCGCGTGTTCGATCGCTTCTATCAGGTCGACTCGTCCGCGACGCGCACCGCCGGTGGAACGGGGCTGGGCCTCTACATCTGTCGCGGACTCGCGGAGGCGCTCGGCGGCCGTCTGTGGCTCGAGCGCTCGGATCAGAACGGCCGCGGCTCGGTGTTCAGCTTCTGGCTCCCCGCTCGGAAGCCCGAGCGCGCGAACCGTCCCTCCTCTGTCGCGGGCGCGCGCTAGCCCGTTCGTCCGACAAACGCTTACGCGGCGGGGTCGCGGCGGGCGAGCGCGATGCGACGCTGCCAGGTCGCGATCGCGTGGCCGCCGCCCGATGACTCGCTCCACTCACCGGAAGCGCCGAGCAAGCGGATACGTCTTCGTGCGCGTCCGAGCCAGCCGGCGATGAGCCGCGTCTCGTCGGGATGACCGTCGGGCGGCACCGCGAGCGGTTCGCCGTCCACCCGCTCGAGCACGCCGTCCGACATCTCGAGCGTCGCGCCGCCGTCGTCGATCACGAGCCGTCCCGCGCGCGCGAGCGCCTCCACGGCCCGGCGCTTCGCGCTCGCCGACACGAGCGCGTCGATACGATCGCGCGTGGTCGCCGCCTCCTCGAACCGCTCCGCCGCGACCAGCCGTTCCATCCGAAGCTCGAGCGCGTGCAGCACGCCGGACGGATCGCCGAGCAACGCGTCCGACGCGGGCGCGACGTCGCGGCCGTAGTCCTCGGGCGTCACCTTTCCTTCGCACGGGGCGGCGCACTTGCCGATCTCGGCGAGCACGCAGTGCGAGAAGCGGGTCTTAAGGCCGATACGGTCG
>DATFGK010000004.1:0-4200 GCA_035249485.1 Actinomycetota bacterium | reverse complement strand
TGCACATGCGCACCCAGACCTCAACGCGTCGCGTGCCGAGGCTCCTCTTATGTGCCCTCGCCGGCGCGTCCACGTTCTCTCAGGTCGGGACTGCAGCCGTCCCCGCGCCGAAGCCGACGATGTTCATCAGCGTGACCGGGTTGGACAACCCGACGTGCACGCGCGCGACGCCGTGCCTGCGATTCGCGCACGTGCATGCGATCGCGAAGCCGGGCACCATCGTCCAGGTCGGGGCAGGCTCGTATTCCGATCAGACGATCGAGCCCAAGCCGGAAGAAGCCGGCAAACGGATCGTCTTCCAGCGCGCACCCGGCGCGCGCGTCGAGATCGCGGGCTTGACGGTGCGGGGCTCACATGTCGAGTTCCGCAACATGGCGATCAAGAGCTGGAGCTCGAAGCCGACCGCGTCGGACCTGCGCTTCGAGAACATCAAGAACGGCGGGTTCTGGATCGAGGGCTCGATGAATGTCGCGATCATCCGCGGATCGGTCGGGCCAGGAGTCGACTACCACCCGATCATCGGTCCCGCTGACCGGCAGCCGCCGCGGAACATCGTCATCGACCGCGTCTTCTTCCACGACTGGACGCGGTCCAACTCGGACGTCCACACCGAATGCCTCCAAGTGGGCGCCGCAGATGGTCTCGTGATTCGCCGCAGCCGTTTCTGGAACTGTGCGGTCATGAGCCTCTTCCTCAGCTACTGGGGTGGCGGACCTCACCCGCGCAACATCACAATCGAGAACAACTACTTCGACGGCGGACGCGATGGCGGCTTCTACTCCGTGCGCTTTGCGGACCACGCGCCGGCGTTCGAGAACGTCCTCGTGCGGAACAACTCCGCGTTAGCGCCGTTCAGCATCGACACGAAGCCGGCGCTCCAAAACTTCCGCGTGATCGCCAACGTCGCTCCCTTGCCGGCATGGGGCTGCAACGGGGGCGTGATCTATCGCTACAACGTCTGGAACGGGGCGCGCTGTGGCCCGACCGACGCAACGGCTGACCCGTTGTTCCGCGATCCGGCGCGTCTCGATCTGCGCCTGAAGAACGGCGCGCGGGCGATCAACCGCGGCGACCCGACAAGCTTCCCCGCTGTCGACATCGACGGCAAGAAGCGCCCATTCGGTCGGCGTCCCGACGCTGGCGCCAACGAACGCCGTTAGCGGCGCCGCACGGCCATCACGCTCTTCGCGAGACCCGCGACGCGCTCGCGGTGGATCTCGGCGTCGGGAAAGAGCCGACGGAGGTCATCGGCCGTCAGGAGATTGATCTCCTCGACGGCCCCCTTGCCCTGCCAGCCGAGCGTGAAGCGGCGGTTGAGAGCGCACTGCGTCGAGCGCGGGAGGAATTGGAAGAACGGCAGCTGGTAGTGCGGCTCGATCGGGAAATTTCGGTTCGGCGTCTGGACGAAGTATCTCCGCGCTACGCGCCGGATCTCCGACGCGAACGCGGGCTGCAGCGTCGGGGGTATGTGCTCGATCACGGAGTTCGAGAACGCCACGTCGAACTCGCCGTCGGCGAACGGGAGCTTCGTACCGTCCGCTTGCACCACGGTCACGTTCGGGGCGCCCAGCCAGCCGGACGGGTCCGGCCGCAGGTCGACGGCGACGATCGCGTTCGTCGTGTTGAAGCGCTCGAGCGCGGCCCCCCAGCCGGCGCCCACGTCGATGATCCGGTCACTCGGCTGCACCTCGCACAGCCGCATGAACAGCTCGTATCGCTGCGTTCGCCAACGCTGAACGGTCTTGCTCTGCGCAGCCCAGCCGCGCAGTGGATCGAAGAGCTCGCGAGGCACCGCCTAGGTGTACCACCGAATCGTCGAGACGGAGCGCGGGAGCGGAATCCCGGTCGAACGGGGAGCGATCCGTCTCGGGGGCGCCTATGATCGGGCCGTGGGCGTGCTACGGCGCTTCCTAGGCCGCGCCTCCGTCGCGCTCTACCGATTCGCCGGCCGCGCGTCGACGAAGGTGTTCTCGGTGGCAGTGGGCGGTTCATTCGCGCACTTCGGCCGGCGCAGCGTCGTGCAGCCGCCCGTGCGCCTGAACGGCGAGCGGTTCATCGAGATCGGAGACAACGTGTTCATCGGAAGAGGCTCGTGGCTGCAGGTCCTGGGGAACGACCACGATCGCCCTGTGATCACCGTCGGCGACGGGACGAGCATCGTCGGGCACTGCGTCCTTTCGGCGACCCACTCCGTCACCCTTGGTCGCTCGGTCCTCTTCGCGCGCAACGTCTACGTTGCTGACCACCAGCACGCGTTCGGCGACCTCGACGCGGCCGTGCTAGAGCAGGGCGTGACCCGCGTCGGCCCCGTCGAGATCGCTGAGGGCGCATGGCTCGGCCAGAACGTCGTCGTCGGTCCCGGCGTTCGGATCGGTCGCGGGGCGGTAATCGGAGCGAACTCGGTGGTTCTGTCGGACGTACCCGACCACGCGGTGGCAGTCGGGGCGCCCGCGCGAGTCGTTCGGACTGCCGATGACGCACACGCGTGAAGCGCGTTGTCTTCCATTCGTACTACTTCCCGCCCACCGGCGGAGCAGGTGCGCAGCGACCGCTGAAGCTGGTGCGCTATCTGGGCGACCACGGCTACCGCGCGACCGTAGTCACGGCTCCGGGCGGTTCAGCCGACCGCTGGTCGCCGACGGACACGACGCTCGATGGCGAGGTGCCCGACTCCGTCGAGGTGCGCCGCGTGCCCGGGCCCGAGCCGGTGCAGTCGTCCGGCTGGCGCGTTCGCGGCGAGCGGTGGCTCCGCGTTCGCTCTCCATGGGATCGCTGGTGGGTCTCCGGCTCGATCAACGCCGCGACGAGACCCGCCTCAGACGTCGACCTCGTATACGTCTGGATGCAGCCGTACAACTCGGCCCGGGCTGGCGCCGAGCTCGCGGTTCGACTCGGGAGGCCGTGGGTCGCCGACCTCGGCGATCCGTGGGCCTTGGACGAGATGCGCATCTACCCCAGCGCTTTGCACCGGGCTCTCGACGCGCGCGAAATGCGGAGGCTGCTCTCGACCGCGGCTGCGATCGTGATGAGCACGCCGGAAGCCAAGAGCCGGCTGCTCTCGGCTTTTCCTGAATTCGGCGGGCGGCTCGTCGTCGACATCCCCAACGGCTACGACGCCTCGGACTTCGCGATCCCGATGTCCCCGCGGAGCGACCGCGCCTTCCGGATCGTCCACACCGGATACCTTCACACGGCGCTCGGCGAGCAGGTGCGGAGGGGATCGCCCCGGCGCCTCCTCGGCGGTAGCGCGCCGGGGCTCGACATCCTGACTCGGTCGCACGTGTTCCTGATCGACGCGCTCGAGCGGCTCTTCGCACGCGACGCGCGTGCGCGCGATGAGGTCGAGCTCCACCTCGCCGGCGTCCTGGACGATGCCGACCGCCGAATCGCAAGCCGGTCGGATGCCGTGCGGCTCCTTGGCTACGTGACGCACGCGGAGTCGATCGACCTCATCCGGACTGCGGACCTCCTCTTCCTTCCTATGCACGACCTGCCAGTCGGCACGCGCGCCACGATCGTGCCTGGGAAGACCTACGAGTACCTCGCGTCGGGCACGCCGATCCTCGCGGCAGTCCCCGAGGGTGACGCCCGTGACATCCTCGCGGCGGCGGGAAACGCGAAGATCACCGCGCCGAACGACGTGACCGCGATCGCGAACGCTCTCGAGGCCGAGCTTCAGCGCTTCCGGTCACGAATCGCGGTCCCGACGCCACGGCGGGACGTGGTCGAGCGGTTCGAGTACCGCGCGCTCGCGAAGCGGCTCGCGGGCGTCTTCGACGAAGCGCTCGAACGTCAGTAGGCGCCGCGTCGGCCGAGCACGACCGGGATCGTCTGGCAGAGGATCTTGAAGTCCCACCAGACGGACCAGTTCGTGACGTACAGGTAGTCGAGCTTCGTCATCTCCTCGAAGGGGATGTCGTTTCGCCCGAGCACCTGCCAGAGGCCGGTGATCCCCGGCGTCATGTCGAGGCGGCGCCTGGCCCAGCCCGTGATCTTGTCCGCTTCGTAGACCACGAACGGCCGCGGGCCGACGAGGCTCATCTCGCCCTTGAGGACGTTCCAGAGCTGCGGCAGCTCGTCGAGGCTCGTCCGCCGCAAGAAGTTCCCGACGCGCGTCACGCGCGGGTCGTGCCCCTTGATCTTGAACAGCGGGCCGTCGACCTCGTTCATGTGCAGCACCTCGCTGCGCCGCTGCTCCGC
>DATFGK010000003.1:0-5351 GCA_035249485.1 Actinomycetota bacterium | reverse complement strand
TACGCGGAGCTGGAGCAGCCGGCGAAGCTCGAGCTGATGCGCCGCATCAAGACCGCGTTCGATCCCGACGGGATCCTCAACCCCGGCATCATCTTCGACTGAGGATCTACTTCACCCGGAAAACGCCTCGCATCGAAGGGTGAACGCGGCAGAAGAACGTGAAGGTGCCCGCTTCCGTCGGCGTGAACGTCCACGAGACCCGCTGAGAAGGCCCGGCTCCGATCCCGAGCTGCGTCGAGTCGAAGTCCATCGGGTCGATGCCCCCGTTCACCACGCCGCTGCCACCGTCGGCGATCGGATAGTCGACGGTCGTCGGCCCCATGCAGGGCGCGGCGCATCGCGTGATCGTGTGCCACATGTACGCGGGCGTGTCGAGGTTGTGGAACGAGATCGACTCGCCGAGGTTGACGTACGGAACGCCGAGGGTGCCGGCGATACCCATGTCGGTGAGACCGAACGTGAAGCCTCCGATCAGAACGTCGTTGAGGTGGTTCCCGTCGGCAGCCCCGTCCCACGTCGTCGGCGCGCCACCCGGGTCCGACCCGTGGTTGCCGCTCGTCGGGATCTGGCCGTGCGTGACCTGGCCGCGCTGGCACAGCCGGGTCGCGCTCGCAACGCACGTGTTCGCGAGCGGCGAGCCGTCGGGGCCGTTCGGAACGATCGCGACCGACGGGATGCCGGAGTCGAGGACCACGTTCGGGTCGAACACGTCGATGCCTTCGGGGATACCGCCGGGCACGACCCAGGACATGACGATCGCCATCTGCTCGTACCACGAGCCGATCGCGGTGTCGTAGATCCCGTTGAGCCGGAGGATGTCGCCCTCCTGGACGTTCACCGCCCAGCCGTGATCGAGCGTCGACCCCGTCATCGAGTAGTCCCACGACACCGGCGCGTTGCCGATACGGTCGGTGTTCGGCTCGTCCTGCCAGTAGTAGGCCTCTGAGATGTTGATGAGCTTCGAGACGCCGTCGCGGACGAGTTCGACCTCGGTGCGTATCCCTCCGTTGTGCACGTGACCGCCCATCAGGATGAGCGAGCCCGTCGTGGCACCGCCTAACGTCTCGGCGGTGATCGTGTAGTCCTTGCCGTGCACGTCGGGGCTGAAGTCCTTCCCCTGCTGCGCGCTGACGTTCCCGCTCGAGTTGAACGCCGCGCAGTTGAGGTCGGGGAACCGGCACTCGCCGTTCGAACCGAACCCGCGCTGGATATTGAAGATCGGGTTGAGGAAGTACTCCTCGGTCTCCGGGTGGAACGGCCCGCCGCCGGCGTCGAGCCAGATGCTGCGCGCATTCGTGATCAACGGCTTGCCGTCCGCCTGAGCCGCATCGGCGTCTTCGGCCGCCACGAAGTCGAGATCGTAGAGAACGTAGACCGGGTACGTGGACGTCGTGGCGTTATGGACCATGTGCAGGAACAGCCAGCTGTCCATCGCGCCGACGCGCATCCCGTAGCGGTACGGCCAGCTCGAGATCGTCTTCTCCTCGCCCGATGCGAAGAACGGGCCGTTCCCGTACGACGGGTAGACGTTGAGCCATGTGCCGTGGTGGAGGTGCACCTGTTCCACCGGCGGGGTGACGCCGAGGTGGTTAACGAGGTTCGGCTTGAAGCGGACGATGTAGCCGTCGTAGAGCGGCTTCTCGAAGGTGACCGGCTGGATGAGGACATCGTCCTGTCCGGGCTTGTTCAAGATCGGACCGAACACGACGCGCAGACGCCGGCACTTGTCGCCGTAGTCGAGACCCGACGGGCGCTGTTCGTAGTTGCTCTCGGGCGTGCAGGCGCCGGCGTCGAGGACCGAACCGGCCGGCCCGAGCGCCTCACGGATCTGTTGGCCGTGGGGGCTCGCGATAGCGTCGCCGACGGGCTTGATGACCTTCGGGTCGTAGATCGGCGGATCGGCGAAGGCCGTCCCGGCCAACGCGACAACGGCTACGCAAAGACCGACAAGGAAACGGCGACTCACGCGGGCCTCCCTAGGATCTTTTGGATTCAGGACAAGTAGGGGCAAACCGGTTTGGCCTGAATCTTACCGATCGGTCGGATTGGGTCAAGATCGGGTCGGCCCGGCTGCTAGAGGGCTATCCCCGTCCCGCGCAGCCGCTCGCGGATCCCCTCGACCGAGATCGACGCCGGTTCGGTCCCCGCGATGAACTCCGTGAGCAACCCGGCGAAGCGATCGGGTGAGTCGCGGTGCGGGAAGTGGCCGGAGCCTTCGAAGATCTCGAGACGGCTCCCCGGCATCGTCTCCTTCGCGTCGCGGCCGTGCGCGACCGGGATGAACGGATCGCGATCGCCCCACACGATCAGCGTCGGAACCTCCGCCGCCAGATACAGGCGGTCGAGCGCGCTCACGCGCTGGCCGCCGACGTCGATCACCGAACGAAGCGTGTGCAGGAACGCCGTGCGCGTCTCCGGATCCGACAGCGACGAATAGCTCCGCCAGACCTCGCCCAGCGCCGGCGTGGGACGGATCCCGACCTTCGAGAGCCACCCGCCGACCGCGATCCCCGCCTTCCTCACCCGCTGGGAGCAGCCGAGCGCGAGCACGTACTCCGCACCGGGCGCACTGAGCGTCCGCAGCAAAGCGCTGACCTCGCGTCCGAGCCCGCCGGACGATACGAGCACGAGTCGCTCGCACCGCTCGGGGAACTGATAGGCGAACTGCATCGCGACGCCGCCGCCGAGCGAGTGCCCGACGATCGTTGCTCGATCGATCCCGAGCACGATGAGCAGATCGCGGATCCCGCTCGCGAGCGAGCCGAGCGAGTAATCGCCGCGCGGCTTCGCCGACGCGCCGTGCCCGGGCATGTCCGGCGCGATCACGGTGGCGGACCCGCCGAGCTTCTCGAGCAACGGTGTCCAGGTTTCCGAGCTGCCGGCCATCCCGTGGATGAGCACGATCGCCGGCCCTTCCCCGGTCATGCGGTAGCCCATCGTTTTCCCGTGGATCTCGGCGGTCCTCAGCTCCATGGTCGGTTCCTCAGCTCGCGCGTTTCTGCTCGAACCTCGAGGCGTTCGCGTCGATCCGCTCGAGGAAGTCGAAGATCTCGTCTCGGGCGAGCTTCGCATCATCGGTGAGTCCGTCGAGCTCCGCCAATCGCCACTTCTTGAGCACCGGTACGAGCACCTGATCGTGATGGATGCGGAGATCGTAGATCCCGGCGGATGCGATCTTGATCGCCTTCTCGCGGAAGCCCGGCAGCTCGAACCCGGGCATCGCGAAGCCGAGGATCTGCCGGTTCATCGCGAGCACCATAGCGCTCGGGTCCAGCTCGATCGCGGAGGCCGACACGTCGCGGTAAAAGACGTAGTGCAGGTTCTCGTCGAGCGCGATGCGAGCCATGAGCCGTTCGGCCGCCGGATCGCCGGTGACGCCGCCGGTGTTCCGGTGCGCGATCCGCGTGGCGAGCTCCTGGAAAGTCACGTACACCAATCCGTCGAGCGGGCTCGGCATCGCGCCCGGGTAGAAACCGCGGCTCACGTGATCCATCCGTCCCCGTTCGAGCTCGACCGGATCGACGCCGCGCGTGACGACGAGGTAGTCGCGCATCGCGATCGAGTGGCGGCCTTCCTCGGCCGTCCAACGGCGGATCCACTCCCCCCACGGGCCCTCCCCGCCGAACATGTCCCAGATCGCGAGGTGGTAGTAGGGGAGGTTGTCCTCGGTGAGCAGGTTGAGCTCCATAGCGGTTTGCGCGATCCCGTCGAGCCGGCTTTCCGACGGCTGCCAGGGGTGCTCCTCGTAGTTGCGACCGAGCTCGAACGGCACGTACTCGTGGGGGAACCACTCCGTCGCGGTCCCAAGGTGTCGGTCGAGTGCCGTCCCGACGAAGGGCTGGAGCTCGCTGAGCAGGTCTTTCGCTGATGCGGGCATGGGATCCTCCGATGCGCCGTTGGTCTGCTGGTTACGTTACCGTAACTTACTGAATCGTAACTTACGCTACCGTAGACCTTCAGTCAAGCCCGCAGGGCACGCCGTCGGCGCGGGGGTCCGCGGCGGCATGGAGCGCATCGGGGGCGACGAGGATCGCGTGCGCGTGCCCGGCGAGCTCGGGCACCGGCATGAGAACCGCGTTCATACCGGAGGGCAGGCTCTCGAGCGGAGGGATTCCATCCTCGTACATGAACTGGTCCTCGGAGAATCGCCAACGGGGTGCGGCGATGGCATCCTCGACGGATTCCCCGGCGACGAGGATCCGCGCGAGCAGCTGCATGTGGATCTGAACCTGGGCTTCCCCACCCATCGTCCCGAAGACGAGCGATGGACGGCCGTCTCGGAGCGCCATCGCCGGCGAGAGCGTGTGGATCGGCTTGGCGCCGCCCCGGTACGTGTCGGGCGAGTGGTACGCGCCCCGGTTGTGAAGGAGCACGCCGGTGCCCGGAACGACGACGCCACTGCCGAATGCGTCGTACAGGCTCTGATTGAGGCTCACCGCCATGCCGTCCCCGTCCACAACGCAGAGGTAGATCGTGTCGCCACCGGAGGTTGCGCCGCGGAGCGAACGGACGAGCCGTTCGTGCCAGCCGGGATCCGCCGGGGTCAGTCCTTCCAGCGGTTCCAGCCGGCGGATCGCTTCGAGCACGAGGTGACCACGCGAGTTCGGCGGCATCTCGCAAACCGTTAGGCCGGCGAACCCTTCATGGAGCGGTACGACCCACTCGGCACGATGCGCCACGAAGTCGTCCGGCATGAACGGCTCCGGTGCCGCGCGCGCGACCGGCCCGTCGTAGAAGCCCTCCAGGTCGTCCAGGACATCGGCGAGCTCGGGTTGTACAAGTCTTCCGTCGGCGAGGAAGATCCGCTCGGCCTCCCGATCGCCGGCGAGCAGATCACGGGACCACTCGGTGATCTTCGAGAGTCCCGGCGCCCGCTCGACGCCCTCGCGGGCAAGGCGGATGGCGGGGGCGGCGAGCTCGGCGAGCGGCCGCGAGCCGAATCGCTCGGCGAGCGCGAACCATCCCGCGGGGGCGCCGGGCACGGTCGCGGATCGCGCGCCTTTCTGGGGGACGCCGCCCGCCGGGAGCTGGGCGTTGGAGGGCAAGGCGCCGCTCGAGTTGAGCCCGACAAGCTCGCCGTCCGCCCAGACCATCGCAAGCAGATCGCCCCCGACCCCGCACATGTGGGGGTACGCGACCGCGAGCACGAGGTTCGTTGCGATCGCCGCATCGACGGCGTTGCCCCCGCTGCGCAAGACGTCGACTCCGGCCTCGGACGCGAGCGTCAGCGGCGAGCAGACCGCGGCACGTTCGAAACGAGCCATCGGCCGGTCATGCTCGCGGCCGAACGACGGATCGCGCAACACGCGTTCGTGCCGGCGGACGAACCGGCCGGCAGGGTTGGTCGAGAA
>DATFGK010000002.1:0-9994 GCA_035249485.1 Actinomycetota bacterium | reverse complement strand
GTTGTCGGGATTCTTCGCGAGCGCCTTCATCACGATCGCCTCGATCGCCGGCGGGATGTCGGCGTTGAGGCGCGACGGCGGGATCGGGTCTTCCTTCACGTGCTTGTACGCGATCGCAACCGGCGAAGATCCGGTGAACGGTACCTGGCGCGTCAGCATCTCGTACAGAACGACGCCCAGCGAGTAGATGTCGGAGCGTGCGTCGACGGGCTGCGCCTGCGCCTGCTCGGGTGAGAAGTACTGCGCGGTGCCGAGCACGGTCGCGGTCTGCGTTACCGTTTCGGACGACGCCGCCCGCGCGATCCCGAAGTCCGTGACCTTCACCTCGCCGTTCTTCGTGATCATGATGTTCGCCGGCTTCACGTCGCGGTGGACGATCCCGTGCGAGTGCGCGAACGACAGCCCCGCGCATACGTCGCCGGCGATCTCCGCCGCGCGCTCGGGGAGCAGCGGGCCCTCCTCGCGGATGATCTCGCGGAGCGTCCGGCCCTCGATGTACTCCATGACGATGTAGTGCGTGCCGTCGTCGGAGCCGGTGTCGTACACGCCCACGATGTGCGGATGGTTCAGTGCCGCGGCCGACTGAGCCTCGCGGCGGAACCGCGCGATGAAGTGCGGGTCGCCGGCGAACTGGGTCAGCAGCGTCTTGACCGCGATCGTGCGTCCGAGCACGCGGTCGCGGCCGAGGTAGACCTCGGCCATGCCGCCGGACCCGAGCCTTTCTGAAAGCTCGTACCGTCCGGAGAGGGTTTTGGAGTCGTTGACGCTAATCGCCGCCTCCACCGTTGCCGTTGCCGTTGCCCTTGCCTCGACCTTCAGGCTTCTTCGCGACAACGATATCGACCTCGCTGCCCTCGGGCTTGGTTTCTCCCTCGTCGGGCTCTTGGCCGATCACCGTGTTCTCGTCGAACTCTTCGGTCGCGAGCTCGGTCACGTCCCCCAGCACCAAGCCCGCATCCTTGAGCGCCCGTTCGGCTTCGCCCTTGGAGAGCTCGAGCAACCGGGGGACGACGCAGCACGGTGGCGCTCCGCTCGACACGAACAGCGTTACCCGCTCCCCGCTCGCCACCCGCACGCCGGGAGCGATGTTCTGGCTCAGGACCTCGCCTTCGGGTTCCCCGCTTTCGCGTCCGGCCTCTACGACTTCCAGACCCAGCTGGCCGGCGAGCGACTTCGCGTCGGCGATCTGCATGCCCCTGAAGTTCGGCACCTGCACCGGCCCGCTGTCGCCGAGGGCCAGGATCCCGACCGCGCCGAGCCCGACGAGGAGCGCGACCACCAAGAGCCAGACGACTCCCCTGCGGTAGTCGCGCCGGCGCCGCGCGGACACCTCGGCGGCCGGCGACAAGCCGGTGATCGCGGCCGGGGCTGCCGGCTGCGCGTTGACGATCTGCGTGAGGGCGTCGGCGTCGCCGATCGCCGGCATGACCTCGGTGCGCGTCGGATCCAATCCCGCGGGAGGCGTCGGAGCCGAAGCGAGGGCCGTCTCGAGCGCGGAGCGCATGCCCTTCGCCGAGGCGTAGCGACGATCGGGCTCACGCTGCAGCGAGCGTTGCACGACCTGCGCGACCGGCTCGGGTATTTCGGGGCGATGCTCGCGCGGCGGTGTGGGGTCCTCGTTGAGGCGCCGCATCGCGACCGCGAGCGGCGTCTCGGCGGCGAACGGCTTCTCGCCGGTCAGCATCTCGTAGAGGATCGTTCCGGCGGCGTAGATGTCCGACGACGGCGTCGCCGGCTTGCCGCTCACCTGCTCGGGCGAGAGGTAGTGCGCGGTGCCGACGACCATGCCGGTTTCGGTCAGCGTCTCGTGCCCGGCGGCGCGCGCGATGCCGAAGTCGGTGACCTTGACCTCGCCGGTCGGCGAGATCATCACGTTGCCGGGCTTCACGTCCCGATGCACGATCCCGGCGTCGTGCGCGATCTGCAGGACCGCGAGGAGGGCCGAGGCGATCCGCACGGCCTCGGTCACCTCGAGCGCGCCGTCGCGGGCTATCAGTCCGGCGAGCGTCTCGCCCTCGACGAACTCCATGACGATCCCCGGCCGGTCGGCCTCCTGCACGTAGTCGTAGACGTCGGCCATGTTGGGATGCGACAGTCGCGCGGCCATCAACGCCTCGCGGCGGAAGCGTTCGGAGACGACGGGATCCGCGGCCAGCGACTCGCGCAAGAGCTTCACGGCCACGGTCCGTTCGAGGAGCATGTCGGTCGCACGCCAGACCTCGCCCATGCCGCCGGTGGCGACCTGGTCCTCGAGCCGATAACGCTCGGCGAGCACGACCTCGCCGTTGCGTCCGTTGGTCGCGTGGGTCATCTCTGCACCGCCTCGATCAGCGCCTTGGCGATCGGGCCCGCGACACGGCCGCCGGTCGCGTCCCCGCCGAGGTCCCCGCCGTGCTCGACGACGACCGCGACCGCGATGCCGGGGCCGAACGCGATGAACCACACGTGCGGGTCCTCGCCCTCGACGCCGGTCTGCGCCGTGCCGGTCTTTCCGCCCATCTCGCCGCGCAGGCTCGAGATCGCCGCGGGCCGGCCGGTCCCGTTATCGACCACGTCGATCATCATGTCCCTCAACGTATCGGCCGTTTCGCGGGAAAAGATCGGGCCGTCCGGTTCCGGTGCGACGGTTTGCACGACCTTGCCCGTGAAGTCCTGGATCTCGCGCACCACGTGCGGCCGGACGAGGATGCCGCCGTTGCTTGCGGCGGCCGCGACCAGCGCCATCTGCAACGGAGTGACGCGGACGCTGAACTGACCGATCGACGAGAAGGCGAGCTGCGGCGCATCGAGCTTCGCCTCGGCGCAGCCGCTCCCCGCTTCCGCCACCAGGCAGCTCGCGGTCGCCGGCAGGTCGAAGCCAACCGGCGGGGCGCCGAGGCCGAACCGCTGCGTCATCTCGTCGAGCTTCTCGACGCCGAGCTCCATGCCGATCTGCGCGAACGTCGTGTTGCACGAGACCCGCAGCGCTTGCGCCATCGAGATCCGTCCGCCGCCTGCGCACGCGCCACCGCTGAAGTTCCGCAGCGTGCGGTTCGTCAACGGAAGGTTCAGCTCGCGCGGGTTGGGATAGGTCTTGGTCCTGGGGATGCCCGCCTCGAGCGCCGCGGCCGTCACGAGCACCTTGAACGTCGAGCCCGGCGGATACCGCTCCTGCGTCGCCCGGAACAGCAGCGGCTCGGAGGGATGCCTGTTCAGCCGGTCCCACGTGCTGCGCACGACGTTGAGATCGTGGGAGGAGAGCGGGTTGGGATCGAACGACGGGTTCGCGTATATCGCGAGCACCTCGCCGTTCTCGGGGTTGATCGCGGCGAGCGCGCCGACCTGCCGCGAGAGCAGCTTCTCGGCGAGCGCCTGCAGCTTCGGGTCGATCGTCAGCACGAGCGAGTGGCCCTTGCGATCGCGGCCGAGGACGTCGTCGACGATGTTCTCCCAGCGATCCTGCGGTCCCGCGCCGATGAGGAAATCGTTGTAGGTCCGCTCGAGCCCGGCGCGGCCGAACACGATCGAGTAGTACCCGGTGATGTGACCCCACAGGCGAGCGGCGGGGTACTCGCGCTGATACTTCAGGTTGTCGTCGGTTGGCACCGAGCGCGCGATCACCGTGTTCCCCGCAAGGATCGATCCACGCTCGATCGAGTATTCCTTCACGAGCAGGCGTCGGTTCGCCGGATGCTCGGCGAAGCGTTCGGCCTCGACCACCTGGACGTAGGTGAGCTGCACGACGAGCGCGCCGAACGCGACCATGAGCATCAACGCGATCCTGCGTACGGTCCGGTTCACGAGCGCCCCTCCTGTTCCGAAAGGCGCAACAGCAGCGCGATCAAGATGAAGTTGGCGAGCAGGCTCGAGCCGCCGTACGAGACGAACGGCAAGGTGATCCCCGTCAACGGGATCAGCCGCGTGACCCCGCCGATGATCAGGAACGTCTGCAACCCGATGATCACCGTCAGGCCCGTCGCGAGCAGCGTCCCGAACGGGTCCCGCGAGCGCAGCGCGATGTGCATCCCGCGCGCGACGAGGAGCGCGAAGAGAAGCAAGATGGCGACGCCGCCGACGAAGCCGAGTTCCTCGCCGAACGCCGAGAAGATGAAGTCGGTCTCGACGCCGCGCTGGATGAAGTCCGGCCGTCCGCGGCCGAGCCCCTCGCCGCCGAGGCCCCCGGTCCCCAGCGCGAAGAGCGACTGCGCGATCTGGAAGCCGGACCCGTCGATGCGGCTCCACGGGTCGAGCCACGCGGAGATCCGGCTCTGCACGTGCGCGAAAGCCTGGTACGCGAAGATCGTGCCGCCGGCGAACAGCCCGACGCCGCTCACGACGTAAGCGGCTCGCGACGTCGCCGCGTAGAGCATCACGATGAACAGCGCGAAGAAGAGCATCGACGAGCCGAGGTCGCGTTCGAAGACCATGACCGCGAGCGAGATCCCCCACGCGAGCACGACGGGTCCGAAGTGCCGGGGGGCGGGGATCATCCAGGGACCGACGCGCGCCGTCGCGGCGGTCATGACCTCGCGCTTGCTCGAGAGATAGCCGGCGAGGAACGCCGCCAGCATCAGCTTGGCGAGCTCGGCCGGCTGGAAGTTCAGGCTTCCCACCCGAACCCAGAGCCGCGCGCCGGAGATCGTTCGCCCGATACCGGGAGCGAGCGGCAGCAGCAGCAGCGCGATGCCGGCGACCATGAACGAGTAGCGGAACGCCTCGATCCGTCGGTGATCGCGCACGCCGACGAGCGTCAGGCAGAACGCCGCGAGGCCGACGGCGATCCACGCGAGCTGCGGTCCGGCGAGGTCCGGGTTGAGCCGCCGCACCATCACGTAACCGAGTCCGGAGAGCGTCATCGCGATCGGGAGCGGGAGCGGGTCGGCGTTGGGAGCGACGCGTCGGATCACCATGTGCGCAACGAGCGCCATCCCGGCGAACGCCGCGATGAACGACAGGAAGCCGGCGGGAAGCTGGTCCGAGGCGGCGAACTCGACCAGGAGATACGCGCCGCCCGTCAGGATGATCGCGAGGATGACGAGCCCGAGCTCCGCGTTGCGCCTGCTCATGTCGCGGTGGGGGTCGGGGTCGGCGTCGGGACGGTTCCGTCCGAGGCGGTCACGCGTCCGACGATCTCGCGCGCTTCGGCGAGGTTGTCGGCCGGGATCCCATCCTCGAGCTGGGAACGCCACCGTTCGGCGACCTGATCGACGGGCTTCGTCGTGCGTTCCTCGACGTGGTTGAGCTCGATCCCGGCGAACTCGGTCGGGAGACCGCGGTAGATGGCCACGACACCGTCGGCTACGCCGACGAAGTAGGACCGGTTCACCCAGGAGCGCACGCCGAGCCATGCGCCGAGCCCGAGCACGACGACGGCCAGGATCCACACGATCGGGCGGACGGGGATGCGCCGCCGCTCACGTTGGGCCACGGGCGCCGGCGAGATCTCGCGGCGAGGGGGTGCGACCACCGAGCCTGCGGGACGCGCGGCCCCTTCTCCGGTTACCTCGACGACGACGACGGTGATGTTGTCGGGACCGCCGCGCTCGTTCGCGAGGTCGATCAGCCGCTTGCACGCCTCCTTCAATCCCTTCGAGTCCGCGAGCGTCGCCAGGATCTGCTCGTCGCCGATCACCGAGGACAGCCCGTCGGAACACAGGACCAGCCGGTCGCCGGGCAGGAGCTGGATCTCGAGCGTGTCGACGTCGATATCCGGCTCGGCACCGAGCGCCCGGGTGAGGATCGAGCGTTGTGGATGGGTCTCGGCCTGCTCCGGCGTCAGCTTTCCCTCCTCGACCATCCGTGCGACCAATGTGTGGTCGCTCGAGAGCTGGCTGATCTCGCCGGCGCGCACCAGATAACAGCGCGAATCGCCGACGTGCGCGAGATGAGCTGAGCCGTTCGCGATGGCGACGGCGGTCAGCGTCGTCCCCATGCCGCGCACTTTCGCGTCGCTCTGCGCCCGCTGGTAGACGGCCTTGTTGGCTGCGTCGACCGCCTTCGCAAGCGCATCGGCGAGCCGGTCGTCGGGCAGCCCCTCCACCGCGCGGTCGAACGCCGCGAGCGGCTCGACGGCGAGACGGCTTGCGACATCGCCGGCGTTGTGCCCGCCGAGGCCGTCGGCCACCGCGAACACGTACTCGCCGGCGTAGTACGAATCCTCGTTGCGCTCGCGCGCCCGGCCGACATCGGTGAGCGCTTCGCGCTCGATCGCGCGTCCGGTCATCGGCGGAACTCCAGCGTCGTCTTGCCGATGCGGATCTCGTCGCCCGCGGCCACCTCGGACGGCGCCGTCACCTTCGCGCGGTTGAGGTAGGTGCCGTTCGTCGAGCCGAGATCCTCAACGAACCACGAACCGTCCTTCGGGAACACACGCGCGTGCATCTGCGACGCGTACGTGTCGGCGAGCACGACCTGGCACCCCTCGGCGCGTCCGATCGACAGCGGCTCCTGTGCGATCGGATACGTGCGAGACGCGCCCTCGGCGTCAGTGACGACGAGGCTCTTCGGCTGCCCCCGGCGTTTGCGCGGGGCGGCCGGAACGGATTGCTTCGCGCTCGCGCGCGGGACCCGCGGCCCGACGAGGTCGAGGTAGATCACGCGGACCGCCCGCGCGATGAAGAGATAGAGCAGGGCAACGAAGACGATCTTGAGGATCGTCAGGACGAGCGGGGGCACGGGTCTCCTCTAGGAGTCACGGTCAGGCTCCGTGGAACTCGATCGTCGTCTCTCCGACCTCGATCCGGTCGCCGGATGCGAGCCGGTGCCGGCGAACCGGCTGGCCGTTGACGAGCGTCCCGTTGGTGGACGAAAGGTCCACGACGACCCACTCGTCGCCCTCGCGGCGAACCTCGGCATGCTTGCGCGACACGCCGGGATCCGACAGAACGATGTCGCCGGTGTCGAGCCTGCCGATGGTGAGCACGTCCTTCGCGAGCGGGTATGGCCGGCGCTTCGAGCCGATCACGATGAGCTCCGCGTCGGCGCGCTCCGACATCTGGATCAACTGGGTGTGCGGGCCCGCGCCGTCCGCCGCGGCGTCGGATCCCTCCACGACGGTTGCCGCGACGCGGAACGTGCCGGCCGCGAGCGACGGGTCCTCGTCGAGGTGGATCGTGGGTGGTCCGAGCAGCCGCCACCCTTCGCTCGCGGCGGCGCGACGTGCCACGCTTGCGAGCTCGGCGGCAAGCGCGTTCTCAACCGGCCGAAGTCGCTCGAGGTCCTTCGTGGAAAGCTCGAAGGTGAAGTCGTTGGGGACGTAGACGTTCGCGACCGAGACCGTCTTCTGATCCTCCATGGCGCGGACCATGCGCTTGCCCAGCTCGACCGGCTGCACCCCGCCGCCGGGAAGCGCCCGCGCGAAGAACCCCTCGACCATCGTCTCGAGGCGGCGCTCGAAGTCCCGCAGGATACCCATCCGGCCTCCCTGGTGGCGTGGCGCTCACCGGCTCACACCGTGTCGTCGGAAGGGCGAACGGCCCCTCCGGCGGCCGGCGACGACCGGCCTCCGCCCGGGGCCGAACGGCCACATTCTATATATCCGCAGGAAGGCCGATCGAAGCAATCAACGCCGCTGGTAGAGGGTCTGGTTCGCTTGGTGCGGGCGAGAGGACTTGAACCTCCACGCTCTTACGAGCACACGGACCTGAACCGTGCCTGTCTGCCAATTCCAGCACGCCCGCCAGGGGGCCCAGTGTAGCGGTACGTCATCGTGCGGGTGCCCGATGACCGGCTGTCGCCACCTACCCTTCAGACGGGAACACGGCGGTCACGTCGGCCTTGCGGATCTCGACGAGGCCTTGCTGCGCGATCGTCATGTCGCTCTCGAGTCCTTTGATGGTCGCCCCGGTCAACGGGAAGTACGCCCGTGGGTCGCGGACGAGCGCCTCCCACGCGTCCGAGAAGCGCTCGAGCTCGTCGGAGACGTGGATCGTTCCCTCGATCTGGAACACCGGAGTGAGCAGAACGACGTCGTGCCCTCGCGTCATCGGCGCGCGTCCGGTGGCGCGCATCGCCCGGCGCAGACGATCTACGAGCGCAGGCCCGCTGAACGGCTTGCTGAGGTACTCGGCGCCCTTCTCCTTCGCGCGATTCGAGACCTCGGTGCCGGTCACGCCGGTGAGGATCACGACGGGCAGCGACTGGAAGTGCTCGTTGGCGCGGATGCGGTCGAGCAGATCCCAGCCTGCCTCGCGGCCGTAGAGCCAGAGGTCGAGGATCGCGGCGTCGGGATCCTCGGTCAGCAGCGATGCCCACCCGCTGTCCGCGTCGCCGGCGTGGATCGCCAGGAAGCCTTCCTCGAGGAGGATCTCCTTCACGAGCCCCGCGACGGCCGGGTCGTCGTCCACGATCAAGACTTTCCGCATGTCCGCACCCTCCCCTTGCGACGACCTTACGGAGGAGTTTAGGCGAGCAAGGAGCCCCTGTTACGCTGCCTGGGATGCCGAAGCTGGTCGTCCGCGCTTCCAGGATGCTCGACGGCCGAGGCTCGCCGCCCGTCGACGATGCCACGCTCATCTGCGAGGACGGACGGATCACCTATGCCGGCCCGAGGGCCGGGGCGCCCTCCGACAGACAAGAAGACGTCGTGATGGAGGTTCCGTCTGGAACGCTCATGCCGGGGCTGATCGACTGCCACGTTCATCTCTGCTTCGACGGGACGGCCGACTTCGCCCGGGAAGCACGGGAGCTGACCGTCGCGACCGCCGCGCTCAAGGCGGCTCGCAACGCGCGGCGCGCGCTCGACGCGGGGATCACGACCGTGCGGGATCTAGGCGGACACGAGCTCGCGATGATCGAGGTGGCTCGCGCGCAGCGTGGGGGGTTGCTCGTCGGCGCGCGGATCCTCACCGCCCCTGCGGTGCTGACGGTCACCGGGGGCCACGGCCATTTCATCGGCTGGGAGGTCGACACCGCCGACGAGCTCGTCAAGGCCGTACGCAAGCTCGTGAAGGCAGGCGCCGACTGGATCAAGATCATGTCCACCGGCGGAGTGCTCACGCCCGGCATCGGTGCACAGCGGTCCGCCTTCACGGTCGAGCAGCTCGCCGCCGCGATCGACGAGGCGCACGAAGCCGGGCTCCGCGTTGCGACGCACGCGATCGGCGCCGAAGGGATCGTCCGCGCGCTGCGGGCAGGCGTCGACACCGTCGAACACGGCGCGTTCCTCACCGACGAGTCGCTGAAGCTCATGACCGAGAGCGGCGCCTGGCTGGTGGCGACCCTCGTCGCACCTGAGCGCATCCTCCACGGCGGCGAAGGCGTTCCGGAGTTCGCCCGGCGCAAGTCCGAGGAGGTCGGCGCCGCGCATCGCGTCTCGTTCGGGAAGGCGGTCGCGGCCGGCGTGCGGATCGCCGCGGGGACGGACGCGGGTACGCCGTTCAATGTGCACGGCGCCTTGTGGCGCGAGCTGGCGCTCATGAACGACGCGGGGATGCCGCTCGATCGGGTATCGGTGGCGGCGACGTCCGAGGCGGCCTCGCTCCTCGGCGTCGACGCGGGGGTGTTGGAGCCCGGCAAGCTCGCCGACGCGATCGTCCTCGACGGCGATCCGCTCACCGACGTCTCCGCCTACCGTCGCATCTCGCTCGTGGTTCAGGACGGGCGCGTCATCCACCCGGGTCGGTGAAGCGATGGAGCGCGTGAAAGCACACAACATCGAGCTCGCGTACGACGTGGTCGGCGAGGGCGCCCCCTCGGTCGTCGTCGTTCCGCAGTGGTTCCTGTCGTCACGGTCGATGCGCGCGTCGGCGCTCGTACGTCGCATCTCCGAGGGGCACCGCGTCCTGCTCTACGACCGCCGCGGCACCGGCGAGTCCGACAAGCCGGGCCCGCCCTACACGACCGCTCGCGACTCGCGCGACCTTGGGGCGCTCGTCGACGGGCTCGGGCTGAACGACATCGTGGTGCTCGGCATGGGGATCCGCGGCAGCCAGGTCGCGCTCCATTTCACCGGCCACTTCCCCCAACTCGTGCGCGCGCTCGTGTGCGTCGGCGGAACGCCGCGGATCGCCGCCGG
>DATFGK010000001.1:0-4150 GCA_035249485.1 Actinomycetota bacterium | reverse complement strand
CGGCTCCGCCCGGACCGCCGGAGCGCACGCCGGATCCGGCCGACCCCAAACGCAAGAACACGCCCGACCCCAAGCCGTCGGAACGATGAGCGACACGCGCTACGAGCTGTTCACCGAGGAGCACGAGGCGCTCCGCTCCTCGGTCCGCGATTTCGTCGGCCGCGAGATCCGCCCCTTCGTCGAGGAGTGGGAGGATCAGCGTGACTTCCCGCGCTCCCTGTACGAGCGCGTCGGCGAGCTCGGCCTCTTCGGCCTGAAGTATGAGGAGGAGTACGGCGGCTCCGGCCCCGACCTCCTCGCCGACGCGGTCGTCACCGAGGAGTTCACGCTGTGCGGGGCCGGCGGCGTCGCGGCCGGGCTCGGCGCGCACAAGGATCTCGGCTCCTATTACGTGTACCGGTTCGGCAACGAGGACCAGCGCAAGAAGTGGCTGGTGCCATCGATCCGCGGCGAGCTGATCTCGGCGCTCGGCGTAACGGAGCCCGGCGCCGGCTCCGACGTAGCGTCGATCACGACGAAAGCGGTCCGCGACGGCGACCACTACGTCGTCAACGGACAGAAGGCGTTCATCACCAACGGCTCGAAGGCCGACTACGTCGTCGTCGCCGTGCGCACCGGCGGCGAGGGCTACCCCGGCATCTCGCTGATCGTCGTCGACAAGGACACCCCCGGCTTCCGCACGAGTCGCATGAAGACCGTCGGCTGGTGGACCTCGCACACCGGCGAGCTCTTCTTCGACGACTGCCGCGTCCCCGCCGAGAACCTGCTCGGCGAGGAAGGCCAAGGCTTCGTCTACATCATGAAGAACTTCCAGTGGGAGCGGGTCGTGATGGCGCTCGCGGCCGTCGCCGCCGCCGAGAAGACGCTCGAGATGGGGATCGAGTACGGCAAGGAGCGCATGGCGTTCGGACGGCCGATCGCGAAGTTCCAGGTGTGGCGGCACCGGTTCGCCGACATGGAGACCGAGATCCACGCCGCCCGCTGCCTCACGTACCACGCGTTGCGGAAGATGATGGCCGGCGAGGATGCCTTGCGCGAGGTGTCGATGGCCAAGTGGCTCGCGTGCGAGCTCGACTGGAAGGTCGCCGACGAGGTCATGCAGATCCACGGCGGCTACGGCTACATGATGGAATTCCCGATCCAGCGCGCGTGGCGCGACTCGCGGCTCGGCCCGATCGGCGGCGGGACGACCGAGATCATGAAAGAGATCATCTCGAAGACGATGGGCCTATGAGCATCCACATCGTGCTCGACTGCGCGGACCCGGAGAAGCTCGCCGAGTTCTGGTCCAAAGCGCTCGGCTACGAGATCTCGGGCTTCGCCGACCAGTGGGGGATGCTCAAGGGGCCCCGCGACGGCGACGTCTTCCTGCTCCAACGCGTCCCCGAGCCGAAGAACGGCAAGAACCGCATGCACATCGACGTCACGACCTCCGACATCGAGGCGAAGACGAAGGAGCTGGAGGAGCTCGGCGCGCGCCGGCTCAGCGACGGCACCGTGAGCCAATTCGGGATGACGTGGATCACGATGGCGGACCCGGAAGGCAACGAGTTCTGCGTCTGCAAGGAGTGAGCATGACCCCACCGGTTACCACGAAGGAACCCGCAGGCGACGCGGTCGGAACCGTTCTCATCGTCCACGGGCTCGCCGAGCACCGCGGTCGCTACGCCTACGTGCAGCGCAAGCTCGCCGACGCTGGGTACGCCTCCCACGCGATCGACCTGCGCGGCCACGGGGAGGCCGACGGCTTCCCAGGGAAGGTCGGCTCGCCGGACGAGCTCATCGACGACGTCGAAGCCGGCATCGGCCTCGCACGCGCGACCGCCGGCCCGCTGTTCGTCGTGGCGCACTCGATGGGAACGTTGCCGACGCTCGCCTTCCTGGGGGAGCGAGGCGCGGATGGTATCGCCGGCGCGGTCCTGTCGGCATGCCCGATCGCGCCCGGACAAGCGACGCTGGACGCGCTGGCCGACCCCGAGGCGCCGGGCATCCCGCCGGAGACGGTTTCGCGCGACCCCGAGGTCGTCCGCGCCTATGCCGAGGATCCGCTGGTCTTCAACGAGAACGTCCCCCCGGAGTGCACCGCCGCCGTGATGCTCGTCTCGCAGCGCGGCTACCTGGCGGCCGCGAGCATCACCGTCCCCGCGCTGCTCATGCATGGGGGCTCCGACCCGATCGCCGACGCATCGGGCTCGACTGATCTGCTCGAGGCGCTCGGCTCCGCCGACAAGACCTTGAAGGTGTACGACGGCCTGTACCACGAGATCTTCAACGAGCCAGAGCGAGACGAGGTCTTGGGTGACGTGGTCGGTTGGCTCGACGCCCACCGCTGATCACGAAGAATGTCCGGCTTGGACCGCGCTCGGGTGTTCCGTGGAGATGGCGTCGGCGCCCACGGACGCCTAGCATGAAGCGGATGGCCAAAGGCAACCGTCGCTCGGACCGTATCCTCGATCCGTCGTACCTCGACGGGGTCGAGAACCTCGACGAGGAGCACGTTCGAACTCTCCGCGAGGAGTGCGAGCAGGAGGAGAACGTCCTCTCCTACGAGCGCCGGCTCCTCCACGCCCGGCTCGACATCATCCGCGCCGAGATCGAGCGCCGGGCCTCCGGCGGGTCTCCGAAATCCTTGATCGACCGCCTGCCCGAGATCCTCACCGGCGGCGAGCAGCCGACCCATCGCGGTTCGTTCCCGAAGTTCGATCCGCCCGACGTTTTCGACCCGCCGCGTCGCAGGATCGAGAAGCTCGTCACCGACGACACGCTTGCCCGTTTGCCCGACCTTTCCGACGAGGAGATACAGACGATCCTCGCCGACCTCGAGGGCATCGAAGGCGAGATCTCCGAATCGCGCCGCGCGGTTCTAACCGTGCTGGATCGCCTCACCGAAGAGCTCGGCCGCCGGCTCGCCCCGCGTACGTAGTTCGAGCAAGCCGGACGAACCGCGCCAGACCGCGGCGAACCGCGGACTACCGTCCCTAGCCGGTACGTATTCCGGATCTCCTCCGGAATGACTATGGACGGTCTAGCGCGCCCGGTTGCAAAGATATGCGCATGGCACCCTCCGCGGCCCGGGGCGCCACTTCGAGGACCCGGGTGATGATCGTGGACGACGACCCTCTGATACGAGGCGTCGTACGCGCTGTACTCGAAGACCAAGATTACGAGCTCGAGGAAGCGGCCTCCGGAGAGGAGGCGCTCCGGCTCGCGGAACGTCATCCCCCGAGTCTCGTGCTGCTCGACGTGATGATGCCCGGCATGAACGGCTTCGAGGTCGCGGAGCGCTTCAAGTCCGATCCGAATCTGAAGGCCGCCGTCATCGTGATGCTCACAGCGAAGGACGCGCCGGAGGATCGCGTCCGCGGCATGGACGCCGGAGCGGACGTCTACTTCACGAAGCCGTTCAGTCCGCTCGAGCTCCTCACAACGGTGAACGGGGCGCTGAAATGAGTGAGGCCGTCACTGCGCAGCAGCTCGACGCTGCGGAGGAACACCGCCTCCGCGAACAGCTGCTCGCTTTCGCGCGCGATATCAACGAGGTCTACCGCCGCGAGCGCGCCCGTACCGCCGAGCTCGAGCGCGCTCTGGACGACCTCGAGGAGTCCTACCTGGCGACGGTCAAGACGCTCGCGTTCGTGGTGGAGGCGAAGGACACGCACACCCGCTCCCATCTCGATCGTGCGCACGACTATGCGGTCGCGCTGGCGTCGCGGGTCGCGCCCGAGCTCGCGAACGACCAAACGCTGCGCTACGGATTCTTCCTCCACGACATCGGCAAGATCGGGATCCCCGAGCGGATCCTGTCCAAGCCGGGCCCGCTGACCGACGACGAGTGGGCCATCATGCGGACCCACCCACTGCTCGGAGCCCAGATCCTTTCGCCGGTCAAGTTCCTGATCCCGGCGCTCCCGATCGTCGAGGCACATCACGAGAAGTGGGACGGTTCCGGCTATCCCCGCGGCCTGAGATACGAGGAGATCCCGCTCGGCGCGCGGATCTTCTCTCTGGTGGATGCCTTCGACGCGATGACCTCGGATCGTCCCTACCGTCGCGCGCTCAGCTTCGAGCAAGCGCTCGAGCAGATCTCGACGTGTGCGGGTACCCACTTCGACCCCGACGTCGTCCGCTCGTTCATCGAGCTCTGCGAAGA